>NZ_JBVJCO010000036.1:0-98350 GCF_055588525.1 Kitasatospora sp. NPDC041988
ACAAGCTGGTGCTGACCACCGGCTGACCACCGGCTGACCGACCGCACGGCCGCGGCCCCGCCCCTCCCCGCACCGGGGGAAGGCGGGGCCGCGGTCGTGTTCCGGCCAGGCCGTCGTCGGCTCGGTTGCCGTCAGCCCGGTTGCCGTCAGCCCAGCCGTTCCCGGTCCAGCCGGTGCAGCCCCGACGGCGTGAGCGCGGCGTCCACCGGCAGGTCGTGCGGCTCGGCCGGCACGCTTGCCAGGAGCTCGTGCTCGTACAGCAGCACGGCCAGCAGCGGGCGCACTCCGGCCCGCCCCAGCCGGGCCAGCACCCGGTCGTACGAGCCGCCGCCCCGGCCCAGCCGCAGACCCTGCCGGTCCACCGCCAGGCCCGGCAGCAGCACCAGCTCCGCCCCGGTCACCGCCTCAGGGCCGAGCCGGCCGCCGACCGGCTCCAGCAGCCCCCGCCCGGCCGGGGCCAGCGCACCCGGGCCCTCGTAGGCGGCCCAGTCCAGGTCGTTGTCGGCCAGCAGCACCGGCAGCAGCACCCGCACCCCGCGTGCCAGCAGTGCGTCCAGCAGCGGCCGGGTGCCCGGCTCGGCGCCGACCGACACGTACGCGGCCACCGTGGCACCCGGCGCGGCCAGCTCCCCGGCGTGCCCGGCCAGCGCCTGCGCGGCCGCCTCCCGGGCCTCCGGCGACAGCGCGCGCCGCTGCGACAGCAGCCGTGTCCTCAGCGCGCTCTTCTCGTTGTGCATGGGATCCTCCACGGCTCGACCCTTCACGGCTCGATCCTCCCCGGCTCGGTGCTCCCCGGCTCTGTGCGGGCGACGCCCAGAGCCTGACACGCGGAAGGCGCCCCGATGTCCACCCCGCTGCTGGTCCAGGCCCTGGCCGCGCTGAGCGTCCCCGCGCTGGCCGGCGCCACCGTGCTCGGGCTGCGACTGCGCCGCGGCGACCGGGGCCAGGCCGCCCGCGAGGCCCGGCTGCGCGAGCGGGTCGCCGAGCTGGAGGCCCGCTGCGCCGAGCTGGAGCGCACCGCCTCCTGCGACCCGCTCACCGGCGTCTGGAACTACCGGCACCTGCAGCTCACGCTGGACAAGGAGATCGAGCGCGCCCGCCGCGCCGAGCAGGCCGAGCAGCAGGAGGGCCCGCGCCCGCTGGCCGTGCTGCTGCTGGAGATCGCGGGCTTCGAGGCGGTCATCGCCGAGCACGGTCGGGCCCGGGCCAACGCGGTGCTGCGCGACCTCGCCCAGCGGCTCGGCATGGAGATCCGCCGCTCGGACACCTTCGGCCGGTACAGCGGCGAGGAGTTCCTGGCCGTGCTGCCGGACACCGGCGCCGAGGGCGCCGCGCAGGTCGCCGAGCGGCTGGCCTGGTCGGTCCGCCGCCACCTGCTGCTGGACTGGTCCTCCGGCCCGCGCGAGGACCGCCGCCCGCACGGCAACGGGTTGACCGCCGCCGTCGGCCTCGCGGTGCTGCCGGAGGACGGCACCCACGCCGCCGTCCTGCTCCGGGCCGCCGACCGGGCCCTCGCCGAGGCCCGGGCGGCCGGCGGGGACTGCTGGCGCGGAACGGTTCCCCCGCGGTCGGAGGGCGGCTCCGACGCCGAGCGTGACCGTTCCGGAAAGGCGGGTAGTCTGTCCGCCTGTGCCGGAGGGGACACCCTCGCCTCTCCCGTCACTTCCTCTCTGCCTGCCATCGTGGCCGGGCCCAGCGACGTGCTGTCATCACCGGTCAACCGCGCTCGGCCAGGCGTAAACATGCCTTAGTAAGGTAAAACGCATGACGACGACCAGCTCTCGAGTGCCGGTAACCAAGGCCGTGGTCCCCGCGGCCGGACTGGGCACCCGCTTCCTCCCGGCGACCAAGGCGACTCCGAAGGAGATGCTGCCGGTCGTCGACAAGCCGGCGATCCAGTACGTCGTCGAGGAGGCGGCCGCCGCCGGGCTGTCCGACATACTGATGGTCACCGGCCGCAACAAGCGCGCTCTGGAGGACCACTTCGACCGCGCGTACGAGCTGGAGGAGCTGCTCGCCCGCAAGGGTGACCAGGACCGCCTGCGCCGGGTCCGCGAGTCCGTCGACCTGGCCAACATGCACTACGTCCGCCAGGGCGACCCCAAGGGCCTCGGCCACGCCGTCTCGGTCGCCGAGCAGCACGTCGCCGGCCAGCCGTTCGCCGTCCTGCTGGGCGACGACCTGATCGACCCGCGCGACCCGCTGCTCGCCCGCATGATCGAGGTCCAGCAGGAGCTCGGCGGCTCGGTCGTCGCGCTGATGGAGGTCGACCCCTCCCAGATCCACCTCTACGGCTGCGCGGCCGTCAAGGCCAACGGTTTCGGCGAGGACGTCTTCCAGGTGACCGACCTGGTCGAGAAGCCCGACACCGCCGACGCCCCGTCGAACTACGCCGTCATCGGCCGTTACGTCCTCGACCCCTCGGTCTTCGACGTGCTGCGCGAGACCCCGCCCGGCCGTGGCGGCGAGATCCAGCTCACCGACGCCCTGCGCGAGCTGGCCACCCGCGAACCGGAGGTCGGCGGCCAGGTGCACGGCGTCCTCTTCAAGGGCCGCCGCTACGACACCGGCGACCGCGCGGACTACCTGCGCGCTATCGTCCGACTGGCCTCCGAGCGCGAGGACCTGGGCCCGGAGTTCCGCTCCTGGCTCCGCGAGTTCGTCGCCTCCGAGCTGCAGGACTGACCTACCGACAGAGAGCGAGTGAGCCGATGACCGGGTCCACGGAAAGCAGCACCACCCCTGCCGCAGCCTGCTGCGAGGGAGCCGCGGACCCGGCACCGGCCGCTCGCCCGGTCAGGCTCTGGACGGTCGACGAACACCTCGCCGACGTCCTGGCCACCGTCGGCCCGCTGCCCGCGATCGAGCTCCAGCTGCTCGACGCCCAGGGCTGCCGGCTCGACGAGGACGTGCACGCCGACGGCGACCTGCCGCCCTTCGACAACAGCTCGATGGACGGCTACGCGCTCCGCACCGCCGACACCGCCGGCGCCACCGCCGAGTACCCCTCGGTGCTCGCGGTGGTCGGCGACATCGCCGCCGGCGCCGGCGAACTGCCGAAGGTCGGCCCCGGCCAAGCCGCCCGGATCATGACCGGCGCCCCCGTCCCGCCCGGCGCCCAGGCCGTCGCCCCGGTCGAGTGGACCGACGGCTCCAGCGGCAGCGGGCAGGCCGCCGACGCGATGACCGCCGCCGTCGAGGACGAGGAGGTCCGGGTACTGCGCCCGGTCTCCGACGGCGCCCACATCCGCCTCCGCGGCAGCGACGTCGCGGCCGGCTCGCGGGTACTGGAGGCCGGCACCCGGCTCGGCCCCGCCCAGCTCGGCCTGCTCGCCGCGATCGGCCGGGCCACCGTGAAGGTCCGCCCGCGCCCGCGCGTGGTCGTCCTCTCCACCGGCAGCGAGCTGGTCCAGCCCGGCGAGCCGGTCGGCCCCGGCCAGATCTCCGACTCCAACAGCTACACCCTCACCGCCGCGGCCCGCGACGCCGGCGCCATCGCCTACCGCGTCGGCGGCGTGCCGGACGACGCGGCGCGGCTGCGTGCCGTCCTGGAGGACCAGCTCAGCCGGGCCGACCTGATCGTCACCAGCGGCGGCGTCAGCGTCGGCGCGTACGACGTGGTCAAGGAGGTCTTCGAGTCCTACGGCGGGGTCGACTTCCGGCGGCTGCGGATGCAGCCCGGCAAGCCGCAGGGCTTCGGCCGGATCGGCGCCGGGAGCGGTGCCGGGGCCGGCGGCTCCGGGGTGCCCCTGCTGGCTCTGCCCGGCAACCCGGTCAGCGCCTACATCTCCTTCGAGCTGTTCGTCCGCCCGGTGATCCGCACCATGCTCGGCGCCGCCGACGTCCACCGCCCGGTGGTCCGCGCGCTCTGCCCGGCGACGCTGCGCTCGCCCGCCGGCCGGCGGCAGTTCCTGCGCGGCCGGTACGACGCCGCGGCCGGCGTGGTCGAGCCGGTCGGCGGGGCCGGGTCCCACCTGGTCGGCGCGCTGGCCCGGGCCGACTGCCTGATCACCGTCCCCGAGGACGTCACCGAGCTGCCCGCCGGCAGCGAGGTGGACGTCGTCCTGCTCGGCGGCTGACCGCCCGGCGCGGCGGGCCGTCTCGCGGACGCGGCCCGTCCCACGCCCCGGCCGGGACGGGGGGTACGGTAGCGCGGTATTCGACCTGCGCGCCCCCTGGAGCACCCGTGAGCACCTCACCCCCCGGCGACCGCCTCACCCACGTCGACGACCAGGGCGCGGCCCGGATGGTCGACGTCTCCGAGAAGGCCACCACCGCGCGCACCGCCGTCGCGGCCGGCCGGGTCCGGGTCTCCCCGCGCGTGGTCGAGCTGCTGCGCGGGGAGGGCGTGCCCAAGGGTGACGCCCTCGCCGTCGCCCGGATCGCCGGGATCATGGGCGCCAAGAAGACCCCGGACCTGATCCCGCTCTGCCACCCGATCGCGGTCTCCGGGGTCAAGGTCGACCTCTCGGTCGCCGACGACGCGGTCGAGATCACCGCCACCGTGAAGACCGCCGACCGCACCGGCGTCGAGATGGAGGCGCTCACCGCCGTCGCGGTGGCCGGCCTCACCGTGATCGACATGGTCAAGGCCGTCGACAAGAGCGCCACCATCGAGTCCGTCCGGGTGCTCAGCAAGACCGGCGGCAAGAGCGGCGACTGGTTCACCCCGGAGGCGGGCGCATGAGCGAGCCGGGCATGCGCGCGCTGGCCGTCACCGTCTCCAACCGGGCCTCGGCCGGCGTCTACCAGGACAAGGGCGGCCCGCTGCTGGTGGCGGGCCTGCGCGCGATGGGCTTCACCGTCGACGGCCCCGTGGTCGTCCCCGACGGCGAACCGGTCGAGGCGGCCCTGCGGGAGGCCGTCGCGGCCGGCTACGACGTGGTGCTGACCACCGGCGGCACCGGCATCTCCCCGATGGACCTGACCCCCGAGATGACCTCCCGGGTCATCGACCGGCAGGTCCCCGGCATCGCCGAGGCCATCCGGGCCCACGGCCGAGAGAAGGTCCCGACCTCCGCGCTCTCCCGCGGGCTGGCCGGCCTCGCCGGACGTACCCTGATCGTCAACCTGCCGGGCTCGACCGGCGGCGTCAAGGACGGCCTGGCCGTCCTGGAGCCGTTGCTCGCCCACGCCGTCGACCAGCTCGGCGGCGGGGACCACCCCCGGCCCGACGCACCTGCTTCCGGGAGAGCGCACTGAACGCCGGCTGGCCGGTAGAGCTCCACGAGGGGGACGTCGCGCTGCGCCCGATCCGGGTCCGCGACCAGCGCGAGTGGCAGGAGGTCAGCCGGCGCAACCGGGACTGGCTGCGCCGCTGGGAGGCCACCGTGCCGCCCGGCCCGGCCGGCCAGGGCGCCGGTCCGCGGCCCACCTACCGGCAGATGGTCCGGTTCCTGCGCGGCGAGGCCTCGGCCGGGCGGATGCTGCCCTTCGTCGTGCTCCACAAGGGCCGGCTGGTCGGCCAGCTGACCGTGGGCGGGATCACCTGGGGTTCGATGTGCTCGGCCAATGTCGGCTACTGGGTCGACGAGGCGGTGGCCGGCCGGGGCATCATGCCGACCGCGGTGGCACTTTCGGTGGACCACTGTTTCCGCACGCTCGGACTGCACCGCATCGAGGTCTGCATCCGCCCGGAGAACGGGCCGAGCCGGCGGGTGGTGGAAAAGCTCGGCTTCCGCTCGGAGGGAATGCGGCCGCGCTATCTGCACATCGACGGCGACTGGCGGGACCACCTGGTGTACGCGCTCACCGCGGAGGAGGTCCCCGAGGGGATGCTGGAGCGCTGGCGGGCGCTCAGTTCCGGGCACCGCCGCAGGAATTGAATATATGTTCGAAGGAAATATCGATATGGCATCGGCGTGGCGACGGACGGGCACAAATGCCGGCAAAATAGTCGGAGAATCAGCTTGATCACACGACACGCCGTGCCAAATTGCTGCCAGGCCTTCCCCGGCGCCCGTACGGTGTGAAACGTGAGCAGTAGCGGCCTTATCTACGCCGTCATCGTAGGGGCCTGGGCCGCCTATCTCGTGCCGATGTGGCTCCGCAGGCAGGACGAGCTCAACGAGGCGCGCCCGACGGAACGCTTCAGCACCGCCATCCGCCTGCTGGCCGGGCGATCGGCGCTGGAGCGGCGGGCATCCCGGGCCCTGGGCGACGAACCGCGTGACGACGAGCAGAGCAAGGACGGCCCTCCCGGACGGGACGAGGCCGCCTCCGGCGACCCTGGGAGCGGCACCGTCGAGGAGCCCGTGGAGGGCCCGGCGGACGATCCGGCCGAGCGTCCCGCGGAGCACCCCGCCGGGCACCCGGCGGAGCGGACGGCCGAGCGTGCGGCCGAGGAGACCGCCGAGCGGCGGGCCGGGGCCGAGCGCCGGGCCCGGCTGCTGGCCCGGCGGCGCCGGATGGTCAGCTTCCTCTTCCTGGCGTTCGCGCTCGGCGCGGTCGTCGCGGCGGTGGCCGGTCTGGCCTTCCTCTGGGTCCCGGCCGTGCCGGCGGTCCTCCTCACCCTCTACATCGGCCACCTGCGCAAGCTGGAGCGCCAGCGGTACGAGGTGAAGCTCGACCGCGCCCGGGCCGCCCAGGCCGCCGAGCGGCTGCGCAAGCGCGAGCAGCAGCGCGCCGAGGCCCGCCCGGCCGAGGAGCCGCTGCCGGATGCCCCCGCGGAGCCCGTCCGTGCCCGCCCGCACCTGCGGCTCGCCACCGACCCGGCCCCCGCCGACCCCGCCCCGGCCGCTGCCGGCGGCTCCGCCTCGGCGTCCGCCGTGGCGGAGGCGACCGAGCACGAGGAGTGGGTCGACGGCATGCGCGAGCGCGGCGCGGCCGGCCCGGACTCCTGGGAGCCCGTCCCCGTCCCGCTGCCGACCTACGTCACCGCCCCGGTGGCGCCCCGGGTCACCCGCGGCCTCGATCTGTCGGCCCCCGGCACCTGGACCGCCGGCCGCCCCACCGAGGCCCGCACCACACCGCTCTTCGACCAGTACGCCGAAGCCCCGGCCCCCGAGACCCGCCCTCGCGCCGCCAACGAATGACCGCGCCGGGCCGCCGACCAGGACGGCGTCCCGGGGGGTGGTCACAACCCCCCTCCGAAAGGTGCTAAAGTTTCTTCTCGTTGGGGCTGTGGCGCAGTCCGGTAGCGCACCTCGTTCGCATCGAGGGGGTCAGGGGTTCGAATCCCCTCAGCTCCACCCAACAGGAAGTCCCGCCCGATCATCAGATCGGGCGGGACTTCTGCGTTGTGGGGGCAGGGGCGCCGGACGGTGGGTCAGGCGGGCGGGGTGGGGCGCCGGTTCGGCGACGTGACGGTGATCACTCCCGTGTGCCAGTGCCGTTTCCGGGGGAACGGCCGAGGGCCGGGCGGAGCGGGTGCTCCGGCCGGCCCTCGGGGTGGGCGGGGTCCGTCAGGGCTGGCCCGAGCCCGCGTAGGGGCCCGGCTGCGGGGCGCCGGCCTGCGGCGGCACGGTGCCGTAGCGGGCCGGACGCCGGCCGCGCGGGTGGCGGGTCAGGGTGTAGCCCGCGACGCCGGCCAGGGCGGCCAGGGCGCCGCCCGCCACGGTCCAGAACCAACGGCTGTTCCAGCCGGAGAACCAGCCGGTGTACCAGTGGTCCTCGGGCTCCTCGGGCGCGGCCGCCTTGGCGGTCGGGGCGCCGCCGCCGGCCGGCGGGACGAGCGGGGCCTTGAGCTCGCCGCCCTCCGGCTGGGCGTTGTCCGCGTCACCCTTGGCGGCGACGTGCAGCTGGACGGAGGCCGCGAGGCCGAGGTCGGGCTGCGGGACGTCGGAGACCGAGAGGCGGACGTAGTAGGTGCCGGGCAGCGGGTCGCCGGACCACGGCTCGGCCCAGGAGCGGACCTCGCGCAGGGTGCAGTTCAGCGCGAGCGACGCCGCGGCGGGCTCGGCGGTCGCGTTCTGGGTGCCGGCGGTGCAGGACTGGCGGCGGCGCAGCCCGTCGAACACCTCGACGCTCCAGGTCTGCGGGCCGTGCCGGTCGGCGGAGGGGGCCAGGTTGACGGTCAGGCCGACCGTCGGGGTCTGGCCCTCGGAGGCGCCGAACGCCCAGTACAGGTAGTCGCCGGTGGAGGCGGCGACGTTGGCGTCCTGGCCGGCGGCGAGGTTGACCGCGGTCAGGAAGGACGTCCCGGCCTTGGTGACGGGGGCGGGGCTGCCGCTCGCGCCGGCGGAGGGGGACGGTGAGGCGGCGGAGGCGGCCGGGGCCGCGACCACGAGGGCCGGGAGCAGTGCGAGCCCGGCCAGGGCGCTACGGAAGGCGCTGCGAGTCGTCGAGTTGCGCATGGTCAGTTCTCCCGCCAGACAGCGATCCGCCAGCGTGCGATCCAGCCGAAGAGCAGGCCGGTCAGCAGGCCGGCCAGGGTGAGCACCAGCAGCAGGATCCAGCCGCGGCCGAGACCCATCGCCGGGCCGTCCGGGGCGGGCGAGGCGGCGGTCAGGTCGACCGTCAGCTCCAGCGGCAGGCCGGGCTCGGCCTGGACGCCGGGCTGGGCGGCCAGCGAGTTGCTGACGACCAGGCAGACGGTGGTCTCCGGCTTGCCGCTCGGGGAGGCGGAGGGCGTCGCGGAGGCGTAGCCCTTGGAGTCGTCGGTGGACCAGCGCAGGCCGGTGGAGATCACGTCGGTCCGGCCGCTGCCGGCGTCGGTGCCGCGGACCAGTTCCTGGCCGGCGGTGCTGGTGGCCTGGAGCAGGACGCCGTAGTCGCGGGCCACGGCCCGGTCCACGGAGACGCTGACCGAGGCGCGCAGCTCCTGTCCGGCCTTGACCGGGACGCGGTAGACGCGGTGCTCGGAGAACTTCTCCCGGTCGCTGTAGACGCCGGGGGTGAGCACGGGCGCGCTCTCGCACTTGTCGGTGCCCGCGGTCTTGACCGGCGCCACGGTGTAGGTGTCGCTGGAGCGGTCGACCAGCTGCTTCACCTTGTCGGTGAGCTGCTCCTGGGTGCGGACGTCGGTGTAGGTGCCGCCTGTGGCGTTGGCGATGCAGAGCAGCTGCTGACGGGTCTTGTCGTCGTGTGCCAGGCCCAGCGTGTCGACCACCAGGTGGATGCCCTGGGCGGCCAGTTCGCGGGCCACGTCGCACGGGTCCGGCGGGGCGCAGGAGTCCTCGCCGTCGGTGATCAGCACCACCCGGCGGGTGGTCTCGCCCTTGCCGAGGTCCTGGGCGGCGCCGCGCAGGGCCAGGCCGATCGGGGTCCAGCCGGTCGGGCGCAGGGTGGCGACGGCCGTCTTGGCCTCGACCTTGTTGGTCTTGCCGACCGGGAAGAGCTGCTTGGTGTCCAGGCAGCCCTGGGCCTTGTCGTCGCCGGGGTAGTTGGCGCCGAGGGTGCGGATGCCGAACTCGGTCTCCGCGGGCAGGGCGTCGATCACCTCGTTGAGGGACTGCTGGGCCACCGCGATGCGGCTCTTGCCCTGGATGTCGGTAGCCCGCATGGAGCCGCTGACGTCCAGGACGAGGTCGACCCGGGGGGCTTCCTTGCCGGCGGCGGCGCCGGCTGATGGTTCGTCGGCATGGGCGGGCAGGCCGCTGAGCAGCGCACCGCCTGTTATCGCCAGGGCGGCCAGCAGGCTGCCGAGCCTGGCTTTCGGTCGTCGTCCGGTAGTCACCCGCCAGATCCTAGGGATCATCAGTTCGCCGTGGCCAACGCGGTCCGGTGCGCGGGCGGCCGGGATCCGGCGTGAACTCCCGGACGCCGGTGGGCGATCGGGCGCCGGGCGCCGAGGGATGCGCCGAGAGGGGCCGAGGGGGCCCCGGAGGGGTTCCGGGCAATGCGGGACACACCGGGGATAAGAGTCAATAAATATGGATAGTGCTCGTTAGGGTGACGAAAGGGGCAACGGGCTCGGCCGCCCGTCCGCCCCGATCGCCGTCGTAGGACGGCCCACCCCCGCACCATCACCGCAGCAGGGACACCCAGGACGGTCCGTGGCGACACCCTCCGCCGTGACGAGAAGCGCCGGCCGGCCGCGCCGGACGGTGCCCACCCGGCGCAACACCGAACTCGCGCTGGTCCTCGCCGCCGTGCTGATCGCCGTCTTCGGCTACGCCGAGGTCGGGGTCGACATCGACGGCACGGTGCCCGCCGACGCGGCCGAGTACGGCGCCGCGCTCGGTGTGCTCGCGTTGCTGGCGCACGCCGTGGTCCGCTGGAAGGCGCCGTACGCCGACCCGCTACTGCTGCCCATCGGCGTGCTGCTCAACGGGATCGGCCTGGTCGTCATCTACCGCCTGGACCGGGCCACGGCGGGCAGTGGCGCGGCGCCCACCCAGCTGCTCTGGTCCACCCTCGGGGTGGGCCTGTTCATCGCCGTCGTCCTGCTGTTGCGCGACCACAAGCGGCTGCAGCGCTACGCGTACATCGGCGCGCTGGTGGCGCTGGTCCTGCTGGTGCTGCCGATCTTCTTCCCGCCGGTGTACGGCTCGCGCATCTGGATCACGATCGGGCCGCTCTCCTTCCAGCCGGGGGAGTTCGCCAAGATCCTGCTGGCGGTCTTCTTCGCCGCCTACCTGGCGGTGCACCGGGACGCGCTGGCGCTGACCGGCCGCCGGGTGCTCTGGTTCCAGTTGCCGCGCGGGCGGGTGCTCGGGCCGGTGCTGCTGATCTGGGCGGCCTTCGTCGGGGTCCTCGTCCTGGAGACCGACCTCGGCACCTCGCTGCTCTTCTTCGGCCTCTTCGTGGTGATGCTCTACGTGGCCACCGCGCGCAGCGGCTGGATCGCGATCGGGCTGTTCCTGGCCGCGGTGGCGGCGGTCGGGGTCGGCTGGCTCTCGCCGCACGTGCACAGCCGGGTCAACGACTGGCTGGACCCGCTCGGCTCGATCGCGGCCGGGCGGGGCGCCAACCAGATCGCCCAGTCGCTGTTCGCCTTCGCCTGGGGCGGGGAGCTGGGCACCGGGCTCGGCAACGGGCACTCGGTGCTGATCGGCTTCGCCGCCAAGTCCGACTTCATCCTCGCCACCATCGGCGAGGAACTGGGCCTGACCGGGCTGATCGCGCTCTTCCTGCTGTACGCGCTGCTGGTCTCCCGGGGGTTCCGGACCGGCATCGCGCTGCGCGACCCGTTCGGGCGGCTGCTGGCGATCGGGCTGGCCGCGATCGTCGGCCTCCAGGTGTTCGTGGTCGCCGGCGGGGTGCTGGACCTCATCCCGCTGACCGGGATGACGCTGCCGTTCGTCGCCCAGGGCGGCTCCTCGGTGGTGACCAACTGGATCATCGTCGCGTTACTGGTGAGGATGAGCGACTTCGCCCGCCGGCCGGCCCCCGAGGAGGCCTGATGGCGCTGGGCCGGGGCAACGGGCCGCAGGGCCGGCCCGGGATCTCCGTCACCGGGCGCCGGGCGGGCACCTTCTGCCTGCTGCTGATCGGGGCACTCTGCGTCCAGGCAACTCGGGTGCAGGTGTTCCAGGCCGAGGAGCTGGACCACAACCCGGCCAACCAGCGACTCACCATCGAGCGGTACTCCCAGCCGCGCGGCAACATCCGGGTCGGCGCCGACAGCGTCACCGGCTCCGAACCGACCGGCGGCCGGTACGACTACAAGCGCACCTACACCGACGGGCCGCTGTACGCGGCCGTCACCGGGTACTCCTCGCAGGCATACGGCAACACGCAGCTGGAGGGGACCGAGGACGACCTGCTCTCCGG
This sequence comes from Kitasatospora sp. NPDC041988, assembly GCF_055588525.1. Taxonomy (NCBI): domain Bacteria; kingdom Bacillati; phylum Actinomycetota; class Actinomycetes; order Kitasatosporales; family Streptomycetaceae; genus Kitasatospora; species Kitasatospora sp. NPDC041988. The sequence goes on from NZ_JBVJCO010000036.1 coordinate 11,656, forward strand.
CACCGACAGCCGGCTGGCGAGCTGGGCAGTCTGGGACGCCATCGCCCGGAAGCAGAACCCGGGCGGTGACGTCCACACGACGATCGACCGGGCCGCCCAGCAGGCCGCGATGCGCGGGCTGGGCGGCCAGAAGGGCGCGGTCGCCGCGATCGAGCCCGCCACCGGCCGGATCCTGGCGCTGGCCAGCACCCCCTCGTACGACCCGGGGAGCTTCGCCGGCTCCTCCGCCGCCGACCAGGCGGCCTGGAACAAGCTGCAGGCCGACACCGACCAGCCGATGCTCAACCGGGCGCTGCGCCAGACCTACCCGCCGGGCTCGACCTTCAAGGTGGTCACCGCGGCGGCCGCGCTGCAGAGCGGCGTGGTCTCCGACATCGACGTGCCGACCAGCGCGCCGTACCCGTACGTGATGCCCGGCACCACCACGCCGCTGGTCAACGACACCGCGGCCTGCGACGAGCCGGGGCAGTCGCTGGACACCGCGATGGTCCACAGCTGCAACAGCACCATGGGCTATCTCGGGGTGCAGGTCGGGCTGGACGGGATGGTGGCGATGGCCGAGAACTTCGGCTTCAACGACGCCAAGCTGGACACCCCGGTCCGGCCGGCGCGCTCCAACTTCGACACCGAGATGAACCAGTCCCAGGTGGCGCTCTCCTCGATCGGCCAGTTCGACACCGCGGCCACCCCGCTGGTGATGGCGATGGTCGCGGCCGGGGTCGCCGACAACGGGACCGTGATGCGTCCACAGCTTGTGGACAAGCTGACCAAGAGCGACGGCACCACCGTGCAGCTGATGCGTCCGGAGGTGTACCGGCAGGCGATGAGCCCGGCGGTGGCGGGGCAGGTGCGGAAGCTGATGACCGACGTGGTGGAGGACGGCACCGGGCGCAACGCCCGGATCGCCGGCGCGGTGGTCGGAGGCAAGACCGGCACCGCCCAGCACGGGGTGGACAACACCGGGACGCCGTACGCCTGGTTCATCTCCTGGGCCAGGCCGGCCGACTCGAACGACGTGCCGCCGGTGGCCGTCGCCGTGGTGATCGCGGACAGTGACGCCACGGACGTCACCGGCGGTGGCCTGGCGGCGCCGATCGCGCGCTCGGTGATGCAGGCCGTGCTGGGCGGCTGACGGCGCCGAAGCAGCCCTGACCTGCGACTTAGCTGCTCGGTGGGAGATCCGCCGTTTGCGAAGTGTCCGGTTTGTACAGGCTGATGCGACAATTCGTACAATGCGCGCGGTGCGACTGTTCGTTTGCGACACTGGTGCTTTCGCGGGGTACTGTCCCATGTTTGTTCGGTTGGTCCTTGATGTCACCCCATGGCGTATCGAGTGACCGGCCGCTAGGACACCCTCCCCCGCCTAGAAGGATCGTCGTTTTGGCCAGCAACACCCTCGGCGCGCGCCTGCTGCGGCGCAAGCCCGTCTCCACCCTGATCGCCGAGAGTGAGGGCCACGACGCCCTCCCCGCCGGTGCGCCCGAAGAGGGCGGACGCTCCGGCATCCACCTGCGGCGTTCGATCGGCCTCTGGCAGCTGTCCTCGATCGGCATCGGCGCCACCATCGGCACCGGCATCTTCTTCGTGCTCAGCACCGCGGTGCCGTCGGCCGGCCCGGCCGTGATCCTGTCCTTCGTGATCGCCGCCGTCACCGCCGGCCTCACCGCGCTCTGCTACGCCGAGATGGCGTCCGCGATCCCGGTCTCCGGCTCCTCGTACTCGTACGCCTACGCCACCCTCGGCGAGGGTGTCGCGTTCGCCGTCGGCATCTGCCTGCTGATGGAGTACGGCGTCTCGGCCTCCGCGATCGCGGTCAGTTGGGCCGAGTACCTGAACAAGTTCCTCGACCTGGCCAGCGGCGGCTCCCTGCACATCCCCGAGCACCTCTCCGGCGCCCCCGACGGCACCCACTGGTTCAACCTGCCGGCGCTGCTGCTGGTCGCGATGGTCTGCTTCCTGCTGATCCGCGGCGTCAGCGAGTCCGTCAAGGTCAACGCGGCCATGGTGGCCGTCAAGATCCTCATCCTGGTGCTCTTCGTCGGCGTCGCGCTGACCGGCTTCCACTCCGGCAACCTGACCCCGTTCATGCCGCTCGGCATCGGTGGCGTGCAGGTCGCGGCCTCCAGCATCTTCTTCTCGTTCATCGGCCTGGACGCCGTCTCCACCGCCGGCGAGGAGGTCAAGAACCCGCGCCGCACCCTGCCGCTGGCGATCATCATCTCGCTGGTCGTGGTCACCCTGCTCTACATCCTGGTGGCCCTGGCCGGCATCGGCGCCCAGCCCTGGGAGAAGTTCGACGGCCAGGAGGCCGGCCTCGCCCAGATCCTGCAGGACATCACCGGCCAGAGCTGGCCCGCGATGGTCTTCGCGATCGGCGCGATCCTCTCGATCTTCTCCATCACCCTCGTGGTGATCTACGGCCAGACCCGCATCCTCTACTCGATGGGCCGCGACGGCATGCTGCCCAAGCGCTTCGCCCAGCTCTCGCCGCGCACCGGCACCCCCGTCTGGAACACCATCGTGGTGGGCCTCGGCGTCGGCGCACTGGCCGCGTTCATCCCGCTGGAGAAGCTGGCCGACATCACCAGCCTCGGCACCCTGATCGCGTTCTCGGTGGTCTCCATCGGCGTGATCGTCCTGCGCCGCACCCAGCCCGACCTGCCCCGCGGCTTCAAGGTGCCCGGCTACCCGGTCGTCCCGCTGGTCAGCGTCGGCTTCTGCATCTACCTGATCACCGGCCTGCACGCCGACACCTTCGAGGCCGGCGGGGTCGCCCTCGCGATCGCCCTGGCCGTCTACTTCGGCTACAGCATCAAGCACTCCAAGCTGGAGCGCGCGGAGCAGTCCGAGACTGTCGACGCGCCGGCCGACAGCAAGGTCGGCTGACCATCGCGGCCACCCGACGACGGGGCCGCCGGACGGTGACCACACCCCGGCGGCCCCTTTCGTCCCCGTGGACACCCACATCCCGGACATGGCGACAGGGCGCGGCCCCCACCCATAACCTTCCACCATGGTGAGCACCCGCACGCCCGGCCACTCCCGCCCGCGCGGCCGCTTCACCGGCCGTGGCGCGGCCGTCCCGCCCGCGGCGGCCGGACCGCCGACCGGGCGCGAACGTCTGCGCCGCAGTCTGACCGCCCGGCCGTTCCCCCGCCAGCGTGGTGACGGCACGCCTGCGCCACCCCCCGATCGGCTGAACCCGGCCCGGCTCGCTTCACTGCGCCGCGTCCAGCTGCTCGGCTGCCTGATCGCCGCCGGCTGGGCGGCGGCCTTCCCGCTCGTCTCCGACCTGCCCAACCAACGGCTCTGGGGCACCATCGCGGCCCCCGCGTACGCCCTCGCCGGGCTGCTCTGCCTGACCCTGCCCCGGCGGTTCGCCGCCCGTGCGGCGGCCGGGGTCGCCCTGCTCGGCGCCGTCCTGGTGCCGCTTGCGCTGCTGGCCCTGGAGGGCCGCCACCAGTCCGAGGTGATGGTGGTCGAACGCTCGGCGCACCTGCTGCTCACCACCGGCAGCCCGTACCTGCCGCACCCGGTGGTGGTCACCGACTACAACCCGTACCTGCCGGCCATGACCCTGTTCGGGATGCCGCGCGCCCTGGTGGGCAGCGGCAACCCGGTGGCGCAGGTGGTCGGGGACGCCCGGATCTGGTTCGCGCTGACCTTCCTGGCCTGTCTGCTGGCCAGCTGGCGGCTGCTGCGGCCCTCCCGGGACCGCGCCCCGCTGCTGCCGCTGGCCGTGCTCACCGCCTCGCCGCTGATCGCGCTGGCGCTGGTGGTCGGCGGGGTGGACCTGCCGCTGATCGGGGTCTGCTGTCTGGCCATGGCGCTGGCCGAACGGGACCGCACCATCGGTGCCGGGCTGGTCCTGGCGCTGGCCTGCACGCTGAAGTGGACGGCCTGGCCGGCCCTGCCGGTGGCCGTGCTGCTGCTCTGGCGGCTGTACGGGCGGCGCCCGGCCACCCGGGCCGGGCTGACCGCGCTCGGCGCGGGCCTGGCGGTGATCGTGCCCTCCGCGCTGGCCCGGGCGGACGCGCTGCGCGAGCAGGTGGTGCGGTTCCCGCTGGGGCTGACCGCGATCCAGACGCCGGCCGGCAGCCCGCTGCCCGGCAAGGTGCTGGCCGGGTTCGGGCCGACCGGGCACACCGTGTCGCTGGCGCTGATGACGGTCGGCGGGCTGGGGGTGGCGATCTGGCTGGTGGCCCGGCCGCCGGTCTCCGCGATCGCCGCCGCCGACCTGCTGGCGGCGGGGCTGGCGATCGCGTTCATGCTGGCGCCGGCCGGGCGGTTCGGATACCTGGCGCTGCCGGTGGTGCTGGTGATCTGGCCCCGGCTGGCGGCCCGGCGCTGGAGCGGGCGGCGGCCCGTCCCGGCCAACTGCCTGCTGGCCCGGCCGGAGCCGGCCCTGCCCCGGAGCTGACCGGGGCAGGGCGGCACATCCTCGGCAGGGCTCAGCGGGTGCCGGCCGCCTTGATGACGGAGGCGACGGCCGGGCCGGCAGCGTCGGCGCCGTGGCCGCCGCCCTGGACCTCGGCGGCGATGGCGATGTTGCCGCGGTAGGCGGTGAACCAGCTGTTGGTGGTCTCGACGCCGGTGGCCTCCGCCGAGCCGGTCTTGGCGCCCGCGTTGTCCGAGATCCCGTTCATGACGGCCTTGGCGGTGCCGTCCTTGGCAGTGGCCGCCATCATCGCGCGCAGCTTGCCGGCGACGTCGGGGGAGAGCGGCCGGGTGGCCTTCTGCTGCGGCAGGTCGGCGACCAGGATCGGCTGCTTGAACTCGCCGCTCTGCACGGTGGCGGTGATCGAGGCGATGGCCAGCGGGTTCATCTGGACCTTGCCCTGGCCGATGGACTGCATGGCCTGCTCGTCCTTGTTGTTCCCCGGGTCCGGCACCTTGCCGTCGGAGTTGGTCAGGCCGGTCTTCCAGTCCATCCCGATGCCGAAGACGTCCTTGGCGGTGCTGCCCAGGGTGTTCGGCTTGAGGCTGGCCAGGCCCTGGTTGATGAAGGCGGTGTTGCAGGAGATCATGAAGTCCTGCTGGAGCGTGTTGTTCGGGTAGGCGTCCGGGAAGGAGTTCGGGATCGCCTGCGCGTTGCTGCTCTTCACCGGGCAGGGCACCACGGTGTCCGGGTTGACGCCGGCCTCCAGCAGGGCCGTCGAGGTGACGATCTTCATCGTCGAGCCGGGGGCGAGCTGGCCCTCGAAGGCCCGGTTCTGGCCGTTGGCGGGCGCGTTGGCGAAGGCCAGGACCTGGCCGGTGCTCGGCTCGATGGCCACGATCGAGCCCGACTTGCCGCCGAGGTCGGTCATCGCCTTCTCGGCGGCGGCCTGGATCGCGTTGTCGATGGTCAGCTTGAACGGCTTGGCGGGCTTGGGCTCGACGATGGTGAACAGCTTGTCCTGGGCGCCCTTGCCGGCCGCGTCGGTGATCACCACGCCGCTGCCCGCGTCGCTCTGGTCCTTGGTCGGGTCAGACTGCAGGATCTTGCGGTAGTTCGTCTGCAGGGTGGAGAGCAGCGCCGGCGTGATCGAGCTGCTCTGCAGCGCCTTGCCGTTGCGGTCGACCACGTTGCCCGGCGGGGCGAAGACCGGCTGGGTGGAGATGACCTCGCCCGGGCCCAGGTGCGGGTGGATCACCGTGGGTGCCCAGTGCACGGCCGGGGTGTTGTCGCTCATCTTCACGACACTGAGGAAGCCGTTGTAGTCCCAGACCCGGCTGGTGCCCTCGAACTCGGCCCGGGCCTTGAAGCCCATCAGCACACCGGTCGGGGCCGTCGAGGCGGAGGCCGACGGCGTGTCGGTGCCCGCCGCGGACGGCGTCGCCGAGGCGGAGGCCGCGCCGGTGGCCTTGGCGGCGGGGGAGGGTGCGCCGGTCGACGAGGCGAAGGCGGCGGGGGTCGCCGGGCCGGACGGCGCGAGGGTCAGCCCGCTCGGCTTCACCTGGTCCTTGAAGGCCGTCAGCGCGGTGGTCGCGGCGGCCGGGTCGTCGGTCAGCCCGGCGGCCTTGGCGAGGTCACCGGCGGCCCAGGCCTCCAGGAAGTCCTTGGCACCGGCCGTCGCCTGCTCCGCGCTGGGAGGCTCGGCGACCACCGTGCGGGCCTTCTTGGCCTGTGATCCGTCCGAGTCGCCCGAGCCGCCGACGAGGCTGTACGCCCCGTACCCGCCGCCGGCGAGCACGGCCAGGGACACGCCGGTGATGATGCCGATCTTCGCGCCTCTGCGCATGGTGCTGCTCCCCCAAGGGTCTGGCGACTGGCCGCTTTCGGAGGTGGCCGGATACGCGTTCGGTGCTCAGCCTAGGCAGACGAGCTCCGCGCACCGGCGAAATGCCGGGGTCTTGTGACGGATCTGGTACGTGTCCCGCACCACGTCGGCACGGTTCCCCCGCTCAGATCCAGCTGTTGAACCACATCCGCCTGCGCCAGTCGTCCATCGGAATCGTCTCCCCCGTGAACAGGGGGTAGAAGAAGAGAAAGTTCCACACGATCAGCAGCACCAGCAGACCGGCCGCCGTCGAACCGATGATCCGGCGGTCCCGGGACGCCCCGGGCGGGCCGATCAGGGCGCCGACCAGCATGGTGACGGCGAGCACCAGGAACGGCACGAAGGCCACCGCGTAGAAGAGGAAGATCGTCCGCTGCTGGTAGACGAACCAGGGCAGGTAGCCCGCGGCCAGGCCGCAGAGCACCGCGCCGGCCCGCCAGTCGCGCCGGGCGGCCCAGCGCCAGAGGCAGTACACCAGCGCCACCGCGCCGGTCCACCAGAGCAGCGGGGTGCCGATGCCCAGCACCTCGCGGGCGCAGTCGCTCACGGTGCAGCCGGCCTGGCCCTGCTTGGGTGACTCGTAGAAGAAGGAGACCGGGCGGCCCACCACCAGCCAGCTCCACGGGTTCGACTGGTAGGTGTGCGGGTCGCTCAGGTGGGTGTGGAAGTCGTAGACCGTCGAGTGGTAGTGCCAGAGCGCCCGCAGGCCCTCCGGTATCCACGGGTAGTCGGTGGACCGGCCGACCGCCCAGTCGCGGCCGTAGCCGCCCTTGCCGGGCACGGTGCTGCTGGCGAACCAGCCCCACCAGGAGGTCACGTAGACCACCGCGGAGACCACGACGACCGAGACGAAGGCCGGCACGACGTCCCGCACCAGCGTCCACAGGTACGGGCGGCCCGCCCCCGCCAGGCGGCGCGCGCCCGCGTCCCAGAGCACCGTCAGCACACCGAAGGCGGCCGCCACGTACAGGCCGCTCCACTTGGTCGCGCAGGTCAGGCCGACACAGACACCGGCCGCGATCCGGTACGGGCGCCAGCCCAGGTTCAGTCGCTGGGCGGCCGCCGCGTCCGCGACACCGCCGAGCCGCTCGGCGATCCGGGCCCGGGTGTGGTCGCGGTCCAGCAGCAGGAAGCCGAAGGCGGCGAGGATCCAGAACATCACCACCAGGTCCAGCAGCGCCGAGCGGCTGAGCACGAAGTGCAGGCCGTCCACGGCGAGCAGCAGCCCGGCCACGCAGCCCAGCAGGGTCGAGCGGAACAGCCGGCGGGCGATCCGGGCCACCATCAGGACGGAGAGCGTGCCGAGCAGCGCCACCGCGAACCGCCAGCCGAACGGGTTCATCCCGAACAGCTGCTCGCCCGCGCCGATGATCCACTTGCCGACCGGCGGATGGACCACGTAGCTCGCGTCCGGCCGGTAGGGCACCGGCCCGCCCGCGATGATCTGCTCGTTGGCGCCGTCCGGCCAGTTGATCTCGTAGCCGCCGTGCCAGAGCGCGTAGGCGTCCTTGGCGTAGTACGTCTCGTCGAAGATGATCGCGTGCGGCTCCCCGAGGTTGCCGAACCGGAGGAGCCCGGCGAACAGCGCCACCGCGAGCGGGCCGATCCAGCCCGCCCAGCGGCAGAGCCAGGACCACAGGGCCACCGGCACGGCCACGCCGAGCCGCAGCAGCAGCGGCGAAGGCGCGACCCGGTCCGGCGTCACCCCCGGGCCGTCCGGCATCGGCGGCACCAGCCGCTCGGCCGGCGTGGCCTGCGACGTCGGTGTGTAGCCGTACGGGGACAGACCGTGCAGCCAGGTCGGGCGCGCGGACCGCGGGCGCTCGGGCTCGGGCGCCCGCGGGGCCGGGACGGCGGGGGACGCCTGGTCCGTCAGGACCGGCACGCCGACGCCGCCCTGTGCGGTGCGGTCTGTACCAGTGGGCGTCTCTGCCGCCGTGTCGCCGTTCATCCGCCACATCGTAGGGGCGGTCCCCACACGGGGAACGGCTCCCTCCGAAGCTGCCCGAATCGTCACCAAAAGCACCCGGAGCCTCAATGCTGGAAGGATGGGGCACGTGACAGGAGTACTCGTTCTCGCAGGCACACCCATCGGCGACGTCTCGGACGCCCCGCCCCGACTGCTCACCGAGCTGGCCACCGCGGACGTGATCGCGGCGGAGGACACCCGGCGGCTGCGCCGGCTCACCCAGGCGCTCGGGGTGACCCCGGCCGGGCGGGTCGTCTCCTACTTCGAGGGCAACGAGGTCGGCCGCACCCCCGAACTGGTCGAGGCGCTGCTCGGCGGCGCCCGGGTGCTGCTGGTCACCGACGCCGGGATGCCCTCGGTCTCCGACCCCGGCTACCGGCTGGTCGCCGCCGCCGTCGCCGCCGACGTCAAGGTGACGGCGGTGCCCGGGCCGTCCGCCGTGCTCACCGCGCTGGCGCTCTCCGGCCTGCCGGTGGACCGCTTCACCTTCGAGGGCTTCCTGCCGCGCAAGACCGGAGACCGGGCCCGCCAGCTCGCCACGGTCGCCGCAGAGCCGCGCACCATGGTCTTCTTCGAGGCCCCGCACCGGATCGCCGAGGCGCTGGCCGCGATGGCCGAGGCGTTCGGCGCCGACCGGCCCGCCGCCGTCTGCCGCGAGCTGACCAAGACGTACGAGGAGGTCAAGCGCGGCCCGATCGGCGAGCTGGCGGCCTGGGCGGCCGACGGCGTCAGGGGCGAGATCACCGTGGTGGTCGCGGGCGCCCCGCCCGCTGCCCCGCAGGAGCTGACCCCGGCCGAGCTGGCCCGCCTGGTGGCCGTCCGGGAGGAGGCCGGCGAGCGGCGCAAGGAGGCCATCGCGGCCGTCGCGGCGGAGCTCGCGCTGCCCAAGCGGGACGTGTTCGACGCGGTGGTCGCGGCCAAGAACGCGGCGGTGGTGAAGCCCTGAAACCGGGGGTGCCGCAGGCGGCGGGGGCGCGTACCTTGGAGAGAAGGCCCCGGGTAAACACCCGTTGAGCTGAAGCTTTGCCCGTGGTTTCGGGAGACGACCCACCCTTTCGTATAGGGATTCCCAATCCGCGTCCAAGACTTCACAAGACGGGCATCGGCCGGGGCGATCCGGGCATTTCCTGGTTTGGAAAGACCCAGCCGGGCGAGCGTCCGGCGGGCGCTGGGAGACGGCTATGAGCGAGACGATCGGTAGCCCTCGTGGTGGTAACGCGCTGAGCGACCCCGGCCTGACCGGCCGGCCGCACTCTCCCGTGGAAACCGTCCGGGAGGCCTACTCCTTCGCGTGCCTGAGCTGTGGGTACGGCTGGGAGCAGGCGTACGACATCGAGCACCACGTGGCCCGCGACGGGCGCGTCGTGTTCGAGTACCACGCCAACGGTGTCCGGGTGCCGTCCCCGCTGCTCAAGCCGACCTGCCCGGGGTGCGGCGGCCACACCGTCCGGATCATGAGCGAGGGCCGGGTGGCCTTCACGGACCAGCTCGTGCAGCACGCCCCCGGTTTCTCCGCGCGCGTCGAGCCCGCCGGGGCCCCGGCGGCCGCCCCCGCGGCCGCCGCCCCGGTCCGGCCGCGCGGGCGCCTGGCGCGGCTCTGGTCGCGGCTGACGGGCTGACCGCCCGGCCGGCAGCGGGGCCGCCCGGGAGGTGACGGGGTCGCTGGTGACGGGGCCGCCCGCCGGGGTAACTCGGTCGAGGGCGGCCCCCGCACCCGATTAAGCTTTCCGACCATGGCGGCCACTGCAGAGCACAGCACCACCGGGAGCACGACCCCGGCGTACTACGTTTCCACCCCGATCTACTACGTCAACGATCGCCCGCACCTGGGCCACGCCTACACCACCGTGGCGGGTGACGTGCTGACCCGCTGGCACCGCCAGCGCGGCGAGAAGGTCTGGTACCTGACCGGCACCGACGAGCACGGCCAGAAGATCCTGCGTACCGCCGAGGCCAACGGGGTCAGCCCGCAGGAGTGGTGCGACAAGCTGGTCGAAGAGGCGTGGAAGCCGCTCTGGCAGCACCTCGACATCGCCAACGACGACTTCATCCGCACCACCCAGCAGCGGCACACCGACCGGGTGCAGGAGTTCGTCCAGGACCTGTACGACAAGGGCGAGATCTACAAGGGCGGCTACTCCGGCCCGTACTGCGTCGGCTGCGAGGAGTACAAGCTCCCGGCCGAGCTGCTGGACGGCGCCACCGAGGGCGAGAAGCTCTGCCCGATCCACAAGAAGCCGGTCGAGTGGCTGGAGGAGGAGAACTACTTCTTCCGCCTCTCCGCCTACGGCCCGAAGCTGCTGGAGTTCTACGCCGAGAACCCCGGCTTCATCGCCCCCGAGTCCGCCCGCAACGAGGTGCTCCGCTTCGTCGAGCAGGGCCTGCAGGACCTCTCCATCTCCCGCTCCACCTTCAACTGGGGCGTGCCGCTGCCCTGGGACGAGAAGCACGTCCTGTACGTGTGGGTGGACGCGCTGCAGAACTACATCACCGCCGCCGGCTACGGCGCCGACCCGGAGCGCTTCGCCGAGCTCTGGCCGGCCTCGGTGCACCTCGTCGGCAAGGACATCCTGCGGTTCCACGCGGTGATCTGGCCGGCCATGCTGATGGCCGCCGGTCTGCCGCTGCCCAAGCGGGTCGTCGCCAACGGCTGGCTGATGGTCGGCGGCGAGAAGATGTCCAAGTCCAACCTGACCGGCATCGCCCCGCAGGACCTCACCTCGCACTTCGGCGTGGACGCCTACCGCTACTACTTCCTGCGGGCGATCCCGTTCGGTACCGACGGCTCGTTCTCCTGGGAGGACTTCACCGCCCGGTACACCTCCGAGCTGGCCAACGACTTCGGCAACCTCGCCTCGCGGGTGGCGGCCATGGTCGGCAAGTACTTCGACGGGGTACTGCCGGCCTCGGCCGCGCACGGTGACGCCGAGCAGGCCGTCGCCGACGGCCTGACGAAGGCCGTCGCGACCGCCGACCGGAAGATCGGCGAGGAGCTGGACTTCGCCGGCGGTCTCGCGGCGGTCTTCGAGTTCGTCAAGCAGGTCAACGGCTACCTCACCGAGCAGGAGCCCTGGAAGGTCGCCAAGGACGGCTCCGAGGAGGGCCGGGCCCGCCTCGCGACCATCCTCTACACCGCCGCCGAGGCGCTGCGGGCCACCGCCGTCCTGCTCAACCCGGTCATGCCGGCCAGCGCCGAGAAGCTCTGGGTCTCGCTGGGCGCCGCCGAGGGCCTCGGCGAGCTGTCCGCGCAGACCATCGCCACCGTGGCGGACTGGGGCCGGCTGCCCGTCGGCGCCACCGTCACCAAGGGCGAGATCCTGTTCCCGCGCCTCGAAGAGAAGCCCGCCGCCTGATGGCCAAGAAGGACGACGACCGGTCGACGCCGCCGCCTCTGCCCGCCCCGCTGGCGGTGGCGGTCGCCGACTCGCACACCCACCTGGACATGCAGTCCGGTACCCCCGCCGAGGGCCTGGCACGCGCCGCCTCGGTCGGCGTGACCACCGTCGTCCAGGTGGGCTGCGACGTGCCCGGCTCGCGCTGGGCCGCCGACCTGGCGGCCCAGTTCGAGCAGGTGCACGCGGCCGTCGCCCTGCACCCCAACGAGGCGCCGCGGATCTACCTGGGCGACCCTGACGGCTGGTCGGGGCAGCAGCGCCCGGCCGGCGGGCAGGCGGCGCTGGACGCGGCCCTCGCCGAGATCGACGCGCTCGCCGCGCTGCCGCACGTCCGAGCCGTCGGCGAGACCGGCCTCGACTACTTCCGTACCGGCCCCGAGGGCGTCGAGATCCAGAAGGAGTCGTTCCGCCGCCACATCGAGATGGCCAAGCGGCACGGCAAGGCCCTGGTCATCCACGACCGGGACGCCCACGAGGACGTCATCGCCGTCCTGCTGGAGGAGGGCGCCCCCGAGCGGACCGTCTTCCACTGCTACTCCGGCGACGCCGCGATGGCCAAGACCTGCGCCGAGCACGGCTGGTACCTCTCCTTCGCCGGCCCGGTCACCTTCAAGGCCAACCAGCCCCTGCGGGACGCCCTCGCGGCCACCCCGCTCGACCGCGTCCTGGTCGAGACCGACGCTCCGTTCCTCACCCCGCACCCCTACCGGGGCCGCCCCAACGCCCCGTACCTGATCCCGGTCACCGTCCGCTCGATGGCCGACACCCTGGGGCTGCACGAGGACGAGCTGGCGACGGCCATCGCGGCGAACACGGCACGGGCCTTCGGGTACTGAGCCGGTCGAACAGATATCTGCCGAACAGATATCGGGTCACGCCGAAACGATTCGGCACTCTCACCGGACTTCGATGCTGGCTGGCATGAGTGCGGTGAGGGAGGTGGCGACGACTGCCGAGCCGATCGACTGGAAGCTTCCGCCGTCCCAGGGCTGGACGTACGAGCAGGTCAAGGACATGGACCTGCCGTTCGATTGGGGACTGGTGGACGGAGCCGTCGTGGTCCGGGGATGGCCAAGTGGTGGCACGATCAGGTGCGGGACCAGCTGCTCTTCTCGTTGGCGAGCGCGCGGATCCAGCCTTACGTGGTCAACGTCGAGCGCTGTGTGCTGCTCGACGGAGAAGGGCGTCTACCTGCCCGTCGCCCAGCACGAGGGCGTCCTGCGCGCCGAGCTGCCGTACGCCGTCGAGATCGATCTCAAGCAGGTCGTCGAACTGTGAGCACCCGCCCCGCCCGTATCCTTGCGGGGTGAGCACCACCGACCCCACCTCCGACACGCACCTGCTCGGCGCCTCCGACATCAGGGAGCTTGCGGCCACCCTCGGGGTGAAGCCGACCAAGCAGCGCGGGCAGAACTTCGTCATCGACGGCAACACCGTGCGCCGCATCGTCCGGGCCGCCGAGGTGACGAGCGAGGATGCGGTGGTCGAGGTCGGCCCCGGGCTGGGCTCGCTCACCCTGGCGCTGCTCGACGTCGCCGCGCACGTCACCGCCGTCGAGATCGACCCGCTGCTCGCCCGGCACCTGCCCACCACCGTCGCCGCCCGGCTGCCCGCCCGAGCCGAGGACTTCGACCTGGTGCTCAGCGACGCCATGGAGGTCACCGAGCTGCCCGGGCCGCCGCCGACCGCGCTGGTCGCCAACCTCCCCTACAACGTGGCCGTGCCCGTGCTGCTGCACATGCTGGCGACCTTCCCCAGCATCGAGCGCACCCTGGTGATGGTGCAGAGCGAGGTCGCCGACCGGCTCGCCGCCAAGCCCGGCAACAAGGTCTACGGCGTCCCGTCGGTCAAGGCCAACTGGTACGCCGACGTGAAGCGGGCCGGAGCCATCGGGCGCAACGTGTTCTGGCCCGCGCCGAACGTCGACTCCGGCCTGGTCTCGCTGATCCGCCGCGAGCCCCCCAGGACCACCGCCACCCGCACGGAGGTGTTCGCGGTCGTCGACGCCGCGTTCGCCCAGCGCCGCAAGACCCTGCGCGCCGCCCTGGCAGGCTGGGCCGGCTCCCCGGCCGGGGCCGAGCAGGCGCTCGCCGCCGCCGGGATCGACCACAAGCTGCGCGGCGAGATGCTGACGGTCGAGCAGTTCGCCGCGATCGCCGAGCACAAGCCCGCGAAGTCGGAGTCCGAGTGATCACGGTTCGGGTCCCCGCCAAGGTCAACGTCCAGCTGGGGGTCGGCGGCCTGCGCGCCGACGGCTTCCACGACCTGGCCAACGTCTTCTTCGCCGTCGCCCTCGGCGACGAGGTGACGGCGACGCCCGGCTCACCCGGCGAGGGCGTCACGCTCAACTGCTCCGGGCCGGACGCCGCCGTCGTCCCGCTCGACGACAGCAACCTCGCCGCCCGCGCCGCCCGCCTGCTCGCCACCCACCACGGGCTCGCCGACCCCGCCGTCCACCTGCACATCGCCAAGGCCATCCCGGTGGCCGGCGGCATGGCCGGCGGCAGCGCGGACGGTGCGGCGGCGCTGGTCGCCTGCGACGCGCTGTGGGGCCTCGACACGCCGGCCGAAACCCTGCTGGAGCTCGCCGCCGAGCTCGGCTCCGACGTGCCGTTCGCCCTGGTCGGCGGCGTCGCCCTGGGCCGCGGCCGCGGCGAGATCCTCGACCCGCTGCCCGTCGCCGGCACCTTCCACTGGGTCTTCGCCGTCGCCGACGGCGGCCTCTCCACCCCGGCCGTCTTCCACGAGTGCGACCGCCTCCGCGAAGAGGCCGGCACCGGCTCCAGCGACACCGACGTGCCCACCCCCGACGCCGACCCGGCCCTGCTCGCCGCCCTCGCCGACGGCGACGCCGTCGCCCTGGCCGGCGCGCTCGCCAACGACCTCCAGCCGGCCGCCCTCTCGCTGCGCCCCGCGCTCGCCGCCACCCTGCGTGCCGGCACCGAGGCCGGCGCGATCGGCGCCCTGGTCTCCGGCTCCGGCCCGACCTGCGCCTTCCTCGCCAAGGACGCCGACGCGGCGGCCGCTGTCGCCGAGGCGCTGCGGGCGTCCGGCACCTGCCGCACCGCGCACGCGACGTACGGGCCGGTGCCGGGGGCGGCGGTGCTCGCCGGCTGAAGCCCTCCAATGGTGGCACCGGGGGTGCTACCGGGGGTCGTTCCGGGGGCGGAACCGCTCCGGGGCGGCGGCGCTCGCGGGTGAGGCGCCCGGGAACAGCCGACTAGGCTGGGGAGATCGGGGCCTTCCCCGAAAGGGGTGCACGCCGGGAGACCGGGGCGGCCCCGAGACCGCCGAACCCAGGAGCGCAGCACACGTGGCCGTCAACCTCGCCACCATCGAGTCCGTCACGAAGGTCTACGGCACCCGGGCCCTTCTGGACGGGGTCAGCCTCGGCGTCAGTGAGGGGGACCGGATCGGCGTCGTCGGACGCAACGGGGACGGCAAGACCACCCTGATCCGGATGCTCGCCAAGCTGGAGGAGCCGGACGGCGGCCGGATCACCCACTCCGGCGGACTGCAGCTGGCCGTCCTCACCCAGCACGACTCGCTCGACCCCGAAGCCACCATCCGGCACGAGGTGATCGCCGACCGCGCCGACCACGAGTGGCTCGGCGACGCGCGCATCCGCGACATCATCGAAGGCCTCTTCGGCGGCCTCGACCTGCCCGGCTTCGCCGACGGCCTGGACACCGTCATCGGCCCGCTCTCCGGCGGCGAGCGCCGCCGGATCGCCCTCGCCAAGCTGCTGCTCGGCTCGCCCGACCTGATCGTCCTGGACGAGCCCACCAACCACCTCGACGTCGAGGGCATCGCCTGGCTCGCCAAGCACCTCCAGAACCGCCGCTCCGCCCTCGTCTGCGTCACCCACGACCGCTGGTTCCTCGACCAGGTCTCCACCCGGATGTGGGACGTCCAGCACGGCGCCGTGCACGAGTACGAGGGCGGCTACTCCGACTACGTCTTCGCCCGCGCCGAGCGCACCCGGATCGAGGCCACCGAGGAGCAGAAGCGCCAGAACCTCGCCCGCAAGGAGCTCGCCTGGCTGCGCCGCGGCGCCCCCGCCCGCACCTCCAAGCCGCGCTACCGGATCGAGGCCGCCAACGCCCTGATCGCCGACGTGCCGGACGTGCGGGACAAGAGCGAGCTGATGAAGTTCGCCAACGCCCGGCTCGGCCGGACCGTCTTCGAGCTGGAGAACGTCACCGTCACCGCCGGCCCCAAGCTGCTGCTGGAGGACCTCACCTGGCAGCTCGGCCCCGGCGACCGGATCGGCCTGCTCGGCGTCAACGGCGCCGGGAAGACCTCGCTGCTGCGCGCCATGCGCGACGCGTACGCCTCGGAGGGCGACGTGCAGCCCGCGTCCGGCGTGATCAAGGTCGGCAAGACCGTCCGCCTCGCCTACCTCTCCCAGGAGGTCGCCGAACTGGAGCCGGAGACCAGGGTGCTCCAGGCCGTCGAGCAGGTGCGCTCCCGGGTCGACCTCGGCAAGGGCCGGGAGATGAGCGCCGGTCAGCTCTGCGAGCAGTTCGGCTTCGGCAAGGACAAGCAGTGGACCCCGGTCGGCGACCTCTCCGGTGGTGAGCGGCGCCGGCTGCAGCTGCTCCGGCTGCTGATGGACGAGCCGAACGTCCTCTTCCTCGACGAGCCGACCAACGACCTCGACATCGAGACGCTCAACCAGCTGGAAGACCTCCTCGACGGCTGGCCCGGCTCGATGGTCGTCATCAGCCACGACCGCTTCTTCATCGAGCGGACCACGGACGTGGTGCACGCGCTGCTCGGCGACAAGAAGCTGCGGATGCTGCCCAACGGCGTCGACGAGTACCTGGAGCGGCGCGCCCGGATGGCGGCAGCGGCTGCCGCTGCCGCCGCTGCCGCCACCGGGGCCTCGGCCGCCGAGGCGGCGGCGGCCCCCGGACTGTCGGCCGGGGACGCGCGGGCGGCGAAGAAGGAGATGCAGAAGCTGGAGCGGCAGATCGCCAAGCTGGACGGCAAGGAGTCCAAGCTCCACACCCAACTCGCCGAGCACGCCGCCGACTTCTCCAAGGTCGCCGAGCTGGACACGCAGCTGCGCGCCGTCCGGGAGGAGAAGGAGGAGCTGGAGATGAGCTGGCTGGAGCTGGCCGAGCAGGTCTGAGCCCGAAGCCCGTCCGCCGCACGGCCCGGTGTGCAGAGCGCCGGGCCGTGCGGCATCGTGGGGTGCTGTACGTGTCAAGTTCGTACCGATCGCGCGCAGTCGTGCCATGGGGCCTGCCGGTGCGACGGTGGCGGTGGCTACGATGGTCGAGGCGACCGCCGTCCCCCAGGGCGGACGGCGTGAGCCGGGTACGACTGTACGACCGAGAAGTTGACGGTGTGTTGCGGTGCGGCGGCCTGCGGGCCGCCCCGCACACGGGGGAGAGGTGGATTACGGTGGCAGACGCGCCTGCAGGCGACGGTACGGGGACGGCCAACGGTACGACGGGCGCGGCCAAGCCCGACGAGACGCCGTTCTCGCTCGGTACGGGCCACAGCAGCAGCTTGTTCGGCTTCGGCGCCGTGTTCGGCGCGGCCGACACCATTGTGCGCGCCGTCCAGACGAACGCCAGTGCCTCGGAGCTGGTCTCCGCATTCGGCAGCAAGAACGTCCAGGTCGAGCTGGACACCCTGACGGCGTTCACGAAGAAGATCGAGGCACTGCTCCAGGCGATGGAGGGCTCGGCGGCGGCGCCGTACAACCTCCAGGAACAGCGGCTGAACGCGGACAACTTCGGCAAGAACTTCTCGCAGTCCACCGATCTGACGACGGCCTACCAGCGCGCTCACAACGAGCTCGTGAACATGCACAAGGTCTTCGTCAAGCAGATCGAGGAAATGCAGAAGTCGGTCACGAAGGCGGCGGCCAACTACGCGGGCAACGAGGAGAACACGGTCGCCGCTCAGCAGGCCGTGGCGAAGAACGCGGGCGTCGCGACGCCGGCAGCCGGGCCGAACGGGCCTGGTCCGAAGGTGGGCTTCTGATGTTGGTCCGGGGCGGGACGTTCGGTATGACGGGGAGTGAGTGATGGCAGGCGGAACGAACTTCGAGCCCATGAAGCACGAAGAGCTCAAGGTCATGGTCGACAGCAGCGACCCGGGGAAGGTCCTGGGACGGGGAAGCCAGCTGCAGGCTGCCGGTCGTGTCCTGAAGGACCTCAGCGGGGCCCTCAAGTCGCACATCGACCAGATCGCCTGGGAGGGTCCGGCCGGCGAGGGCTTCAAGGCGTGGGCCAGTAACTTCCACAAGTCGGCGGCGAAGCTCGCCGACTACTCCACGGGTGTCGGCGATGCCATGCACCAGGCGGGCGAGGCACTCAGCACGGCCAAGGTCGCCATGCCCAAGCTGCCGCAGGCCGAGATCGACAAGGTCGCCAAGCACAAGAACCAGAACATCCCGTACATCCCCTCCGACTTCGAGGCCCGGTACGGCGTCGGTTCCACCGTGGACTCCGTCATGAAGCAGGCCAACCCCAACTGGGTGACCGGGGCCGAGGCGGCCGAGGCGGCGAAGAAGGTCCAGCAGGAGCACCAGGAAGCCGTCAACCAGATGGTGAAGCTGGCGCAGGCCTACGACGCGGTCACCACGAAGCTGAACTCGCTCGAGACGCCGGAGGAGCTGAAGCCGCCGGGCGAGGGCGGCGATCGAGACTCCTCGTCGGACCACTCGATCGGTGGTGGCGGCGGTACCGGCTCCGGTGGCACCAGCCGCAGCCCGCACACCGGAGTCGGTGGTGGCGGTGGCGGCAGCTACAGCCCGCCCGTCGGTGGTGGTGGCGGCGGTTCGGTGACGCCGCGTCCGCCTGCGCCGGGCCCGCAGGGTCCGAGCGGACCGGGACACGTCGATCCGATCCCGCCGCGCAACGGTCCGGTGCCGCTGCCGCCGGACCCGGGCGTGCCCACGCCGAGCCCGGCGCCGTCGTACCCGACGGACCGCCCCGGGACCGACCTCAACAGCCTGCCGCCCGCTCCGACCCGGCCCGACCAGACCGGTCCGTTCACGCCGGGCGGCCCCGGCACGCTGCCCCCGAGTGGTCCGGGCGGCGGACCGGGCTACCCGAACGGTCCCGGAGGCAACAACAACTTCCCGGGCCCCGGTCCCGTCCCGTTCGGCGGCGGCGGCACCATCCCGCCCAAGGTCACCGGTCCGGGCCCGAGCAGGACGAGCACCTTCGGCGGTGGCAACCTGCCGGCGAAGAACGGCAACCCGGGCGTCCCGAGCGGTGGAACGGTCTTCGGTCGCGACGGCCAGGCGGGCCGATCCGGTGGTGGCCCGGGCGGCCCGGGCGGTGGCGGCATGCACCCGGGGGCGGGCGGCCACGGCGGCGGCGGCGCCTCGGGCGGCAGCGTGCGCGGCCGCGGGCTGACCTCGACCGGCGGCGGTACGGTCGGCGGCCGCAAGGGGCCGACCGCGGGTGGCGAGTTCACCCCGGGTGGCACGGGTCTGCGCAACCGGGCCGGCGCTGCCGGCCCGGAGGGCGGGTCGCGTTCGGGCCAGAACGGCATGGCGGGTGGCCCCGGCATGACGGGCGGCGGCGCAGGCAAGAGCGAGCGCGAACGCCGTCAGCGGGCCGACTACCTGCACGAGGACGAGGAGACCTGGACCAGCGGTACGCCGCAGAGCAATCCGGGCGTGATTGAGTAGGACTGGAACTGCTGCCCGGCCACTGGGCCCACCCGGTGGCCGGGCAGACCTGTCCGGGGAGCTGACCTCGGCCTACGGGAGACAACGAGGAGTTGTGATGGGGCAGACGAACGTGCGAGTACGTGGGCGGATGTTCGCTGCGGCGCTCCTGGCTGCAGGTGTGGCTGTGGGTCCCGCAGCGGTTCCGGCGGCTGCGGACGGCTCGATCCGCAAGGATCAGTGGCACCTGGATGCCATGCATGCACCGGAGATGTGGCAGATCTCGAAGGGCCAGGGGATCACGGTCGCGGTCATCGAGGGCGGGTTCAAGCTGGATCACCCAGATCTCCTGGGGCAGTTGCTGCCGGGCAAGGACTTCAGCGGGCTTCCCGGGGGAGTGGGGTCCTACACCAACGGCCACGGAACGCAGATGGCCAGCCTCATCGCGGGGTCAGGCAAGGGAATGGGGGGCAACGGTGCCTATGGCCTGGCCCCGAGTGCCAAGATTCTGCCGCTGAAGATTCAGAACGGTTCCGATGGCAGCGGTGTGTCCTCAGCCGATTTCCTCGACCAAATCGGCCAGGCCGTCAGCTACGCGGCTGACCAGGGGGCGAAGGTCATCAACATCTCGCAGGGTATTGCGGCCATCAAGACCTCTCCTGACGACGTGGCCAAACTGAACCGCGTCATTGCGAATGCAACCGCAAAGGGTTCGTTGGTGATCTCCAGCGTCGGAAACTCGGCCCAGCAGGGCAATCCGGTCGAGTACCCCGGCGGTCTGCCCAATGTCGTCGGGGTCGGGGCGGTCGACCGCAACGGGGAAGTGACCTCGGAGTCCGAGCGGGGACGGCAGGTTGATCTTGTTGCGCCCGGTATGGAGATGGTCGAGGCCTGCACGGGACAGACCGGCTACTGCGACAGTCACGGCACGTCGGACGCGACTGCGTTGGTCTCCGCCTCGGCGGCGTTGGTCTGGTCTGTGCACCCGGATTGGACCGCCAATCAGGTACTGCGTGTGCTTATCAGCTCAGCCGGAAAGCCGAGCGATGGGTCAGTTCGGGCTGACAATGTCGGTTACGGGGCTGTTCGGCCGCGGATCGCGCTGACCACTCCCGGCGACCCCGGCCCGGCGAATGTGAACCCGATTCCGGAGAAGCCGGCCGAGGCCCCTTCCGCGTCGTCTTCCGCACCGCCTTCCGCGTCGCCGTCCGCGGCGGCGTCATCCCCGGCCACCTCGTCGGCGCCGGCCGCCGCGACCGCGCCGCCGACCGGGGGCGGTACCCCGGCCGGCGTGCCGGCTGCGCAGCCCGCGGCGGCGAAGGACTCCGGCTCCGGTAGCTCCCTGCCCGTCGTGGCGGCGGTGGTCGGTGGACTGGTGCTGGTGGCGGGTGTGGTGTTCTTCGTGCTGCGGAGGCGGGCGGCGGGCTCCCGGCCGGCCGCGGTCGTGCCGCCGCAGATGCCGCAGCAGACCGGGCCCGGTGTTCCGTCGCCGCCCGCGCCGCCGTCGTACGAGCCGCCGGCTCCGCCGAGCGACAATCCGTACGCGCGGTAGTCGAAGGCCGAGACAGCTGCCCGGCCGCTGGGTTCATCCCGGCGGCCGGGCGGTGGCGTTTCTGGGGAGTGCCGGAGCGGAGGGGCGCGGGGCGGGCGTCGAGGGGCGCGGGGGTGGGCCGTGCGCGGGCGTCACTCGGGTGGGTGCTGTTGTGGGAGTGAGCGGGTCGCCAGGGTGGCGGTATGGATACGCAGGACGCCCGGCGGGCGGCGCAGTTGCGGAGGGCCGCGGCGGCGGCGCTGATCGGTACGGCGATCGAGTTCTACGACTTCTTCATCTACGGGACGGCGGCCGCGCTGGTCTTCGGGCCGGTGTTCTTTCCCGGACTGGGCACCGTGGGGGCGCTGTTGGCGTCGTTCTCGGTGTACGCGGTGGCGTTTCTGGCGCGGCCGCTGGGGGCGGTGGTGTTCGGTCACTTCGGGGACCGGTTGGGGCGGAAGGCGACGCTGGTGGTGTCGCTGCTGTTGATGGGGTTGTCGACCGCGGCGGTGGGGGTGCTGCCGGGGTACGGGGTGTGGGGGTGGTGGTCGCCGGCGGTGCTGGTGGTGCTGCGGGTCTGCCAGGGGATCGGGCTGGGCGGGGAGTGGGGCGGTGCGGCGCTGCTGATCGCGGAGAACGCGCCGGCCGGGCGGCGCGGGCGGTACGGGGCGTTTCTGCAGCTCGGGCCGACGATCGGGTTCGTGCTGGCGAACGGGGTGTTCCTGGTGCTGCAACTGGCCCTGGACGAGCGGGCGTTCCACGGGTGGGGCTGGCGGGTGCCGTTCCTGGCGTCGCTGGCGATGGTGGCGGTGGGGCTGTTCGTGCGGCTGCGGATCGAGGAGACGCCGCTGTTCGCGGCGGAGGCCGGGCGGGTGCGGGAGCGGCCTCCGGTGGTGGAGGTGCTGCGCGGGCACTGGCGGACGGTGCTGGTCGGCTGCGGCGTGATCACCGTGGGGTACGCGATGTTCTACCTGACCACTACGTACGCGCTGGCGTACGCGACGACGGGGCTGGGGGTGTCGAGCACGCTGGTGCTGTCGATGCTGCTGGCGGGCGGGGTGGCGATGGGCGGGACGGTCTGGGGGAGTGCCCGGCGCAGTGACGGGTGGGGGCGGCGGCGGACGTTGCAGGGGGCGACGGGGCTGGCGCTGCTCTGGTCGCCGTTGCTGTTCCCGCTGTTGGAGACGGTGCGCCGGCCGCTGATGTTCCTGGCCCTGGCGGGCGCGATGGTGGTGCTGGGCTGTCTGCTCGGGCCGGTGGCGGCGTATCTGCCGGAGCTGTTCCCGACCCGGGTGCGGTACACGGGGGCCGCGCTGACGTACAACCTGGGCGGGGTGGTGGGCGGGGCGATCACGCCGCTGATCGCGACCAGGCTGACCGAGGCGTACGGCACGGCGGAGCCGGTCGGCTGGTACCTGGCGGCGCTGGGGGTGGTGGCGCTGGGCTGCCTGCGGCTGTTGCCGGAGACCAGCGGTACGGATCTCGCGGTGGCCGGGGCGGACGGCGGACGCCGCCGGGCGCCCGTGTTGGGGGCGGATCCGGCGGCGTAGCCCGCGGGGGAGTGGGGCCGGGTCAGACGGCCTGGGCGGCGCGGCCGGCCAGCAGGGTGGCGGTGTGCTTGGCGACCCGCCCGCCGAGGTGCTCGGCGGTGGCGATGTCGGCCTTGTGCACGGTGTCGGGGCCGCCGTCGGAGGGGGTGGAGGCGGCGGCGCCGGCGAAGAAGCCGAGGCGGTTGAGGTCGTTCTCGGTGGCGGTGGTGGAGTTCCAGCCGGGCTTGAGGCCCAGGTTGACCCAGCTCATGCCGTGCTGGGCGGCCAGGGTCTGGAAGAAGCCGAGGGTGCCGGCCTTGTCGCCGCTCTTGGAGGCGGAGTTGGTGAAGCCGGCGGCGACCTTGTCCAGCCAGGCGTCGCCGAACCAGCGCTTGCTGCTGGCCTCGGCGAAGGCGTGGAAGGCGCCGGAGGCGGTGCCCATGTAGGTGGGCGAGCCGAAGATGATCGCGTCCGCGGCGTCGAGCCGGGCCCACTCCTCGTCGGTGATGGTGTCGACGGCGACGGAGACGACCTCGGCTCCGGTGGCGGCGGCTCCGCGGGCGACGGCCTCGGCTATCACGGCGGTGTGGCCGTAGCCGGAGTGGTAGGCGATGGCGACGGTCGGGCGGATTGCGGTCATTGCGGGTGCTCCTCGCGGGAAGGCTGACGGAAGGGCGAACGGAAAAAGGTGAACGGAAAGGCGAAGCGGGTGGGGTGAACGGCGGGACCAGGGGGCAGAGAGAGGCGGGAGGCCTTTCGGCCGCCTCGGTCTCCAATATAGACCAGGTCTCTGATAGTTACCAGGGGCGGATTGGAGACCTGCCGCTACCCTGGAGGTATGACGACGAAGGAAGAGGCCACGGCCGGGCCCGGGCAGGCCCAGGACCGCGATGTCTTCGCCCGGCTCTGTCCGAGCAGGGACGTGTTCGCCGAGCTGGCGGACAAGTGGTCCCTGCTGATCCTGATGGTCCTCGACCGGTGTGGTCCGCAGCGGTTCTCCGAGCTGCAGCGCGCGGTGGGCGGGGTCAGCCGCAAGATGCTCACCCAGTCGTTGCGCTCGCTGGAGCGGAACGGGCTGGTGCGGCGCACCGTCCACCCGGAGACGCCGCCGCGGGTGGTCTACGACCTGCTGCCGCTTGGCCGCGAGCTGGCCGCGCTGGTGGCGCCCGTCGGGCGCTGGACGGAGGTGCACACCCCCCTGATGCTGGCCGCGCGGGAGGGGTTCGACCGGGCGCACGCCGAGGGTTGAGGAGTGGAGGCCGGCTCCGGGTTTCGGGGTCGGGGTCGATTTCCCTTCCGGGCCGTCGGCCGTGTAATCTCTTCCTTGTTCGAGCGAGCGAGTGAGCAAGCGAGAACAGCAAGGATCAGGCCCCTATAGCTCAGTCGGTAGAGCGTCTCCATGGTAAGGAGAAGGTCTGCGGTTCGATTCCGCATGGGGGCTCAAGCGAAGGACCCTCGCCCAACGGCGAGGGTCTTTTTCGTGTCCGGGTTCGCACGCCCCGGCCGGCTCCGGCGCCGAGGCGGCCTGGCGGGCCGGGCCCGAATGCGCTGTGATGGTGCGTCATCGGCCGCCCGCCCCACCGGGTGCGGGCGCGGGCCGGACCCCGACCGGGAGGGCGTCATGGGCGTTCGACTCGTGGTGGTCGACGACCATCGGCTGCTGGCCGAGGCGCTGGCCACCGCGCTCCAGCTGCGCGGCCACCGGGTGCTCGCGGTCGGCTCGCCGGCCGGCTCCGCCGCCGACTTGGTGGCCGGGCGCCGGCCGGAGGTCTGCCTGCTCGGGGTGGCCGGACCGGGCGAGCCGGGAGCCTTCGACGGGCTGCGCCGGATCCGCCGGGAGCGGCCCGAGGTGGCCGTCATCGTGCTCGGGCCGGTCGGTGAACTGCGGGGTGTGGCAGCCGCGTTCGCGGCGGGTGCCGCCGGGTACGTGCCCAGCGACGAGCGGATCGAGGTGGTCGAGCGGGCCATCGCGCGGGCCCGGGCGGGGGAGGCCGCGGTCGCGGTGGACGTCCTGTGCGGCGCCTTCGACCAACTGCTGTGCCCGGCGGCCGAGTCGGACGACGAGGCGGTCCGGCTGCTGCGGCTGCTGACCCGCCGTGAAGTCCAGGTGCTGACCCGGATCGCGGACGGCGAGGACACCGCGGCGATCGCGGCCGGGATGCGGATCGCCTCCAGCACGGCCCGGACGCACGTCCAGCGGGTGCTGATGAAGCTCGGCGCCCGGACCCGGCTGGAGGCGGCGGCGGTCGCGGCCCGGACGGGGCTGCTCGAACGGGTGGCGCGCGGCTGAGCAGGGCCCGCCCCGAGCGGGAGGGAACGGCGGCCCGGGGGCGGGGAACGACGGCCGGAACGGCCGGTGAACGGCTGCCGGCCCGGACGGACGCGGTCCGGAGCACTCCCGGTGGCCAGGGAGAATGGCCCCCGTACGTACGTCACCGATGGCCCGCCGAGGCGGCGGACCATCGCCCGCTGGAGGTCGCATCATGAGTAAGTACCTGGTCACGGGTGGCGCCGGATATGTCGGCAGCGTGGTTGCCGCCCACCTGCTGGAGGCGGGGCACCAGGTGACCGTCCTGGACGACCTCTCGACCGGCTTCCGCGAGGGCGTGCCGGCCGGTGCCGAGTTCGTGCAGGGGCGGATCCAGGACGCCGGCACGGTGCTGGACGGCTCCTTCGACGGGGTGCTGCACTTCGCCGCCTCCTCGCAGGTCGGCGAGTCCGTGGTGGACCCGGAGAAGTACTGGCGCAACAACGTGGCCGGCTCGCTGGAGCTGATCAGCGCGATGCGCGCGGCGGGCGTGCGCAAGCTGGTCTTCTCCTCCACCGCCGCCACCTACGGCGAGCCGGAGGTCGTGCCGATCGCCGAGACCGCCCGCACCGCCCCGACCAACACGTACGGCGCCACCAAGCTCGCCGTCGACCACCTGATCACCAGCGAGGCCGTCGCCCACGGCCTGGCCGCCGTCTCGCTGCGCTACTTCAACGTGGCGGGCGCGTACGGCGCCTACGGCGAGCGGCACGACCCCGAGTCGCACCTGATCCCGCTGGTCTTCCAGGCCGCCCTGGGGCAGCGCGAGCACATCGCGGTGTACGGAGACGACTACCCGACCCCCGACGGCACCTGCATCCGCGACTACATCCACGTGGCGGACCTGGCCGACGCGCACCTGCTGGCGCTGGACGCGGCCAAGCCGGGCGAGCACCTGATCTGCAACCTGGGCAACGGCAGCGGCTTCTCGGTGCGCGAGGTGATCGAGTCGGTCAAGCGCGTCACCGGCCGGGAGATCCCGGTGCAGATCGCCGCCCGCCGTGCGGGCGACCCGGCCGTGCTGGTGGCCTCCGCCGAGCGCGCCCACCAGACGCTCGGCTGGACGCCGCGCCGCCCGAACCTGGACGACATCGTGGCCGACGCCTGGAAGTTCACCCTGGAGAAGAACGGCCTGTAGGCCGGACGACTTGGCGAGGCGCCGCCCCCGGCCTGGCCGGGGCCGGCGCCTCACCTGTGAAGCACCCGGTCCTGGGGCGCTCGGTCGTGAAACGCCCGGTCCTGAAGCGCCCGGTCCTGCGGCACCTGGCGGCGCCCTGACGTGCTCAGTGGCGCGACATCACCGGCGGGTCCCCGCATAGGCGCGCAGGAAGGTCCGCACACCGGCGATGACGATCTCCTCCGTTTCCGGCTGGGCGAGCGGGTGCGCGCCCCAGTACGAACGCTGGGTCACCTCTGTCGCGGTCAGCAGCACGAAGTGCGAGGCGGCCCGCCCGGGGTCGGGCGCCTCCAGCCATCCTTCCTCGGCCAGCTCGGCGAACCGGCGCCCGAGCGCGGCGAACACCCGGCGCGGTCCGGCCTCCTGCCACGCGTCCAGGGCGGCCTTCGGCAGGTGCCGGGCCTCGGCGTTGATCTGGCGGACCAGTCCGAAGTGGTCCGCGAACTCGGTCAGCGGGGTCACCCAGGCCAGTGCGAACGCGATGAGGTCCGCCTCCAGGTCGGTGACCTTCCCGAGCCGGCGCTCGATGATGTCCAGCTGGGCGTCGCCGACCTCTGCCGAACTCTCCTGGACCACGGTCTGGAAGAGCAGTTCCTTGCCCGCGAAGTGGTTGTAGATGGTGCGGGTGGACACCCCGGCCTCCGCCGCGATGGCGTCGATGCTGGCGCGGGTGTAGCCGTCCCGGCCGAAGACCGTGCGGGCGGCCCGGGTGATGGCCTGGCGCTTCTCGGCCAGCCCCCGGCGGGGCCGGTCCGGCGTTTCGTGCCGACTGGTCACTGAGGCTCCTTCATTGAGGTTCCTTCGAAAAGTTGCAGTCACCGTTGTACTTGTTGCCATACACGTTGTACTTTACCTGATGTGCCGTCCGAACGGGCGGTGGCCAACAGCAGCGCAT
The DNA here is from genome assembly GCF_055588525.1 of Kitasatospora sp. NPDC041988. Taxonomy (NCBI): domain Bacteria; kingdom Bacillati; phylum Actinomycetota; class Actinomycetes; order Kitasatosporales; family Streptomycetaceae; genus Kitasatospora; species Kitasatospora sp. NPDC041988. The sequence goes on from NZ_JBVJCO010000036.1 coordinate 38,362, forward strand.
CCCTGGAGACAGCCATGTCCGCGACCCCGTTCCGCCTCGCCGTCATCATCGCGAGCACCCGCCAGGGCCGCTTCGCGCCCACCGTCGCCGACTGGTTCGTCCGCACCGCCGGGCAGCGCGCCGACCTCGACCTCGACGTCATCGACCTGGCCGAGCACCCGCTGGCCCACGTGGGCGAGGAGCCCACCGCCGAGCAGGCCGAGCGGCACGCCGCGCTCTCGCCCCGGCTGGCCGCCGCCGACGCCTTCGTGGTGATCACCCCGGAGTACAACCACAGCTTCCCGGCCGCCCTCAAGAACGCGATCGACCTGCACGGCGCCGAGTGGCGGGCCAAGCCGGTCGGCTTCGTCTCCTACGGCGGCCTCGGCGGCGGGCTGCGCGCGGTCGAGCAGCTCCGGCTGGTCTTCGCCGAACTGCACGCCGTGACCGTCCGGGACAGCGTCAGCTTCCACAACGTCTGGGGCCTCTTCGGCCAGGACGGCGACCCGGTCGACCCGACCATCCCGAACGGTGCCACCAAGGGCATGCTCGACCAGCTCACCTGGTGGGCGCACGCGCTCCGGGACGCCCGCACCGCCCGCCCCTACGGCGTCTGAACCGCGGCCGGGGGGAACGAAGATGAGCACCACCACCGCGCCGGCCACCACCGCGCGGGCCGGCAGGCCGGAAGCCGCCGCACCCGGCCCGCGCACCGCGGCCGTCGCCGCCGTCGTCGTCCTCGGCTCGCTGATGACCGTCCTCGACACCACGATCGTCAACGTCGCCCTCAATCGCCTCGCGGGGGACTTCCACGCCCCGCTGGCCACGATCCAGTGGGTCGCCACCGGCTACACCCTGGCGCTCGCCACCGTCACACCGGTCACCGCCTGGGCGATCGGACGGTTCGGCACCCGCCACCTCTACCTGACCGCCCTCTCCCTGTTCGTGCTCGGCTCGGTGCTGGCCGGCGCCGCCTGGGACGCCCCCTCGCTGATCGCCTTCCGGGTGCTTCAGGGCCTGGGCGGCGGAATGGTGATGCCGGTCGGGATGACCGTCCTGGTCCGCGCCTCCGACCCGGCCCGCACCGGCCGCACCATGAGCGTGCTCGGCATCCCCGTCCTGATCGGCCCGCTGGCCGGTCCGGTCCTCGGCGGCTGGCTGGTCGACGAGGCCTCCTGGCGCTGGGTCTTCCTGGTCAACCTGCCGATCGGCGCGCTGGCCCTCGCCCTCGCCGCCCGGCTGCTGCCCCGCGACGGCGGCGGTGCCGCCCGGCGCCGGCTGGACCTGCCCGGCCTGCTGATGCTCTCCCCCGGCCTGGCCGCGCTGATCTACGGCCTGGGCGCCGAGCACGGACACCCCGGCGCCGCCGGCAGCCTGCTGCCCACCCTGGCCGGCGCGGCCCTCGTCGCCGGGTTCGTCGCCCGGGCGCTGACCACGGGCGAGCCGCTGATCGACCTGCGGCTGCTGGGCCGGCGCGCCTTCGCCGGGCCCGCCGCCACCATCGCCCTGTTCGGCTGCGGCTACTTCGGCTCGATGCTGCTGCTGCCGCTCTACTACCAGCTGGTGCGCGGCCAGAGCGCCACCGACGTCGGCCTGCTCGGCATCCCGCAGGCCCTCGCCACCGGCATCACCATGCAGCTCTCCGGCCGGCTCTCCGACCGCTTCGCCCCCGGTCGGATCGTGCTCGCCGGCACCGCCGTGGCCGCCGCCGGCTTCCTCGGGTTCACCGTCCAGGTCGGCGCCGACACCCCGTACTGGCACCTGATCGCCGCCCTGGTGGTGACGGGGACGGGCATCGGCATGACGCTGATGCCGGCCATGGCGGCCGCCACCCGCAGCGTCGCCCCGGCCGAGGTCCCGGCCGCCACCACCCTGGTCACCATCGTCCAGCAGGTCTCCGGTTCGGTCGGCACCGCCCTGATGTCCCTCCTGCTCACCGGGGCGATGGCCGACCGGCTGCCCGCCGCGGTCGGTGGCGGGGAGGCGGGCGGGGGCCTGGCCGCCGTGCACGCCCTGGACGGTGCCGCGCGGGCCGCGCTCGCCCCCGGCCTCGCGGACGCCTTCCGGGACACCTACGGCTGGGCCGTCGCCCTGCTCGCGCTCGCCCTGCTGCCCGCGCTGCTGCTCTCCCGCCGGGCCCCGGACGGCGGCGCCGAGAGCACCAAGTCGCGCCAAGTACGCACCTCCTGACGAAACTTCACCAAACCCCCACCGAGCCGCCCCCCACCCCGTACGCTGATTTCGGTACCGGTGGGGGTCGGCGCCTTAGGTCCTCCCGGCAACCGGGGGGTGGGCGGCGGACGAGTGCCCAGGTCAAGGTGGTGGGCCGGGTTGTCGCCCCGGGCCCGGCCCGGCCTGAGCAGGGGGGAGTGACGATGGGGCGGATCCGCGTCCTGGTGGTCGACGACCACCGGATCTTCGCCGAGGCGCTGGCCGCGGCGCTCGCCGCCGAGCCCGATGTGGAGGTCGGCGCGGCCGGCAGTGCGGCCGCCGCCGAGCGCGCGCTGGAACGCGCCGCCGTCGAGGGCCGCGCCTTCGACGTGATCCTGATCGACGCCGACCTCGGTGCCGACTCCGCCGCGGGGGCCCGCAGGCCGGCTCGGCCGGCCGCCGACCCGCTGGACGCCGTCCGCCGCCGCCCGCCGGCCATCGTGCCCGCACCCCGCCGACCGGCCACGGCTCCCGTCCCGGGTGCCGTTCCTGCGCAGGCCCCGCCCGCAGCGGCTCCGTACCCGTCGGCCACACACCCGTCAGTCCTGCACCCGGCAGCCACACACCCGGCACCCGCGCACCCGGCCGGGCCGCAGCACGGCGCCGCACCGGCCCCCGACGGCATCACCCTGCTCGCCCGGGTCCGCCGCAACCACCCCGCGCTGCGGGCGGTCGTCCTGGCCACCGCCGACGACGCCCACCGCGCCGCCCGCGCGCTGCACGCCGGCGCCACCGGCTGGGTGGCCAAGGAGAGTTCACTGGCCCGCCTGCTGGCCGTGGTCCGCGGCGTCCTGCGCGACGAGACACACCTGCCGCCCGCGCTGCTCACCGGCGTCATCCGGGAGTTCACCACCGCCCGGCGGGACCGCACCGAGAGCGAGCGCCTGGTCGACACGCTCACCCCCCGCGAGAAGCAGATCCTGCGCTGTATGGTCGCCGGCTTCGGCCGGCAGGCCGTCGCCGAGCGCCTCTACCTCTCCCCGCACACCGTGCGCACCCACATGCAGAACGTCCTCGGCAAGCTCGGGGTGCACTCCACCCTGGCCGCCGTCGCGGTCGCGCGCCGGGCGGGCATCAGCCCGTCCGAACCGGCCGCGCCCGCAGCCACGCCGTCCGTCGCCACGACCAGAGCTCCCGGCGCCGGCTGATCCGCCCGTAGCACCCAGGTACCGGCTCAGTTCCGTCAGGTCAGGGAAAACCGGAGGACAGATGTCGCCGCACAGCACTTCCGCACGCCCGCACACAGCCCAGGACAGCCCGGGAGCGGGTCGGGGCGCACCGCCGACGGGCCTGCGCACCCTGGTGGTCGGCGCCGGCGCGGCCGGCACCGCCCTGGTCCGGGACCTCGGCCGGACGCCCGACTTCGGCCTCGCCCCGATTGGCCTGCTCGACGACGACCCGGCCAAGGCCGGCCGGTCCGTGGACGGCGTCCCCGTCCTCGGCACCCTCGCCGAGCTCACCGGACTGGCCGTCCGGCACCACGCCCAGGTGGTCGCGCTGGCCATCCCCGGCCTCGCCCCGCAGCGCGTCCGCGCCCTGGCCACCGCCGCCGCGGCGGCCGGTGCCGCCGTGCGCTACCTGCCGTCCTTCCTGGCCGCACTGCGCCGCGAGGTGGTCGGCTCGGACATGCGCAGCCTCGACGTCAACCGGCTGATCGGCCGGCACGAGGTGCATGTGGTCTCCGCCGACGTCCGGGACGTGATCGAGGGCCGGCGGGTGCTGGTGACCGGCGCCGGCGGCTCGATCGGCAGTGAACTCTGCCGCCAGGTCCACGCGTTCAACCCGAGCGCGCTCTACATGCTGGACCACGACGAGTCCAACCTGCACCGGCTCCAGCTGGAGATCTGGGGCGAGGCGCTGCTCACCGACGACTCGCTGGTGATCGCCGACATCCGGGACCGCCCGCGGATCCAGCAGATCTTCCGTGACCTCAAGCCCGAGGTGGTCTTCCACGCCGCCGCCCACAAGCACCTGCCGCTGTTGGAGCGTCACCCCAGCGAGGCGGTCAAGTCCAACGTGCTGGGCACCGACCACCTGGTGGAGGCCGCGCTGGCCACCGGCGTCGAGCGGTTCGTCCTGATCTCCACCGACAAGGCGGCCGACCCGACGTCCGTGCTCGGCGCCAGCAAGCGGCTGGCCGAGCTGATCGTGCAGGCCAACGCCCGGGACGCGCGGAACCTCGGCACGGGGGTGTTCTCGGCGGTCCGCTTCGGCAACGTGCTGGGCTCGCGCGGCTCGCTGCTCTCGGTGCTGGCCGAGCAGCTGCGCAGCGGTAGCCCGGTGACCATCACCCACCCGGACGTGACGCGCTTCTTCATGACCATCGAGGAGGCCGTCGGGCTGGTGCTGGAAGCCGGCCGGATGGCGCACGGCGGCGAGGTGTTCGTGCTGGACATGGGTGACCCGGTGCGCATCGTCGACCTGGTGCACAACTTCGCCGAGCAGGTGCAGCTCGGCCGGGACGAGGTGGAGATCCGCTACACCGGCCTGCGGGCCGGGGAGAAGCTGAACGAGGCGCTCTTCTCGGAGGGCGAGGAACGGCTGCCCACCGCGCACGCCCGGATCTACGCCACGGTGGCCGAGTCCGCCGCCGGCCCGGAGGACCTGGCGGGCGGGCTGACCGGTCTGTACGAGGCGGCGGCGGGCAACAGCGACGAGGAGGTGCGGCGCCGCCTGGCGGAGCTGCTGCCGGGCTACCGGACCGCGGAGGCGGAGCCGGCGCCGGTGCCCGCGCTCAGCGCCCCCTACCCGGACGGGTTCTAGGAGCGCCGTAGGGCCCTGCGGCTCAGCCAGGGATGTTGTCGAAGGGGGCGACCAGCTGCCGCAGCAGCCCGGCGAGCTCGCCCTGCTGGGCGCCGGTGAGCTGGGCGAGCAGCTCGCGCTCGTGCGCGAGCAGCCCGGCGAGCGCCTGGTCGGCGCGGTCGCGGCCGTCCTCGGTGAGCCGGACCAGCACACCGCGCCGGTCGTCCGGGTCGGGCAGGCGCTTGACCAGGCCCTTGCCGGTGAGCCGGTCGATCCGGTTGGTCATCGTGCCGGAGGTGACCAGGGTCTGGGTGAGCAACTGACCGGGGGAGAGCTGGTACGGGGAGCCGGCCCGCCGAAGGGCGGTCAGCACGTCGAACTCCCAGGGCTCCAGGCCGTGCTCGGCGAAGGCCGTCCGGCGGGCGCGGTCGAGGTGCCGGGCGAGACGGCTGACCCGGCTGAGCACCTCAAGTGGTTCCACGTCGAGGTCGGGGCGCTCTCGGCGCCATGCTGCGACCAGGCGGTCGACCTCGTCCTCCATGACGATCAGTGTATCGGGGGATGTGTCGATGTGAAGTCTCTTGACGTCGAGAAATGTAATGTGGAAGCCGCACTGGATATCTTGACGTCGAGATACTTGTGAGGCCCGTCATGACCACCCCCGTCTGGGACCCGGAGCAGTACCTGCGCTTCGCTGACGAACGGACCCGCCCGCTGCGCGACCTGCTCGCCCGCGTCCCCGGTGTCCCGCACCAGCCCGCCGCCACCGTCCTCGACATCGGCTGCGGCCCCGGCAACTCCACCGCCGTCCTGCGCGAGCGCTGGCCCGAGGCCCGGATCACCGGCATCGACAACTCCGCCGAGATGCTCGCCACCGCCCGCGCCACCGGCGAGCCCACCGCCGACTACCTGCTCGCCGACGCGGGCACGTACGACCCGGCCGAGGCGGCGCCGGACCTGATCGTCTCCAACGCGACCCTGCAGTGGCTCCCGGGTCACCTCGGACTGCTGCCGCGCTGGGCCGCGGCGCTCGAACCCGGCGGGGTGATCGCCTTCCAGGTGCCCGGCAACTTCGACTCGCCCAGCCACACCGTGCTCGCCGAACTGCGCCGCAGCACCCGCTGGCGCGAGGCCGTCGGCGACGACGCCACCCGGGCCGGCGTCCACCGGCCGGGCGAGTACCTCCAGGCCCTCGCCGACGCCGGCTGCACCGCCGACGTCTGGGAGACGACCTACAGCACCCTGCTCACCGGCCCCGACCCGGTACTGGAGTGGGTCAAGGGCACCGCGCTGCGGCCCGTCCTCACCCGGCTCACCGACCCAGCCGACCGCGAGGCCTTCCTCGCCGAGTACGGCGCCCTGCTCCGCGAGGCCTACCCGGCCGGACCGCACGGCACCGTGTTCCCGTTCCGGCGGATCTTCGCCGTCGGGGCCAGGCGTTAGGCCTTCCGCTCGCCGACCAGCTTCGGGTGCCGCTCCATCCCCTCCAGGCCGTGCCAGGCCAGGTTGACCAGGTGGGCGGCCACCTCGGCCTTCTGCGGCTTGCGCACCTCCAGCCACCACTGGCCGGTCAGCGCGACCATCCCCACCAGCATCTGCGAGTACATCGGGGCCAGGCGCGCGTCGAAGCCCCGCGCCTTGAACTCCAGGCCCAGGATGTCCTCCACCTGCGTCGCGATGTCGCTGATCAGCGAGGCGAAGGTGCCGGTCGACTGGGCCACCGGGGAGTCCCGGACGAGGATCTTGAAACCGTCCGTCGACGTGTCGATGTAGTCCATGAGCGCGAACGCCGCCTGCTCCAGCAGCTCCCGCGAGTGCCCGCCGGTCAGCGCCCCCGTCACCATGTCCAGCAGCAGCTGCATCTCGCGGTCCACCACCACCGCGTACAGCCCCTCCTTGCCCCCGAAGTGCTCGTACACCACCGGCTTGGACACCCCGGCCCGTTCGGCGATCTCCTCCACCGACGTGCCGTCGTAGCCGCGCTCGGCGAACACCGACCGGCCGATCTCCAGCAGTTGCTCCCGCCGTTGCTTCCCGGTCATCCGCACCCGGCCGGCCCGGCGGCGGCCCGCCGGCGCAGCCGCACCCGCCGGGGCGGCCGCACGCGGACGGGTCTGCGCCGCATCGGGCACGGCCTCCGTCCGCGCGCTCTCGTGGCCGCCTGTGCTGTCTGCGCTGCTCCCGTTCACCCCTACATCATGCTGCAGGTGCGCCCTCATGCGGCGCGGCGGGCGGCGATCCGCTGTGCGTCCGGCCAGCGGACGTCCCGGGCCCAGCCGGCCAGCTCGAACCAGCGGATCAGCCGGGCCGAGGAGTCGATCTGTCCGCGCAGCACACCGTGCCGGGCCGAGGTCGGGTCCGCGTGGTGCAGGTTGTGCCAGGACTCGCCGCAGGAGAGCACGGCCAGCCACCAGACGTTGCCGGAGCGGTCGCGGGAGCGGAACGGGTGCGCGCCCACCGCGTGGCAGATCGAGTTGATCGACCAGGTGACGTGGTGCAGCAGTGCCACCCGGACCAGCGAGCCCCAGAAGAACGCGGAGAGCGCGCCCTGCCAGGAGAGCGTGACCAGCCCGCCGACCAGCGGCGGCAGCAGCATCGAGAGCGTCGTCCAGAGCCAGAACAGCCGGGAGACCGCTCTTATGGCCGGGTCGCGCACCAGGTCGGGCGCGTACTTCAGCTGCGGGGTCTGCTCCTCGTCGAAGAGCCACCCCATGTGCGCCCACCAGAGGCCCTTGAGCAGCGCCGGGACGGTCTCGCCGTAGCGCCAGGGCGAGTGCGGGTCGCCGTCCTTGTCGCTGTACCGGTGGTGCTTGCGGTGGTCGGCCACCCAGCGCACCAGCGGCCCCTCGATCGCCAGCGACCCGGCGATGGCGAGGGCGACCCGCAGGGCCCGGTTGGCCTTGAAGGCGCCGTGGGTGAAGTAGCGGTGGTAGCCGACCGTGATGCCGTGGCAGGTGAGGAAGTACATGGCGGCGGCGATCGCGAGGTCCGTCCACCCCAGCCCCCACCCCCAGGCCGCCGGAACGGCGGCCAGCAGCGCGGCGAACGGTACGGCGATGAACAGCCCGAGCGCGACCCGCTCGGCGAGCCCCTGCTTCTCGCCGCCACGGGTGGCGGACAACTGCGTCGGGGCGGGATCGATGGAGTGCGCGGTGTCGGCGCGCGCCTCGCCGGCCTGGATGGTCATGGGCGTCCCTTGGGGGAGGGGGCGGAGGCTACGTTGGCGTAACCTACGGCATCGTAGGTTGTGCCCGGTTGTCCGGGGAATACGCCGCCGGGGTCACTTGAGTGAATTCACCCGACTGGGCGGGCGGGGGCCCGGATCCGTGCGGGCGGGGCCGGTCGCGCAACGGGGGCGCAATGGTGGTGGAGGTCCGCGGCCGCAACCCGTAGTCTGTGTCGCAGCGCCCGGGGCGCTGCGAGTTGATGATCGATCCGCCGTGGTGTAATGGCAGCACAGGGCCCTTTGGAGGCCTTTGTCTGGGTTCGAATCCTAGCGGCGGAGCCAACGGGCGCCCGATTTTCGGGCCTTTCACCCGACCGCCGGTATTGTCGGGGCTGCTCGGCGGACTGTGCGAAGGCGACCGGCCTGTGTCCTGGCCGGGCTGCACTGCCCTCTCTGTGAACCGACTGAGGAGCCTCCACCCGTGAGTGCCAATTCGCCTGCCGCCGTTGTCGTGCTTGCCGCCGGTGGCGGGACCCGGATGAAGTCGAACAGCCTGCCCAAGGTGCTGCACGAGGTGTGCGGGCGGTCACTGGTGGGTCATGCGGTGGCGGCGGCCGAGGAGTTGACTCCGCAGCAGCTGGTCGTGGTGGTCGGGCACATGCGCGAGAAGGTGCAGGAGCACCTGGCGGCGCACCACCCGGCGGCGCGGGCCGTGGTGCAGGAGGAGCAGAAGGGCACCGGGCACGCCGTGCGGACGGCGCTGGAGGCGCTGGCCGCGGACGGGGTGGAGCTGGACGGCACGGTGATCGTCACCACCGGGGACGCGCCGCTGCTGACCGGGGCGACGCTGGCCGCGCTCGCCGGGGCCCACGCCGAGCAGGGCAACGGCGTCACCGTGCTGACGGCCGTGGTGCCGGACCCGTTCGGCTACGGCCGGATCCTGCGGGACGGGGCGGACGGCGCGGTCGCGGCGATCGTCGAGGAGAAGGACGCCTCGGACGCCCAGCGGGCGATCGCCGAGATCAACTCCGGGGTCTTCGCCTTCGACGCCAAGCTGCTGGCCGAGGCGCTCTCCCGGGTGACCACCGACAACGTGCAGGGCGAGGAGTACCTCACCGACACCCTGGAGATCCTGCGGACCGCGGGCCACCGGGTCGGCGCCGTGGTGGCCGCGGACTACCGGGACATCCTGGGCATCAACGACCGGGTGCAGCTGGCGCAGGCCCGGCGGCTGCTGAACGACCGCCTGCTGGAGCGGGCGATGCGCGCGGGCGTCACCGTGGTGGACCCGGCGACCACCTGGATCGACGTGCAGGTGTCGTACGAGCCGGACGCGGTGGTGCTGCCGGGCACCCAGCTGCAGGGCCTCACCCACCTGGGCGAGGGCTGCGAGGTGGGCCCGAACTCGACCCTGAAGGACACCCGGATCGGCGCCGGCGCCCGTGTGAGCAACACCACGGCGGACCGCGCCGAGGTGGGCGACCTCGCCACCGCCGGCCCGTACGCCTACCTGCGGCCGGGGGCGAAGCTGGCCCGCAAGGCGAAGGTCGGCACCTACGTCGAGGTGAAGAACTCGGAGCTGGGCGAGGGCGCCAAGGTGCCGCACCTCTCCTACATCGGCGACGCCACCATCGGTGAGGGCACCAACGTCGGTGCGGCCTCCGTCACGGTGAACTACGACGGGGTGAACAAGCACCGCACCGTGATCGGGGCGCACTGCCGGACCGGATCCGACAACATGTTCATCGCTCCGGTCACCGTCGGTGATGGCGCCTACACCGCGGCCGGCTCGGTGATCTCCTCGGACGTGCCGCCCGGCGCACTGGGCGTGGCCCGGGCGCAGCAGCGCAACATCGCGGGCTGGGTGGAGCGCAAGCGCCCCGGGACCACATCGGCCCAGGCCGCGGCTGCCGCGTCGGAAGAGGCTGCGGAGGCCTGACGGGGCGGGGCGGGAGTCCGAGGGGCGGTCCCGGGGCGGACGGTTTCTGCGCGGGCGCGTAACCTTGGGGACATACGTGCGCCACTGGGCTTACCGCCCGTGTCCAGGCGTACCGACATTCCCCCGACCCCTATCGCCAGCGGGCTCGCGCCTGCCTGCGGTGCGGACGGGTTCAGCGTCAGCAACGCGAGGAGACGGTGCAGTGAGCGGGATCACGACGTCGGGTGAGAAGAAACTGAAGCTCTTCTCCGGCCGTGCCCACCCTGAGCTGGCGAGGGAGGTGGCCGAGTCGCTCGGGACCGAGCTGGTTCCGACCAAGGCCCTGGACTTCGCCAACGGAGAGATCTACGTCCGCTTCCTGGATTCGGCCCGCGGTGCGGACTGCTTCGTGATGCAGAGCCACACGGCTCCCATCAACCAGTGGATCATGGAACAGCTGATCATGATCGATGCTCTGAAGCGGGCCTCGGCCCGGAGCATCACCGCGATCCTGCCGTTCTACGGCTACGCCCGCCAGGACAAGAAGCACCTGGGCCGCGAGCCGATCTCGGCCCGCCTGATCGCGGACCTGCTGCGGCAGGCCGGTGCCGACCGCCTGATGGCGGTGGACCTGCACACCGCGCAGATCCAGGGCTTCTTCGACGGCCCGGTCGACCACCTGTTCGCGCTGCCGCTGCTGGCGGACTACCTGGGCGAGAAGGTCGACCGCGACCGGCTGACCATCGTCTCGCCGGACGCCGGCCGGGTGAAGGTCGCCGACCAGTGGTCGGACCGCCTGGGTGCGCCGCTGGCGATCATCCACAAGCGCCGCGACATGACGCAGGCCAACACCATCCTCTCCGCCGAGGTGGTCGGTGACGTCAAGGGCCGGGTCTGCGTCCTGGTCGACGACATGATCGACACCGCGGGCACCATCTGCGCCGCGGCCGACGCGCTGTTCGAGAACGGCGCGGCGGACGTCATCGTGGCCGCCACCCACGGCGTGCTCTCCGGCCCGGCGGCCGACCGCCTGAAGAACTCCCGGGTCAGCGAGTTCGTGTTCACCAACACGCTGCCGACCCCGGCCGAGCTGCAGCTCGACAAGATCACCACGCTGTCGATCGCCCCGTCGATCGCGGCCGCGATCCGCGAGGTGTTCGAGGACGGCTCGGTCACCAGCCTCTTCGAGGGCGTGCACTGACGAAGCCCCGCGCAGGCGGCCCCGGTCCCGGAAGGGCCGGGGCCGCCGCCGATTTCGCGAGAGGCCACCAGTGCGGTTAGACTCGTGAAACTGCTCGGCGAGGGATGCCGTGTGCCTGCTTGACGGGTGCTCGCTCCGTGATCGACGCGCTGCCGGTGCCGGATTTTCGGCTGTCGGCAGAGGTCGTACGCCGCCGAGTGACCCCCGAACGTACTGAGGGTGTGGTCCCGGCGGTTTTTCGCGTTGCCTGCACCCCCGCGCCATTTTTCACGAGGAGTGCAGTCGTGTCCGAGATCCGCCTTGCCGCTGAGACCCGTTCCGAGTTCGGCAAGGGTGCCGCCCGTCGCGCCCGCCGTGCCGGCTTCGTCCCCGGTGTCGTCTACGGCCACGGCCACGCCCCGGTTCACCTGAACCTGCCGAGCCACGACCTGATGATGGCCCTCAAGACCCCGAACGCCCTGCTGGTCGTCCCGATCGAGGGCAAGGACGAGTACGTCCTGCCGAAGGCCGTCCAGCGTGAGGCCATCAAGCGCACCATCGAGCACGTCGACCTGCTGCTCGTGAAGCGCGGCGAGAAGGTCACCGTCGAGATCCCGGTGCACACCGAGGGCGAGCTGGCCCCCGGCGGCAACCTGCTGGAGCACGTCCTCAACGCCCTGCCGATCGAGGCCGAGGCCACCCACCTGCCCGAGTCCGTGACCGTCTCGGTCGAGGGCCTGGAGGCCGGTGCCTCGATCACCGCCGGTGACATCGAGCTGCCCAAGGGCACCACGCTGGCCGTCGAGGCCGACACCGTCGTGCTGCAGGTCATCGGCGCCCAGGCGTCGCAGGCCGACGCGGACGCCGAGGCTGCCGAGGCCGCCGAGGCCGGCGCCGAGGCCTGAGCCTCTCGCACAGCCTGACCGCTGCCCCGGTCGCTCCCGTGCTGGAGCGGCCGGGGCAGCGGCATGTCCGGGATGATGACGGTGAACATGACCACGAGGAGCGGTGGGATGAGCGAGCGGAGCGAGCGAACCATCGAGAGGCGCGCGTGGGCGAATGCCCTCGCGGAGCGGAGCGAGGCGGGCGCATGAGCGACGACGTGTACGAGGGGCCCTGGCTGGTGGTGGGGCTGGGCAACCCGGGCGAGCAGTACGCCCGGAACCGGCACAACATCGGGTTCATGGTGGTGGACCTGCTGGCGCAGCGGATGGGCGCGAAGTTCAAGGCGCACAAGAGCCGGGCCCAGGTCGCCGAGGGCCGGCTGGCGGGCCGGCGGGTGGTGCTGGCCAAGCCGATGTCGTTCATGAACCTCTCCGGCGGCCCGGTGACGGCGCTGCGGGACTTCTACAAGGCGCCGGCCTCGGCCCTGGTGGCGGTCCACGACGAGCTGGACATCGACTACGCGACGCTGCGGCTGAAGCTGGGCGGCGGGGACAACGGCCACAACGGGCTGAAGTCGATCACCAAGTCGCTGGGCCCGGACTACCACCGGGTGCGCTGCGGGATCGGCCGCCCGCCGGGCCGGATGGAGGTCGCGGACTTCGTCCTGAAGGACTTCTCCGGCGCCGAGCGCAAGGAGCTGGACTGGTTCGTGGACCGGTCGGCGGACGCGGTGGAGGCGCTGCTGACGGAGGGTCTGGAGCGGGCCCAGGGGACGTACAACTCCTGAGTCGGTGACCGATCGTCAGAAACCCGGTGGGTACGCAACGGTCGTACAACGCTTGGCCCTCCAAACCTGAACGGGCGTGAGAATCACGTGCGGGATCCGATAGCGTCGGGCCAGTACGCGAACGGGTCCTGGGGAGTTCTCGATGCGGAGTTTTCGGCCGGTCCGGCGCCTTCGCCGGGTCCGGGTGGTCAGGCTGAAGCAGCTCGGACGACGAGTGGGTACGGCCGGTGCGCTGGGAGCGGCCGGGGTGCTGCTCTCCGGCGGCGGCGTGGCGCACGCCGAGTCGGTGGCGGATCCCGATCCGGGCGTGGTGTCCTCGGAACCCGCGGCGGCGCAGTTCAGCCCGGTGCTGGGTGGCTCGGTCGGCGGTGACGCGGGCCTGCTGGCCGTCGGCGGCGGCCTGGTCGTGGCGGCGGGCGGCGCGGCCCTGTGGGTGAAGCGCCGGCGCGCGGGCGATCTGGGGGAGTGACGCACGAGGTGCCCGGCGGGGCCGGTGTCCGGAGGTCCGGGCACCGGCCCCGCTCCTTTGTTCCGAACGAATTTCATCCGTTGCCGTCGGCCGGTGCGTCCTCGTCCTGAGATGCCGAAGGGGCCGGCGGCGGGCGTGTTGCCCGCCGCCGGCCCCTTCTGCGTGCGGCGGCCGGGATCAGCCGGTGTTGCGCAGGCCGGCGGCGATGCCGTTGACGGTCAGCAGCAGCGCGCGGGCGCGCAGCGGGTCCTCGTGCCGGCCGGTGGCGGCCTCCTCGCGCTGGCGGCGCAGCAGCGCCACCTGGAGGTAGGAGATCGGGTCGAGGTAGGCGTCGCGGACGGTGAAGGTCTGCTTGAGCACCGGGTTGTGCTCCAGCAGCTCGGTCTCGCCGGTGAGCCGGAGCACCTCGCGCAGGGTGCGGTCGTGCTCGGCGGTGATCTGGTCGAAGATGTGGTGCAGCTCGGCCGGCACCAGCTGCTCGACGTAGTGGCGGGCGATCCGCAGGTCGGTCTTGGCCAGCGTCATGGCGACGTTGGACAGGAAGTTCTGGAAGAAGTGCCACTGGCCGTACATCTCGTCCAGCACGTCGCCGAGGCCGGCTTCGCGGGCGGCGGCGAGGCCGGAGCCGACGCCGTACCAGCCGGGGACGATCTGGCGGGACTGGGTCCAGCCGAACACCCACGGGATGGCCCGCAGGCCGTCCAGGCCGGCGCCGGAGTCGGGGCGGCGGGACGGGCGGGAGCCCAGGTGCAGCGAGGCGAGCTGGTCGACCGGGGTGGCGGCGAAGAAGTACTTCGGCAGGTCCTCCTGCTCGACCAGGGCCCGGTACGCGGTGTGGGCGGCCTCGGAGACCTGGTCCATCGCGGCGTCCCAGCGGGCCAGCTCCTCGGGGGCCTGGCGCGGGGCGGTGTGCAGCGCGGAGGCGGAGAGGGTGGCCGAGATGGTCAGTTCGAGGTTCTCCCGGGCCAGCGAGGGCAGCAGGTACTTGTCGGAGATGACCTCGCCCTGCTCGGTGACCTTGATCTCGCCCTCCAGGGTGCCCCAGGGCTGGGCCAGGATGGCCTCGTGCGAGGGGCCGCCGCCGCGGCCGACGGTGCCGCCGCGGCCGTGGAAGAGGCGCAGCCGGATGCCGTAGCGGTGGGCGACGTCGCGCAGCCGGCGCTGGGCGCGGTGGATCTCCCACTGGGAGGTGGTGATGCCGCCGAACTTGGAGGAGTCGGAGTAGCCGAGCATGACCTCCTGGACGTCGCCGCGGAGCGAGACGAGCAGCCGGTAGGAGGGGTCGGAGAGCATCTCGTCCAGGATGCGGTCGGCCTCCTGGAGTTCGTCGGTGGTCTCCAGCAGCGGGACGATGCCGATCGTGGCGATGCCGGCGTGCAGGTCGATCAGGCCGGCCTCGCGGGCGAGGACGGTGGCGGCGAAGACGTCGTCGGCGCCCTGGCACATCGAGATGATGTAGCTCTCGACGATCTCGTCGCCGAACCGCTCGAAGCCCTCGCGGATGGTGTTGAAGACGCCGAGGGTCTTGGTGCCGGCGGCGTCCAGCGGGGCCGGGGTGGGGGCGAGGGGCCGGCGCGAGCGGAGCTCCTTGGCGAGCAGCTTCTGCCGGTACTCGCGGGGCATGTCGGCGTAGCGCCAGGCCTCCTCGCCGAGGCGGTCGAAGAGCTGGCCGAGCGCGTGGTGGTGGGCCTCGGCGTGCTCGCGGACGTCCATGGTGGCGAGCTGGAGGCCGAACGCCTCGATGGTGCGGATGGCGCGGGCGAGGCGGCCGTCGGCGATCAGCTCGCCGCGGTGGGCGCGCAGCGAGTCCTGGACGAGCCGGAGGTCGGCGATGAGCTCGCGGGTGCCCAGGTAGTCGCGGCCGGCGACGTGCGGGGTGCCGTGGGCGAGCCGCTCGCGGGTGTTCTCCAGCTTGAGCCGGACGCAGGTGGCCTTGAGGCGGTAGGGCTCCTCCGCGTTCATCCGCTTGTAGCGCGGGCTGAGTTCGGGGAGCAGGTGCAGGTCGGTGTTGAGCGAGGCGAGCAGCTCGACCGAGGCGCCGGCCAGCCGCTCGGAGGTGGAGAGGGAGCCTCGCAGGTCGTCGACGGCGGCAAGGGCGTCCTTGATGCCGTACTCGTGCTGGAGGTTGAGGACGTCCCAGGTGACCTGCGGGGTGACGTTGGGGTTGCCGTCGCGGTCGCCGCCGATCCAGGTGCCGAAGGTGAGCGGGCGGACGCCGTCGGGCAGGGTGAGGCCGACCCGGGCGAGCTCCTCGTGCAGCTCCTCCAGGACTTCCGGGACGGCCTCGCGGTAGAGCTCGTCCAGGTAGTAGACGGCGTTGCGGGCCTCGTCGGTGGGCTCCGGGCGGGCGATCCGCAGCTCGTCGGTCTGCCAGAGCAGGTCGATGACCTCGGCGAGCCGGCGGTCGGCCTGGCGCTGAAGGGAGGTGCGCCGCGCAGCGGCCCGGTCGGGGGTGGTGGCCGGGGTACGGGCGGGCGAGGTGCGGGCCGGGTTCGCCTCGGCGAGGCCGGAGGCGAGCTGGTCGCGGTGGATCCGGTCGAGGAGTTCGCCGATCCGGCGGAGCTTGTTGAGGACGCTGCGGCGGGCGGCCTCGGTGGGGTGGGCCGTGAAGACCGGGCGGACGGCCAGGTGGGCCAGGGTGTCCGCGAGGTGCTTGGGGTCGGCCTCGGCCAGCTGGTCGGCGGTCTGGGCGAGCAGCGAGCCCTCGCGGGCCCGGCGGGTGGCGAACTCACGGCCGCGGTGCACCTGTTCGGTGACGTTGGCGAGGTGGAAGTAGGTGGAGAAGGCGCGGACCAGCTTGGCGGCGGTCTCCAGGTCGATGTCGGAGAGCAGCTCGGCGGTGGCCTCGCCGTCGGTCCGGCTGAGCAGCCGGACCTGTTCGACCAGGCCCAGGAGCTGGGGGCCCTCCTGGCGGACCAGCGTCTCGCCGAGCAGATCGCCGAGGCGGCGGATGTCCGCGCGCAGGGCGGTGTTGTCAGCATCGGCGCCGGCTGCGCCGACACGGCTTGGGCTGTCCGCCGGGGTGGGGACCGGAGCGGTCACGGCTGGCTCCCTGTGGTGGTGGGGTTCGGCAACGGCTCATCGCCACAGTTCCGCGCGCGTGTGGCGCGGGTGACGCGTGCGGACCGCGCTGTCCGACGCGACCAGCATAGGTGTCGGGAGGGGTGGTGTCCGCGAGGTGGCCGGATGGCGGACAAGATCACAGTCTCGGCATGTGGTCTGGACCACTTGGCCACTCGAAAGGGTGTCGGAACGGAACCGGGTGGGGAGGGGAGGGGGTTCGCGCTTAGGCTGTGTGGTTATGAGCAAGTCGCCTGGGGAGCGCGCGCAGGACCGGTCGTTCTGGTGGTGGGAGCGGCGCCGCAGCGCTCTCCTGGACATCGGGCTGGCCGCGCTGGCGGCTCTGGAGTGCGCGGCGAGCGCGGTCGCCTTCCTGGCGCCCCGGGTCCACCTGGGGGCGCTCGCGATCGTCGGGGTCGCGCTGTTCGGCGCGCTGGCCGGGGCCAGCCTGGTGCTGCGGCGGCGCTGGCCGGCGGTGCCGCTGCTGGTGGCGCTGCTCGCGATGCCCGGGATGCTCGGCGTGGTGCTGCTGGTGGTGTCGCTGTACACGCTGGCGGAGACCTGGGAGTGGCCGACCCGGCGCCGTCGGGTGGTGGCGCTGTCGGCGCTGGCCTTCGCCGAGGCGGTGGCCGTGATGCTGGTGCAGATGCTGACGCCCTCCGACACGACGGTGGAACAGCCGCCGCTCTGGGGTCAGGTGCTGCTGTCGGTGCTGGTGGCCGTCGGCCTCACCGTGCCGCCGGTGGTGACCGGCCTCTACATGGGCGCGCGGCGGCGGCTGATCGAGTCGCTCAAGGACCGCGCCCACGGCCTGGAGACCGAGCTGGACCTGCTGGCCGAGCAGGCCCGCGAGCGCGCCCGCCGGGCCCGGCTGGAGGAGCGGACCAGGATCGCCAGGGAGATGCACGACGTGGTGGCGCACCGGGTGTCGCTGATGGTGGTGCACGCCGGGGCGCTGGAGCGGATCGTGGCCAAGGACCCGCAGAAGGCGGCGCAGAGCGCCAAGCTGATGGGCGAGGTCGGCCGGCAGGCGCTGAACGAGCTGCGCGAGATCCTCGGGGTGCTGCGGATGTCGGACGAGACCGCGCCGGAGCCGGACTCGCTGACCGGGCTGCCCCGGCTGGTCGACCAGTCCCGGGCCGCCGGGATGGCCGTCACCCTGACCGTCAGCGGCGGCCGCCAGGAGTTCACCACCGAGGCCGAGCAGACCGCGTACCGGGTGGTGCAGGAGGGCCTGACCAACGCGCACAAACACGCCGGCGGCGCGGAGGTCTCCGTCCTGCTGGCGTACGCGCCCAACGGTGTGCGGGTGAGCGTGGTGAACGCCTGCCCGGACGGCGAGCGCGGCGCGGCGGCGCTGCCCAGCGGGGGTAACGGGCTGGTCGGGATGCGCGAGCGGGTGGTCGCGCTGGGCGGCACCTTCTCGGCCGGTCCCGAGCGGGACGGCGGGTTCCGGGTGGAGGCGGTGCTGCCGTCCCGGCTGGCGGTCCGCGCCGACCGGCTGGCCTGAGGCGCGGCTGCCCCGGGCTGGGAAGCGGCTGCCCTGCCCTGCCCGGGGCGGCTCCTGCCCGCTACGTCTCGTCGGCGGTGCGCAGCCGCTCGGGCGCGGTGCCGAGGACCAGCGAGGTGATCGCCTGGTCGATGCCGTGGCCGAGGAACCACTCTCCCGTGTGGTCGAGGCTGTAGACCCGGCCCTCCTCGTCGACGGCGAGCAGTGCCTGCCCGTACGCCTCCTCGCCGAGCGGGGCGAGCCGGGTGTCCAGGGCGCGGCCGAGGTCGGCCAGGGTGCGCGGCTGGTGCAGCCCGCGGAGCGGGTCGACCAGGAACGGCGTGCGGGCCAGCTGCCGCCCGGGACCGGCCAGGTCGAAGGCGAGGCCGCCGAACTCGGCCCAGGCCTCCACCGCCGCCGGGAACACCGTGTGCTGGACGCCGGCCGGGGTGCCGTACCCCATCAGGGTGTCGGCCCACTCCTCGGCCTGCCGGATCTCCCAGCGGCCGGGGTGCCAGCCGGCCGTCTTCAGCTCGGCGGCGACGTCGGCCGGGAAGCGCGGGCGGGTCCGGAGGGCGGGCCCGCCGAGCGTGCTCGGCGGGGGCGGGGGCGGGCTGGTCGGGTTCAGGACGGGCTCCGGTGGCTCGGGGACAGGGGGCGTACGGGGGTGCGGGGCCGGCCGGTGCGGTCAGCGCGGTCCGACGGCGACGCTCTGCACGGTGAAGTGCTCCAGCAGCGGGACGCAGGAGCGGCAGGGCGGGGCGTGGGTGCCGTGCGCCGGGTCGTGCTCCTCGCGGATCCGGACGGTGGTCAGCCGGGAGCCCTTGAGCGCCTTGCGGGCGTCCTGCACGCTCATCGGCTTGCGGGAGGCGCGCTTGGAGCGTCTGGCGTCCACCGTGGTCAGGTACTGGGAGAGCAGGACGGCCTCCGGGCAGCGGCCGGTGAACCGCTCGCGGTGCTCCGGTGGCAGCGCGTCCAGGAAGTCGCCGACCAGCGGGTGCAGCACCGGACGCCGGGCGGGCTTGTCGCCGGCCAGCGTGTGCACCTCGCCGCCCTTCAGTGACAGGGCGGCGGCGACGGCGGGCAGCAGGCTGTCGCGGTGGTGGCGCAGCAGGGGCGGTCCGGCCGGTTCCCCGGTGGTCATGGGTCGTCCTCCTCCTCTTCCCGCTGACGGCACGGCCGGCAGGGGCCGGCCCGGGGCAAGCCTGTCAAATGTCACCGACATTCGTACAACCGGGGTGCGAGGGCGGACGATCGGTCCCGGCGGCAGGCCGGGCGGGCACGTGATGTCGGCCGGATCCGCACGCCATCGTCACGACTCGTCCCCGGGTTTCCCGAATCCGCCCCCGGCCGGCGGTGGCGGCCGGTAGCGTTCCAGCAGTGGGCCAAGGGGACGGCCGGCCGGAGGGGGGTTTCCGGCAGGGCATGACAACTCCTTTGCCCGCACTGGCCGTTGAGGCCCACGGACCCGAGTGCTCCGGAGGCCAAGCCGACAAGCAAGGGGGGTCTTGCGATGACGGAGACGGAAACCGCCAACGAGGCACCCGGCGAGCACGTGCCCACGCCGGGTGTGCCGCCGCAGCCCGCGCCCGCGCACCCGGTCGGGATCGCCGTGGTCGGGGCCGGCTACTGGGGCCCGAACCTGGTCCGCAACGCGCAGCAGACGCCGGCGCTGCGCCTGCACTGGCTCTGCGACCTGGACGAGAGCCGGTCCCGCCGGGTGCTGGGGGAGTACAGCACCGTCCGGTCCACCACCTCGTTCGAGCAGGTGCTCGCCGACGAGCGGGTCGGCGCGGTCGCCGTGGCCACGCCCGCCGCGGCGCACTACCGGCTGGTGCGGGCCGCGCTGGAGGCGGGCAAGCACGTCCTGGTGGAGAAGCCGATCACCACCTCCGCCGCGGAGGCCGCCGAACTGGTGGCGCTCGCCGAGGAGCGCGGGCTGGTGCTGATGTGCGACCACACCTTCTGCTACACCCCGGTGGTGCGCCGGATCCGCGAGCTGGTGCACGGCGGGGAGATCGGCGACGTCCAGTTCTTCGACTCGGTGCGGATCAACCTCGGGCTGGTCCAGCCGGACGTCGACGTGCTCTGGGACCTCGCCCCGCACGACCTGTCCATCCTCGACTTCGTGCTGCCGCCGGGCGTCGAACCGGTCGGGGTCTCCGCCCAGGGCGCCGACCCGATCGGCGCCGGCCGGGCCTGCGTCGCCTACCTGACCGTCCGGCTGAGCAACGGCGCGCTGGCGCACTGCCACGTCAACTGGCTCTCCCCGACCAAGGTCCGCACCACGCTGATCGGCGGCTCGCGGCGCACCCTGGTCTGGGACGACCTCAACCCGCAGGCCCGGCTCGCGGTCCACGACCGCGGCGTGGACCTCACCCCGCCCGACGAACTGACCGACGCGATCCGCCACCAGGCGCTGATCTCCTACCGGGTCGGCGAGATGGTCGCGCCCGCCCTGGTCGAGCAGGAGGCGCTGCGCAACGTGATGGCCGAGTTCGCCGCCGCCATCACCGAGGGCCGGGCGCCGCTCACCGACGGGCGGGCCGGGCTTCGCGTGCTGCAACTGCTGGAGGCGGCCTCGCTCAGCCTCGAACTCGGCGGCGCCACCGTCCCGGTGGGTGCCGGCCTGGACGACGCAGTGACGATCGACCGATTGTCCGACGCCCTGGAAGACGCTCAGGAAAGGTCCGCCGCGCGGTGAACGCTGTACAGATCGAAGGCTCCCGCTGCCTGGTCACGGGCGGGGCCGGCACCATCGGCTCCACCGTGGTCGACCAGCTGATCGAGGCGGGCGCCCGCGAGGTGGTCGTGCTCGACAACTTCGTCCGCGGCCGGACGGCCAACCTGGCGAACGCCCAAGAGATCGCCACGCCCGGGCAGCTGCGGGTGGTGGACGGCGACATCCGCGACCGCGCGCTGCTGCGCGACCTGCTGGACCCGGGCACCGACCTGCTCTTCCACCTGGCCGCGATCCGGATCACCCAGTGCGCCACCGAGCCCCGGCTGGCCCTGGAGATCATGGTGGACGGCACCTTCGACGTGGTCGAGGCCGCCGCCGAGGTGGGCGTCGGCAAGGTGATCGCCTCCTCCACCGCCTCCGTCTACGGCCTCGCCGACACCTTCCCCACCCCCGAGACCCAGCACCCCTACAACAACGACACCCTGTACGGGGCCGCCAAGGTCTTCAACGAGGGCCTGCTGCGCTCCTTCCACGCCATGTCCGGGCTGGACTACGTCGCGCTGCGGTACTTCAACGTGTACGGGCCTCGGATGGACGTGCACGGCAAGTACACCGAGGTGTTCATCCGCTGGATGGAGCGGATCGCCGCCGGGCGACCGCCGCTGATCTTCGGCGACGGCGCGCAGACCATGGACTTCGTCTACACCGAGGACATCGCCCGGGCCAACCTGCTGGCCGCCGCCGCGCCCGTCACCGACCAGGTCTACAACATCGCCAGCTCCACCGAGGTCTCGCTGCGCGGCCTGGCCGACGCGCTGCTCGCCGCGATGGACCGCCTCGACCTGGACGTCGAGCACGGGCCCGCCCGGGGCACCGCCGGAGGCGTGGTCCGGCGGCTGGCGGACATCACCGCCGCCGAGCGCGACCTCGGCTGGAAGCCCGAACTGGGCCTCGACGACGGCCTGCGCAGGCTGGTCGCCTGGTGGCGCGAGCAGTAGTCCCCCTCGTCTGTCCGGCCACGGCAGTCACGGCAGCACCGCAGGCACGGCAGGCACGGCAGTTATGGCAGTCACGGCAGTCACGGCAGTTCGGAGTACAGCTGTGTCCGAGAACAACCCCGTCATGCCCGACATCCCGGTGATGGTGCCGTGGCTCGGCGAGGAGGAGGCCGAGGCCGCCGCGGAGGCCGTCCGCTCCGGCTGGGTGGCCCAGGGCCCCCGGGTCGCCGCGTTCGAGCGGGCCTTCGCCGAGCACCTCGGCGTCCCGCACGCCGTCGCCGTCTCCTCCTGCACCACCGCCCTGCACCTGGCGCTGATCGGCGCCGGCATCGGGCCCGGGGACGAGGTCGTCGTCCCCTCGCTCTCCTTCGTCGCCACCGCCAACGCCGTCACCTACGTCGGCGCCGTCCCGGTCTTCGCCGACGTCGACCCGGCCACCGGCAACCTCACCGCGGCCACCGTCGAACCGCTGCTCACCGGCCGGACCAGGGCCGTCATCGCCGTCGACCAGGGCGGCGTCCCGGTCGACCTGGACGCGATCCGGGCCGCCGTCGAGCCGCGCGGGGTCACCGTGGTCGAGGACGCCGCCTGCGGGGCCGGCTCGGTCCTCCGCGGCCGCCCGGCCGGCAGCACCGCCACGATCGCCGCCTACTCCTTCCACCCGCGCAAGCTCCTCACCACCGGCGAGGGCGGCATGGTCACCTGCCAGGACGGCGAACTCGCCGCCCGGCTACGGCGGCTGCGCGAACACGGCATGAGCGTCTCGGCCGCCGACCGGCACGCCGCGGCCGGCGGCGCGAGCCTGCTGGAGACCTACGACGAGATCGGCTTCAACTACCGGATGACCGACATCCAGGCCGCCATCGGCCTGGTGCAGCTGCGCAAGCTGCCGGCCATGGTCGCCCGGCGGCGCGAACTCGCCGCACGGTACCGGGAGCTGCTCGCCGGCACCGGCGCCCGGCTGGTCGCCGACCCGGCGCACGGCACCACCAACTACCAGTCCTGCTGGGTGTTGCCGCCCGACGGCGCCCCCGACCGCACCGAGCTGCTCACCCGGCTCGCCGAGGCCGGCGTCTCCGCCCGGCGCGGCATCATGGCCGCCCACCTGGAGGCCCCGTACAAGGGGACCGCCCGGGTGCCGCTGCCCGCCACCGAGCTGCTCACCCGCCGCTCGCTGATCCTGCCGCTCCACCACGCGCTCACCGAGGAGCAGCAGGACCGGGTGGCCGCCGCCCTGCGCGCCGCGCTCGGCTGACCGGCCCGCCCGATCGCCTCGCACAGACCCGCCGAGACGCCCCAGGGGGAGACCAGGATGACCACCGATCAGCCGCCCGTCCCGCTCGTCGATCTGAAGGCCGCGCACGCCGAGGTCGAGGCCGAGGTCCGGGCCGGCTTCGACCGGGTGCTCGCCACCGGTGGCTACATCAGGGGCCCCGAGGCGGACGGCTTCGAGGCGGAGTACGCCGCCTTCTCCGGCACCCGGCACTGCGTCGGCGCCGCCAACGGCACCGACGCCCTCGAACTGGCCCTGCGCGCCCTCGACCTGCCCCCCGGCGGCGGTGTGGTGCTGCCCGCCAACACCTTCGTCGCGACCGCCGAGGCCGTCGTCCGGGCCGGACTGCGGCCGGTGCTGGTCGACGCCGACCCCGACCACCTGCTGATCGACCCGGTGCGCGTCGCCGACGCCCTGCCGGGCGCGGTGGCGCTGCTGCCCGTCCACCTCAACGGGCAGCTCGCCCCGATGGCGCCACTGCTGGAGCTGGCCGGCGACCGGCCCGTGGTGGAGGACGCCGCACAGTCCCAGGGCGCCCGGCAGGACGGCCGCGCCCTGCACGGCCGGATCTCGGCCACCAGCTTCTACCCAGGCAAGAACCTCGGCGCGTACGGCGACGCGGGCGCCGTCGTCACTGACGACGACGGCCTGGCCGCCGCCGTCCGGTTGACCGGCGACCACGGCTCCGGCCGCAAGTACGAGCACGAGCGGTTCGGCTTCAACTCCCGGCTGGACGCCCTCCAGGCCGTCGTCCTGCGGGCCAAGCTGCGCCGGCTGCCCGCCTGGAACGAGGCCCGCCGGGCCGCCGCCGCCCGCTACCACCGGCTGCTGGCCGGGCTCGACGGCGTCACCCTGCCGCGGACCGCGCCCGGCAACGAGCACGTCTGGCACCTGTACGCGGTGCGGATCGGCCCCGGCCGGGACCGGGACGCCGTGCTCGCCGCCCTGCAGGCGGCCGGCATCGGCGCGGGCATCCACTACCCCGTGCCGGTCCACCTCCAGCCCGCGTTCCGTCACCTCGGCCACGGCGAGGGCGCGTTCCCGGTCGCCGAGCGGGCCGCCCGGGAGCTGCTCACGCTGCCGCTCTACCCGCAGATCACCGAGGGCCAGCAGGAGCGCGTCGCCGAGGCCCTCGCGAAGGCACTCCCGGACTGAGGCCCGATCCTGCTCCGTCCCCCGGGCGGGGGTCCGGGGCCCGGGCCGACCCCCTACGCTGGTAGCCAGCAAGCGCACCGAAGTATTTGCAGCAGCCAGTGGGGGCTCCCAGATGACGACAGGTCGGCCCGGCGTCACCGCCGCACCGAACGCGGCGTACGCAGGTCAGGTGGTGCAGTTCCCGGACCCGGTCCGCGCGGAGCGGCACCCGGCCGGGGTCCAGGTGGACGAGTACGGCCTCCCGGACTTCGGTCCCTACGCCGCCGCCGCGGCCGAGGTCGCCGACCCGCCGGAGGGGTTCGGCGTCGACGAGCTGCGCCTGACCGACTACGTCTCGGCCAACGCCGCGCAGTTCACCCAGGGCCACCCGCTCTGGGCCGACCTGGAGACCGCCGTCGCCACCCCGCCCGGCTGGACGTGGCACCACGCGGTCGGCCGGGCCGCGCCCGGCTGGCGCCGGATGGAGCTGGTCCCGGTCGAGGTCAAGGCGCTGCTGCGGCACCACGGCGGCCTGGCCACCTCCAGCGCCGACCACAGTCGCCGCGGCACCCGCCCGCTGCAGGAGCGCCGGCCGGTGCACTTCTCGCTCGCCAGGGACGGCAGCGACCCGATCGGCGTGCCCGAGGACCTCGTGCAGCGAGCCGAGGAGCGCCTCGGCTACCGGCTGCCCGGCGCCTACCGGACCTTCCTCAAGCTCGGCGGGGGCCGCGCCCCCGTCGGCGTGGCGCTCGACCCCGAGCTCGGGCTGCTGCTCGACCAGCCGTTCCTGACCCTGAGCGAGGAGTACGGCACCGAGGACGTCGTCTACGCCAACAAGTGCCTGCGCGACCACCTCACCAAGGACTACCTGGGCATCGCCTACGCCCAGGGCGGCATCGTGGCGCTCAAGGTGCGCGGCGACCGGATCGGCTCGGTCTGGTTCTGCCTCTACGACGACGCCCGCGACAGCGGCGCGCCCGAGGCGCCCGAGGACCGCGTCGCCCGGCTGCTGCTGCCCTGCGGCGAGGACTTCGACGCGTTCCTGCTCCGGCTGGCCGGCAGCCCGCCGGAGCTGGAGACGGTGGCGGAGCTGATGGTGGACGGCGGGTTCGCCCGCGCCGTGCCGGTGGGCTGACGTGGCCCCGGTGGCGGTGGTCAAGGGTGCCCGGCAGGCCGGTACGAAGCGGCAGGCCGGTACGAAGCAGCAAGCGGGGATGAAGGGGACAGGGGTGAACCGGGCGTGGTGACGTACGCGCAGGCGCAGGAGCTCGCCGACGAGTGGATCAACGGCGGGGTGCCGCGTTCGCAGCAGCGCGAGGTACGGGTCCGGGAGTTCGACCTGGGCTTCGTCTGCTGGGCGGTCCAGCCCGCCGACGGCTCGGGTGAGCCGGGCGGTGCCGGCGAGGGTTCCGGGTCGGACGAGGCCGGCGGCGTGGGCGGCTCGGCGGGCTCGGGCGGCTCGGGCGGCTCGGCCGGTGAGGCGCGGCTGGTGATCGCCCGGGACTCCGGTGCCAGCACGCTCTGGCCCGCGCTGCCCGTCAACGAGGTGGTCCGGCAGTACGAAGAGGTCTACGGGCGGCCGGTGGCGGCCAACCCCGCCGGGGCGGCGCGGCCCGCACCCGGGCCGGTCGAGGCGACGTCCTTCCTGCTCAGCCCGCCGCAGTGGCTCCAGGAGGCGGGCGCCGCGGCGATCGCGGCTGAGGCCGAGCGGCTGGGGACGCCGGCGCCTGCTCCGGCACCGGCTCCGGCACCGGCTCCGGCTCCGGCTGTTCCCGCTCCTGCTCCCGCTGCTCCGGTGCCGGCCGTCGTGCCTGAGCCCGTGCCGGCTGCCGTGCCTGAGCCCGCGCCTGAGCCCGTTCCGGCGCCGGTGCCGGCGCCCGCGGTGCTGACCACGCCGCCGGTCTCCGAGCGGCCCGCCGGGGACGCGCCGACCATGCTCGCGCCGCCGCCCGGCCACGACGAGCCGGCGTTCCCCGCCCCGCAGCCCGCGCCAGTCGAACCCGTCGCGCCGGCCGCGCCCGCGCCCTCGGCCGGCTCCGCCGGTGTCGAGGCGGCGACCGTGCTGCTGCCCGACGGGCTGCGGACCAACGGCGCCGGCCTGCCCGGCGAGCCCCGGCCCGGCGCCGAGGCGGCCACCGAACTGCTGCCCGTGAGCGACTACGGCATGCCCCCGGCCCCGCCCGCGGGCCCGTCCGTCGAGTACGCGGCGACGATGCTGGCACCGCCGGACGGTCTGCCGGGGCTGGCCGGCCTGCCGGGCGCCCCCGGCCCCGGCGCGCCGCTTCCGGGTACTCCCGCGGTCCCGCCCGCCGGCCCGTCCGTCGAGTACGCGGCGACGATGCTGGCGCCGCCGGACGGTCTGCCCGGGCTGGCCGGTCTGCCCGGTGCGCCCGGCCCCGGCACGCCGGCGCCCGGCCCCGGTGCGCCCGTCGAGTACGCCGCGACCATGCTGGCCTCGCCGGACGGTCTGCCCGGCCTGGCCGGTCTGCCAGGCGCCCCCGGCCCCGGCGCCCCCGCCGCTGACGCGTCGCAGGGTGGGCTCGGCCGCAACGCGGGCGGCGCCCCGCCGCCGCCTCCGCCCGCCGCGCTGCGCGGCGGCGCGTCCGGCCAGTCCGGCGCCCCCGTCTCGCTCGGCCGCAACTCCGGCTCGGCCCCGCCGCCGCCCCCGCCGGGCGGGCTGCGCCACACGCCCGGCTCCGGCACGCCCGTCGCGAGCCCGGGCGGCCGCAACGCGGCCAGCACCCCGCCGCCCCCGCCCCCGGGGGGCCTGCGCGGCGCGGACGCCCCGGCCGGGCCGCCCGCAGCGCCGGCCCCGTCCGCCGGCGCCACGCCCGGCGCCGGGGTGGCGTACGAGCGCACCCAGCTGGCCGGCGCGATCGACCCGGCGCTGCTCGGCGCCGCCCCCGGCGCGCCCGTCGACCCGGGGACGCCGCCGTCCGGCGGTCCGGCCGTCCCGCCGCCGCCCGGTGGCCCGGGCCCCGGCGCGCCCGCGGCCGGCTACGGCTACCCCGGTGCGGCCTCGCCCGCCGCTCCGGCACCGGCGCCCGCCCCGGCGGCCGTCCCGCCGGCGCCCGTCCCCGGCCCGCCGCAGGGCGCCCCGGTGCCGCCCGGCGTGCCCGCCGTCGGCCCGGGCTACTTCGCGGCGCTCAGTTACCGGGGCCCGGACGGCTCCGAGCAGAAGCTGCTGCACCGCAGCGAGCCCGGCACCCCGCACCCGGAGTGGAAGATCCTGCAGGACCTGCGGCGGCTGAACGTCCCGCCGGAGCAGGTGCTGGAGCTCTACACCGAGCTGGAGTCCTGCGACCTCCCGGGCGGCTACTGCAACCGGATGATCGCCGCCTCCTGGCCGAACGTCCGGCTCACCCACACCGCCGACTACGGCCGCGACCACCACTCCCGCCAGGCCGGCATGGCCCAGCTGCTCGACCACCTGGACGAGCTGCACCAGCTGGCCTCCGGCGCCCAGCGGGTCCGCCCGTTCCGGGTGCCGCTGCCCGCGCCGGGGACGGTGCCGCCGCTGCCGCCGATCGCACCGCAGGACCTCGCCCAGGAGCTCGGGCAGGCCTTCGGCCCGAACGTGTTCCGCTTCGAGCAGCGCGCCGTCTCCCGCCAGGGCGTCCCCGAGCCGGTGGCGCAGACCCTGATGTGGGCGGGCCTGCCGCGCGAGTTCGGCCCGTTCTTCTGGGCCCAGGCCCAGGAGGGCCGCCCGATCCCGACGCTCGCCGAGCTGGCCGCCGAGCGCGGCCTGTCCGGCGGCCCGGACTTCGGCGGCTACCTCGTGCTCGGCAACGACTACGGCCGCCAGCTCTGTGTGCAGTACGGCACAGCGCACGTGGTCGCGGTGGACATGGACGGAACCGGAGAGCCGCCTCGGTTCGTCAACAGCGGTGTACCGGAGTTCGTCCGCGCCCTGGCCCTGCTGGGCCGGATGTGGCGGCTGCGGTACGGGCTGACGCCGGACCAGGCCGGTCGCTGGACGACCGACTTCCAGTCTCAGCTCGCCGCGATCGACCCGGCGGCCCTGCAGTCGGCGGACACCTGGTGGGCCGTCCTGCTGGAGCAGTTCTGGGACGGCCTGTTGTAGCAGGTCGTCCCGGATCCGCGCAGGTGGAGGGGGTCGTTCCGGTGTCCGGAACGACCCCTTCGACGTGCCGTCGCGGCTCTGCCTCGTTGGGGTTTCGCCCCGATCTGCGCAAAATAGGTCAAGAGGATGGGTCTACTCGTCCGGTCCTCGACACATTCCGATCAGTATTTCGTCGATAGTGAGACGTGGTCCTCGATCGGGTTCCCGATCCGTCCGATCCGTCCGATCATGGGCTCCGCAGCCCGCGACCCGAGGGGAAGAGCCCATGAGCGACGCCGTCCCCCAGTACGGCTTCACCGCTGCCCGGCGCGGTTACGCGCCCGAGCAGGTCGACCGAGCGCTGACCGCTCTCACCGCCCAGCGCGACGAGGCGTGGGAGCGGCTGAGTGTGCTCGGCGCCGGAATCCGGGAGATGGAGCGCCGCCTGGCCAACATCCAACAGGCCGCCGCCGACGCCCCGGAACCCGACTACCAGGTCCTCAGCGAGCAGGCCGCCGGCCTGGCCCGGATGGCCGAGAACGAGTCCCGCGCCGTCCGGGAGGCCGCCGAGCGGTTCGCCGAGGACCTGCGCGACGAGGTCTACGAGGCCGGCCAGGCCCTCGGCCAAGCCGCCAAGGAGTACGCCGCCACCACCCGCGCCGAGTCCGACCAGGCCGCCCGGCGCACCGACGAGCGGACCAGGGCCGAGGCCGAGACGCTCCGGGCCGAGACCGACCGCGAGAGCCGGGCGCTGCGGGACTCCGCCACCGCCCACGCAGCCAAGGTGCGGGTCGCGGCCGCCGAGGCGTCCGAGCAGGCCGAGGCCAAGCTGGCCGAGCTGCGCCGCAAGGCCGACGAGACCTTCGCCGCGGCCGAGGCCAGGGCCGACGCCGAGGACGCCGAGGTCTCGGCGACCGCCGAGCGCCGGCTCAAGGAGGCCGAGCAGCACCGGGAGACGGTGCTCGGCCAGATCAAGCAGTCGGACGCCGAGGCGCAGGCCCGGGCGGACGAGCTGGTCGAGCAGGCCCGCCGCGAGGCCGAGCGGATCAACGCGGCGAGCGAGCGCGAGCAGCACGAGTTCGCGGCCCGGCACGAGACGGTGCAGCAGCACCTGGACCACATCAAGGCCACCCTCGCCTCGCTCACCGGCGCGGCGGTGGGCGCGATCGAGCCCGCCGAGGAGGCCCCGGCACCGCAGGCCCCGGCACTGCAGGCCCCGGCACCGCACGCCCCGGCACCGCAGGCCCCGGCTGCGACGGACGCTCCGGAGGCGTCGGAGGCGGACGAGCCGGCGGTGGACTCGGAGGCGGACACCGGGGAGATCGCGGTGGCCGACCTGCGCAAGGACGTCCCCGTGGGCGGCGGGCGGCCGGCCGACGCGGCCACGACGGTGCTGGCGGTCACCCCGGGCCGGGTGACGCCGGGGCCGGTGGCGCCCGCTGCTCCGGCGGCCGCCCGGCCCGCCACCCCGGCTGTCGCCCCGGCCGGGGCGCCGCCGCGGCCGTCAGCGCCGCCGAGCGGGGCGTCCGCCTCCGCCGACGCCCCCTCCGGTGCCCCGGTGGCGCCGGGTCGGCCGGAGGAGGAGACCCGGATCATCCCGAAGATCGTGATCGTCGACGACGGCGGCGAATACGCCACGCCGAACACGGTCGGCTACAACCGGCGCTGACGGCCGCGAGCCGTGGGCCGCGAGCCGACGGCGGACGGCCGGCGTCCGATGCCTGCCGCCTGACCGGCGGCCGGGCCGCGGTCACGAGCCGTTGCCCGCCAGCAGCTGCGCGAGCTTCGCGTCCTGGGCCCTGACCGCCTCCTTCTGGGCGGTCAGGGCCTCGGCGTTGCGGTCGATCTGCTGCTGCTGGTAGCCGGCCAGGACGGCGAACCAGATCCCGGCCAGGTTGGTCCGGTCCGTGCAGTCCGCGTCGGCGCGGGCCGTCGCGAGTTCGGCGGAGGAGGCCTCCGGGGAGGCCCGGAACCGGCCCGGCAGCGCCGCCGGGTCGTCGGCCTGGAAGCCGGCGGCGGCCATGCAGGCGGACCACTCCGCGGTCGCCGCGGTCACCCGGGTGTCGCGGCCGGTCGCCGCGATCGACTCGTCGAAGAGGCGGCCGACCAGCTCGGTGCCCGGCCCGGACGGCGAGCCGATCCGCTCCGCCGCCTGACGGTCGCAGTCCACCCGGGCGCTGTCGTACGCCTCGCCGGAGCCGGCCGCCGGCCCGGCCGGCCGGGGGAGGGGCCGCTTCGGCGGGTGGAAGCCCTGGACGCCCGCGACCGCCGTCCCGAGGTACCCCCAGGCGCCGGCCGGCAGGGCGGTCGTGTTGTCGGGGGCCTGCGCGGCCTGGAGGCCGTCGCCGTCGAACGCCGTGTACCCGGCCTTCCGCATGCAGGAGACGACCAGCGCATTCCTCACCTGAATCTCTTTCACGGCCACCTGGTCATTGGCCTGATAAGCGGAGAGCGGAAGTCCGGTCATTCCGGCGCGCCCGGATTCCGGTGGTTTCGGTGCACTGATCGCGGGCGGGGTCGGCGAGGATTCTGCCGGACCGCTGTCGGATGAACTGGTACAGCCCGCGGAAAAGGCAGGTAAAGCGGCCGCCAGGGTGATGGCGGCGAATCGTCCCAAATGTGGTGGACGTGCCAACCTTCTGCTCCGATCCTCAAGCGCTGCAAGCTTGTTCGGACCCTAGCGCATTCCGTTTCGGCCCGTTCCGGCATGTGTCGGCGGCGCTCGGCTTGGCCGGAAATCAACTGTTCGGCGACGGAGCCCCATGTAAATCTCTGGAGTCGCAACCGCCGTCGATGGAGGGGTTTCATGATTCACCGCACAAATCCCGCAAATCCTCGCAAGGAACGTCGCACCGGAAATGGCCTGGCCCGCCGGGCCGGCGCGCTCGCCGTCCTCACCGCGGCCGCGGCCGCACTGCTGCCGGCTGCCGGCGCGAACGCGGTGAACCGGGTCGATTGCGGTGACCGCAACGATTACGCGAAGGTCTACAACTACGGCTACAGCGGCCAGCTCTGTTTTGCGAATGACGGCTGGATGGCGGTCCGCATCTACAACGTCGACCGGATCGACGCGGGCAACAACCGGGTCGTCACCTATCTCGGGGGCGGCATGGGCTCCTGGACCGTCTTCAACTGGGAGCAGTACGACTTCAACGGCCACCAGGGCCACCAGGTGATGATGTACGACATCAACCTGTCCCGCTGGTAGCCGGATCAGGTCCGTTACGCGGTGCCGGGCGGGTGCGGACGCCCGGCACCGCGTTCTGCCGTCCGGGGCCGGCGCGCGGTCGGAGCACCCCGACCGACGGTCAGAGCACCTCGACCGACGCGCCGGAGAGCCGGCGGCGGCAGTCCAGCACGTACCGGGCGTGCGCGGTCACCGCGTCGTAGTCGAACTCGTCGTGGTCGGCGAGCAGCACCACCGCGTCCGCCGCCGCCAGCTCCTCCGGGGTCGCCTCGACCCGGCGGACGGCGGCGAACGGGTCGCCGTGCCGGTCCTGCTCGGCGGCCCGCTGGCCGGGGATGACCGGCTCCGGGACGTGCACCCCGACCACCACGTGCGGGTCGGCGGCGCGGACCTCGGCGCCCATCCGGCCCAGCAGCTCGGCGATCCGGGCCGCCGGGGTCTCCCGGGCGTCGCCGGTGTTCTTCTTGTACGCGAGCCCGAGCAGCAGCACCCGGGAGCCCTTCACCGAGCGCTGCCGCTCGTTCAGCGCCTCGCCGAGCCGGCGCACCACGTAGTCGGGCATGTGGCTGTTGACGTCGTTGGCCAGCTCGACGAAGCGGAACGACTGGCCGAGCGCCCGCTCCACCCGCCAGGACAGATAGGAGGGGTCGATCGGCAGGCAGTGCCCGCCGACGCCGGGCCCCGGGGTGAAGCGGAGGTAGCCGAACGGCTTGGTGGAGGCGGCGTCGATCGCCTCCCAGACGTCGATGCCGAGGTCGTGGGCGAACATCGCCAGCTCGTTGACCAGCGCGATGTTCACATGCCGGAAGGTGTTCTCCAGCAGCTTGGTCAGCTCGGCCTCCTTGCAGGAGGAGACCGGCACCGTCCGCTCCACCAGCTGTCCGTAGAAGCCCTCGACCGCCGCCAGCGCCGCCGGGTCGATGCCGGAGACCACCTTCGGGGTGTTCTCCAGCCGCCAGGTCGGGTTGCCCGGGTCGATCCGCTCGGGGCTGTAGCCGAGGTGGAAGTCCCGCCCCGCGGTCAGCCCCGACCCCACCTCCAGCAGCGGCGCGAGCAGCTCCTCGGTGGTGCCCGGATAGGTGGTGGACTCCAGGACGACCGTCGCCCCCGGCCGCAGGTGCTGGGCGAGCAGGGCGGCCGAGGCCTCGATGTACGACAGGTCGGGCACGCCGTCGCGCAGCGGGGTCGGCACGGTGATCACCGCGATGTCGAAGCCCGCCACGTCGGCCGGCTCGGCCGACGGCAGGTACGTTCCGTTCTCCAGCAACGGCCGCAGCCGCTCGGCCGGGATGTCCTCGACGTAGGACTCGCCGACCGCCAGCCGTTTGATCCGGCGCTCGTCCACGTCGTAGCCGACCACCTGGTGTCCCACCTCGGCCGCCCGGACCGCCAGCGGCAGCCCCACGTACCCCTGGCCTGCGATGACAACGCGCATGACGAAGAACCCCCTCCATCGCGACGCCCCCTGGCCCCTCCGGGCGTCTCCACACGGTCTTCACCACAGGGTAGGGAGGGCGGACCGGCCCGGGTGAGCGTTCGCGCAAATGCGGGGTGCGGATGTGCGCAGCGCCGCGAACGAGGACCGCGGACAAGCGCTGCGACGCGGACGGCGAACGCGGACGACGAACGGGTACGGCGAACGGGCGCCGCGAACGAAAGAGGCCGAGACCCGTGGCGCCCTCCAGGAAAGGGCGCCACGGTTCCCGGCGCTTGGGCGGGCGCCCCCACCCAGGGTCGCCCGGCCTCGCACCCCCGACCCCCATCGGGTGTGCGACTGTGCCTCCGCAGCCATCCCCCACGGTTGGGTGCGGCGGGCACATTCACCATGGTGCGCGATCTCCATGGACGGGCAGTGACAGGAGTATGTCCAGTTCGTGGCAGATCGCGGAGGCGCAGTCGCAGCCCGCGGCCGGTGCTTCGTCCTCGTCCGGGTGCGGCGGCGGCCGTCCGCGCGGGCGTGCCCCGGCCGTGCGCCACGTGCGTGTCGGTGCTGCGGCGTAGGCTGGAGACCCCCGGCCGCTCGGCGTGCCGGGCCGTTCGCGTTGCCCCGGCGGGCCTCTGCCGCCCCGGGCAGCACCAGCCACGGGACGAAGAAGAGACTCCAGATGAGCCTGACCGGACTGCTCGATGTCGTCGCGCGGGACGCGGCGCTCGCCGAGGCGATCGAGGCCGCGACCGCCACCGGTGCCGCGGCGGGCGGCCGCCACCACCTGGACCTGGTCGGCCCGCCCGCCGCCAGGCCGTTCGCCATCGCCGCGCTGGCCCGCGCGCTGGCCGGGCAGGCGGCGGGGGAGCGCGGCCGCCCGGTGCTGGCCGTCACGGCGACCGGCCGGGAGGCCGAGGACCTCGCCGCCTCGCTCCGTTCGCTGCTGCCGCCCGACGCGGTCGCCGAGTACCCGGCCTGGGAGACGCTGCCGCACGAGCGGCTCTCGCCGCGCTCGGACACGGTCGGCCGCCGGCTGGCGGTGCTGCGCCGGATCGTGCACCCACGGGCGGACGACCCGGCGGCCGGCCCGGTGCAGGTGATCGTGGCCCCCGTCCGGTCGGTGCTGCAGCCGCAGGTGAAGGGGCTGGCCGAGCTGGAGCCGGTGGCCGTCCGGCGGGGCGAGTCGCACGACCTGGGGGAGATCGCCCGGCGGCTCGCCGCGGCCGCCTACGCCCGGGTCGAACTGGTCGAGAAGCGCGGCGAGTTCGCCGTCCGCGGCGGCATC
This sequence comes from Kitasatospora sp. NPDC041988, assembly GCF_055588525.1. Classification (NCBI taxonomy): domain Bacteria; kingdom Bacillati; phylum Actinomycetota; class Actinomycetes; order Kitasatosporales; family Streptomycetaceae; genus Kitasatospora; species Kitasatospora sp. NPDC041988. Next base: position 72,297 of record NZ_JBVJCO010000036.1, read on the forward strand.
CTGGACGTCTTCCCGCCGACCGAGGAGCACCCGCTGCGGGTGGAGTTCTGGGGCGACGACGTCGAGGAGATCCGGTACTTCAAGGTCGCCGACCAGCGCTCGCTGGAGATCGCCGAGCACGGCCTCTGGGCGCCGCCCTGTCGCGAGCTGCTGCTGACCGACGAGGTGCGGGCGCGGGCCGCCGAGCTCGCCGCCGGGCACCCGGGGCTGGCGGAGATCCTCGACAAGATCGCCGAGGGCATCGCGGTCGAGGGCATGGAATCGCTGGCGCCCGTCCTGGTCGACGACATGGAGCTGCTGCTGGACGTGCTGCCGCTCGGCTCGGTCACCGTGGTCTGCGACCCCGAGCGGGTCCGCACCCGGGCCGCCGACCTGGTGGCGACCAGCCAGGAGTTCCTGCACGCCTCCTGGGTGGCGGCCGCGGCCGGCGGCGACCGGCCGATCGACCTGGAGGCGATCGACGTCTCCGCCGCCTCGCTGCGCTCGCTCGCCGAGGTGCGCGAGCACGCGGCCGAGATCGGCCTGCCCTGGTGGTCGGTCAGCCCGTTCGCGACCAGCGACGCCTCGGTCAGCACGGTCCTGGAGTTCGACGCCAACACCCTGACGCTGGGCATGCACGCGGTCGAGGCGTACCGGGGCGACACCGCCCGCGCGATCGCCGACGCCAAGGAGCGGCTGGCCGCCGACTGGCGGGTCGTCATGGTGACGGAGGGCCACGGCCCGGCCTCCCGGCTGGCCGAGGTGCTCGGCAACGAGGGCATTCCGGCCCGGCTGGTCGCCGACCTCGCCGAGGCGCCGACCCGGGACGTCGTCTACGTCTCCTGCGGTTCGATCGAGCACGGCTTCGTCGACGAGGCGCTCAAGCTGACCGTCATCACCGAGACCGACCTCTCCGGCCAGAAGTCCTCCACCAAGGACATGCGGCGGATGCCGTCCCGGCGCCGCAACGCGATCGACCCGCTGGCACTGGCGGCCGGCGACTACGTCGTCCACGAGGCGCACGGCGTCGGCCGCTACGTCGAGATGGTGCAGCGCACGGTGCAGGGCGCCACCCGCGAGTACCTGGTGCTGGAGTACGCGCCGGCCAAGCGCGGCCACCCCGGCGACCGGCTCTTCGTGCCGACCGACCAGCTGGACCAGGTCACCAAGTACGTCGGCGGCGAGGCTCCCACGCTGCACCGGCTCGGCGGCGCGGACTGGGCGAAGACCAAGCAGCGGGCCAAGAAGGCGGTCAAGGAGATCGCCGCCGACCTGATCAAGCTGTACTCGGCCCGGATGGCCGCCCCCGGCCACACCTTCGGCCCGGACACCCCATGGCAGCGCGAGCTCGAGGACGCCTTCCCGTACGCGGAGACGCCCGACCAGCTGACCACCATCGCCGAGGTCAAGTCCGACATGGAGAAGTCCGTCCCGATGGACCGGCTGATCTGCGGCGACGTCGGCTACGGCAAGACCGAGATCGCCGTCCGGGCGGCCTTCAAGGCGGTGCAGGACGGCAAGCAGGTGGCCGTGCTGGTGCCGACCACGCTGCTGGTGCAGCAGCACTTCTCCACCTTCGCCGAGCGGTACGCCAACTTCCCGGTGACGGTGAAGGCGCTGTCGCGCTTCCAGACCGACAGCGAGGCGAAGGCCGTGCTGGAGGGGCTCTTCGAGGGCTCGGTGGACGTCGTCATCGGCACCCACCGGCTCTTCTCCGCCGAGACCAGGTTCAAGGACCTCGGCCTGGTCATCGTGGACGAGGAGCAGCGGTTCGGCGTCGAGCACAAGGAGCAGCTGAAGAAGCTGCGGGCCAACGTGGACGTGCTGACCATGTCCGCCACCCCGATCCCGCGCACCCTGGAGATGGCGGTCACCGGCATCCGCGAGATGTCCACCATCACCACCCCGCCGGAGGAGCGGCACCCGGTCCTGACCTTCGTCGGCCCGTACGACGAGAAGCAGATCTCGGCCGCCATCCGGCGTGAACTCCTGCGCGAGGGCCAGGTGTTCTACATCCACAACCGGGTCGAGTCGATCGACAAGGCGGCGGCCCGGCTGAAGGACCTCGTCCCCGAGGCGCGGGTCGCCACCGCCCACGGGCAGATGGGGGAGACGGCGCTGGAGAAGGTCGTCGTCGACTTCTGGGAGAAGGAGTTCGACGTCCTGGTCTCCACCACGATCGTGGAGTCGGGCATCGACATCTCCAACGCCAACACCCTGATCGTCGAGCGCGGCGACACCTTCGGCCTCTCCCAGCTGCACCAGCTGCGCGGCCGGGTCGGCCGTGGCCGCGAGCGCGGGTACGCGTACATGCTGTACCCGCCGGAGAAGCCGCTGACCGAGACGGCGCACGAGCGGCTGGCCACCATCGCCCAGCACACCGAGATGGGCGCCGGTATGTACGTGGCGATGAAGGACCTGGAGATCCGCGGCGCGGGCAACCTGCTCGGCGGCGAGCAGTCCGGGCACATCGCGGGCGTCGGTTTCGACCTCTACATGCGGATGGTCGGCGAGGCGGTGGCCGAGTTCCGGGAGTCGCTGGCCGGCGGCGGCGAGCCGGAGGAGGAGCCGCTGGAGGTCAAGATCGAGCTGCCGGTCGACGCCCACGTGCCGCACGACTACGCCCCGGGCGAGCGGCTGCGGCTCCAGGCGTACCGCTCGATCGCGGCGGTCAACTCCGAGGACGACATCAAGCAGGTCCGGGACGAACTGGTGGACCGGTACGGCAAGCTGCCCGAGCCGGTGGAGAACCTGCTGCTGGTGGCGGCGCTGCGGCTGTACGCGCGGCGCTGCGGGATCTCGGACATCACCTTGCAGGGCTCCAACGTACGGTTCGGGCCGGTCGAGTTGCGGGAGTCGCAGCAGCTGCGGCTGAACCGGCTCTACCCGCGCAGCCAGGTGAAGGTGGCCGCCCAGCAGCTGCTGGTGCCCCGGCCGGCCACCGGCCGGATCGGCGGCAAGCCGCTGGTCGGGCGTGAACTTCTGGGGTGGTGCCGGGAGTTCCTGTCGGCGATGTTCGACGACCTGGCGGGGGCGAAGAAGTAGCGGCGGGGAGGTTCGCCACCCGCTCCGGCGGGTGAGCCCGCCCGCTTCGGCGGGCCTTGCGGCGGTCTCGGGCCATGGTGCCTGAGGCCGCCGTCGTGCGTTCGGCGTGAGCGGCCCCGGGTCAGCCGAGCTTCCACTGGCCGGTCTGCGGGGCGAAGCCGCTGTCGAGGCCGAACTGGGCCTTGTCGAGCTTGACGTCCTTCGGCACCTCGAAGGTGACGAAGCCGAGGGCGCTCTCCCCGGGGGCGATGTTGGCGGGGATCTGGAAGCTCGGGCCCGCCTTGGTGTCGGCGACCGTCGAGCCGAAGGCCTGGCCCTGGGCGTCCAGCAGCTTGGCGCTGTTGCCGGGGACGTCGCTGTACGCCTTCTTGCCGCTCGCCTTGATCCGGAACTGCACCGAGACGAAGCGCTTGCCGTCGGCCGGGTGGGTGAACTCGTCCTCGCCCTCGGCGTTGTCCACCACCTTCACCAGGGTGACGTCGGCGGTGTCGGCCGGGTCGTTGCCCTTGAGCGCGATGGTGTCGCCCAGCTTGGCTGCGGCCTTGGGGGCGTCGGCCGGCTTGGACTCGGCCGGCTTGGACTCGGCGGGCTTGGCGGCGCCGGTGGAGCCGGCGGCGGCCGTGGCGGCCGAGGTCTGCTTCGGCTCGGTGGAGACGGTGGACCCGCCGGTGGAGTTGCAGGCCGTGGCGGTGAGGGCGACGAGCGCGGCGCCCAGCAGCAGGGCGGCGTTGCGGCGAGTGGTGCGGGTGGTGCGGGTGGTGACGGACATGGGGTTTCTCCCGGTTCTCGGTGGTGTGGTGTCGGCGCCCTCTGCGGTGCCGACAGAGAGATCACACCATTCGCTGTGAACCATGTCAACACTCATTCACGAAACCTCTCTGTTCACGTGTGAACTCCGAGCTGGAAGGTGCTGACTATGCTGTGTGGTCACACCCCAGCCCCGCGTGCGCCGAAGGAGCCCCCATGCCGGACCGTCCCGAGGTGACCGCCGTCGAGATCGCCCGGCTGGCCGGGGTCGGACGGGCCGCCGTCAGCAACTGGCGCCGCCGCCACGCCGACTTCCCCCGCCCGGTCGGCGGCACCGACAGCAGCCCGACCTTCGCACTCGACGAGGTGGCCGGCTGGCTCCGCGACCAGGGCAAGATCGCCGAACTACCGCTGCTGGAACGCGTCTGGCAGCTGCTGGAGACCCTCCGCGACCCCGCCGGCCACCCCGCCGCGCCGCTCGTCCAGGCCGGCAGCGTCCTCCTGCTGCTGCACCGCGAGCCCGGCCGCTGGCCCGCCCTCGCCGCCGAACCCGACACCCGGCTCGCCACCGCCCTGCCCCGGGCGCTCGCCGACACCGCCGTCCGGACCTTCGGCGACGGCGCCGCCGGCCTCCGCCTCCCCGGCCTGCTCGGCTCCACTCAGCTGGACCTCGCCCGCCTGCTCGCCGAACTCGCCTCCGCCGCCGGCGCCCCGGGCGCGTACGAGCAACTGCTCACCCGGTACGCCGAGGCCAACACCCGCCAGCTCAGCCCCACCCCGCCCGAGGCCGCCGACCTGCTCGCCGCCGTCGCCGGCGTCCCCGCCACCGTGCTCGACCCGGCCGCCGGCCTCGGCGCCCTGCTGCTCGCGCTCCCGCCCACCACCGGCCGCTACGGCCAGGACGCCGACGAGGTCACCGCCGCGCTCGCCTGTCTGCGGCTCGCCCTGCACACGCCCGCCGCCGACCCCGGGCCGCTCCCGGCCGAGGTCCGCGCCGGCGACGCCCTGCGCGCCGACGGCTACCCCGGCGACACCTTCGAGGCCGTGCTCTGCCAGCCGCCCTACAACGAACGGGACTGGGGCCACGACGAGTTGCAGTTCGACACGCGCTGGCCGGGCGGCCTCGTCCCACCGCGCGGCGAGTCCGAACTCGCCTGGGTACTGCACTGCCTCGCCCACACCCGCCCCGGCGGCCTCGCCGCGCTGCTGCTGCCGCCGACCGTCGCCACCCGCCGGGCCGGGCGCCGCGTCCGCGCCGAACTGCTGCGCTCCGGCGCCCTGCGGGCCGTCGTCGCCCTGCCGGCCGGCGCCGCCCCGCCGTACGGGGTGCCGCTCCACCTGTGGGTGCTGCGCGCGCCCCGGCCTGGCGACGACTTCCGCCAGGTGCTGCTGCTCGACGCGTCGTCGGCGTCGCCAGCCGCTTCGTCGTCCGGCTCGGAGCCAGGGGAGGGCGGGCGCGACAAGGTCCACTGGGCCGAGTTGCGCCGGACCGTCCTGGACGCCTGGCGGGCCTTCGACCTCGCCGCCCGCGAAGGCCTGCCGCTGCCGGAGGACCGGCCGGGCGTCCACCGGGCGATGGCCGCGATCGACCTGCTCGACGACGAGACCGACCTCTCGCCCACCCGGCACGTCCCGCCCGCCTCACCGGTCGGCGGCGCCGCCGAACTCTCCCACCTGAGCGGACGGTTGAGCGAGCTGCTGGGCGGGCTCGCGGACCCGGGCTCGCTGCTGCCCGAGCCGGCCGTCGCCGGGGCGGGCGCGTCCGGCGGGGTTGCTTCCGTTGCCGCGGGGGCCCCGGCAGCGGGGGGCCCGGTCTCCCAGGCTTCCCCGGTGGTGACGGTGGGGGAGCTGGTCCGCGGTGGGGTGCTGGAGGTTTACTCCTCCGGCTCCGGCGCGCCGGCCCGCCCGGCCGGCGCCGACCCGGCCGGTACTCCCGTGCTGACGGATCAGGACCTCGTCGCGGGCAACCCGCCCAGCGCCGTCCTCGACCCGGCGGGCCCGGCCGGTTCGGCGGGCGCCGCCGGCGACGTCCGGATCCGCCCCGGTGACGTCCTCGTCCCCGCCCTCGGCGGCGGCGTGGCCAGGGTCGTGGAGCCCGGCAGCCCGCTCGCCGGCGCCGCACTCGGCCGCCAACTCCACCTCCTGCGCCCCGACCCGGCCGCGCTCGACCCCGACTTCCTGGCCGGCCAGTTCCGCTCCACCGCCTCCACCCGCCGGGCCGCCAGCCACGCCTCCACCACCGCCCGCCTCGACATCCGCCGCGTCGAACTCCCCCGCCTCCCGCTCGCCGAACAGCGCGCGCTCGGCGCGGCCTTCGCCCGTCTCGCCACCTTCGACACCAGCCTCCAGCAGGCCGCCGCCCTCGCCCGCACCCTCACCCAGGCCCTCACCGACGCCCTCGCGACCGGCACCATCCGTCCGCCGGACCGCCCCTGACCTCCCGTCGGCACCGGCAGCGGCCGGCCCCTGCCCCTCCGGTCCGAGAGCCGGGAAGCCCTCCGGTGTGCCGGCGGTGGGCGGTACGGTGTGCGGGGTTCGTCCGTACCGCGGCCGGCCGCCGTTCTCACCCGCTCAGGAGCGCACATGTCAGGGCAGTACCCCGGGCAGTTCGGACCACCGCCCGGCGGCGCGTTCCCCGGTGGCGCGCCCCACAACGGCATACCCGGCGGGGCTCCGTACGGCGCCCAGCCCTACCCCGGCCAGCCTTACTCGGCCCAGCCTTACCCGACCCAGCCCGTTCCGGTGCTGCGCCCGGGGATGGCCGCCGGTCCGTTCGGCGTGCTCGGCCGCGTGCTGTGGTCCCTCGTCCCGCTGGTGACCATCGGTCTGCTCGGTGTGATCCCCTCGCTGTTGCTGGCGATCCGCCGGCGGCGGGCGTACGACATCGTCGGTGCGGTGGTCTTCGTCGGGCTGTTCCTCACCTACCTGGTCTGCGCGGGCGTCGCCGGCGGCACCAAGGCGCCCACCGCGGACACCATCGGCATGGTGGCGATGGTGCTGATGTGGCTGGGCGCGCCGCTGCACTTCCTGGTGATGGACCTGCGGATGATCTGGGAGGCCGGCCGCCCCAAGCCGCCCGCCCCGGCGGCCTACTACGCGCCGCCCGCCACGCAGGCCGCGCCGCCGACCGCCGCGTCGGGCGTGCCCGCTGCGCCGTACGCGCCGTACGGCCACACCCCGGCGCCCGGGTACGCGACCCCTGCTCCTGGGCCCGTCCCCGGAGCCGGGCCCGTCGCCGGGCCGCCCGCTCCCGGAGCCGCCCCCGCGACCGGCGACGAGCTGCGCGAGCTGGGTGAACTGCTGCGCCGTCAGGCCCGCGACGGCGGTCGGCCGTGACCTCCGCCCGGGTGATCGGCGGCCGCTACCGGCTGGCCGAGAAGATCGGCCACGGCGGGATGGGCCAGGTCTGGGGCGGTTACGACGAACGGCTGGACCGCCCGGTCGCCGTCAAGCTGCTCCGCACCGACCAGCTCCTCCCCGCCGACCCGTCCGGCAGCGGTGGCGGTGACGGTGACGGTGACACCGAACGCCGCCGCCACGGCGACGAGCTCCGCCGCCGCTTCCTGCGCGAATGCCGGATCACCGCCGCCCTCGAGCACCCCGGTCTGGTCACCGTCTTCGACGCGGGCGAGGACGAGGACGACGGCGAGCTGTACCTCGTGATGCAGCGGGTCCCGGGCGTCAGCCTGGCCGACCTGATCGCCGAGGACTCGCCGTTCCCGGTCGAGCGCGCCGTCGCCGTCGCCGCCCAGCTCTGCGCGGCGCTGGCCGCCGTCCACGCCGTGCCGGTCGTCCATCGCGACCTCAAGCCCAGCAACGTGATGGTCCGGGACGACGGCCGGACCATCCTGCTCGACCTCGGCATCGCCACCGCGCTCGACACCGAGGCCACCCGCCTCACCCTGACCGGCGTCCCCATCGGCAGCCCCTCCTACATGGCCCCCGAGCAGGCGCTCGCCGCCACCATCGACCCGCGCAGCGACCTCTACGCGCTCGGCTGCCTGCTGCACGCGATGCTCACCGGTGAGGAGCCGTTCCGCGCGCCCAGCGCGCTCGGCGTGCTGCGGCGGCACGTCGACGAACCGCCCGTACCACTGCGCGACCTCCGGCCCGAGGTCCCGGAACCGCTCGAACGGCTGGTCCTGGACCTCCTCGCCAAGCAGCCCGCCGACCGTCCGGCCCACGCCCAGCAGGTCTACGCGCGGCTGCTCCCGTTGCTCCCCTCGGCCGTACCCGCCCCGCAACCCCGGTACGGCCCGCTGCCCGACCCCACCCGCCCGTACCGCCACCCCCACCAGCCGCAGCCCCGGCCCGAGGAGACGGCAGCGGCGCCGGTACCGGCCGCCGTACCGCCCGCCCCGCGCGTGGAGCCGCACCCGTTCCTGATGGCGGCGGTGCCCGCGCCCGCTGCTCCCTTGGCCGCTCCACCCTCCTCGCCGGGCGAGCCGGACCTGGCCGCCGCCTGCGCCCGCCTCTCCGACCTGGTCGACGCCGGCCGGCGCGCCGAAGTACTCGACCTCGCCGCGACACTGCTGCCCCGCGCCCGGGCCGAACTCGGCGACGACGCACCGCTCGTCCGCACCATCCGGACCATCCACGCCCGCACGCTCCACCAGGAGCACCGCTACCAGCAGGCGCTCCCCGAGTACCGGCTGCTCGCCGCCACCGCGGAGGGCGGCCCGCACGGCCCGCAGGCCCTGGAGCACCGCTACCGGGCCGCCGAGTGCCTGGACCGGCTCGGCCGGGGCCCGGAGGCGCTCGCCGAGTACCGGGCGCTGCTCACCACCGGACGGGGCCCCGACCCGGACCGGGCCTTCGACGTACGCGAGCGGATCGGCGCCCTGCTCACGGCGGGCGGCGACGTCGAGGCGGCGTGGCAGTGGCTGCTCCAACTCCTCTTCGACCGCGAGCGCCGCGACGGCCCGCACCACCCGGCCGTCCGCCGCCTCCGCCAGACCCTCGACACCCTGCAAACCCACCGCACCACCAACAACCCCGACCCCCGCAGCACCCCCTGGCACTGACCCTCCCGCCCGTGGCCGGGCACCCCGCCGTCCAGCCGGGTCCTCACCCCGGGCCGCCAACCGGGCACTTCACCCGGTCGACCCGGGGGCTGCCCTGCGACCGCTCAGGGAGCACCCCGCTGCGGAGCCACCCACCGCCGGTCTCGTCGATGCGACGAGGAGCAGGAAGCCGGCCCGACCGACTTCCTGTGCGGAGGCATGACTTTCGGCGGATTCGGTGCCGCGCCCGGCCTCCGTAGGGTCGTACCCGTGTGGAGGAGTGGACAGCGGTGGAGTGGATGGTTCGACGGTGGGCTGCTGGTGGGTGCCGCGGTGGCGATCGGGCTGAGCGTGGTGAGCATCTGGTGGGCCGTGCCGGCGATCGGTGCGGCGTTCCTGGCCGGGCGGCGGATGGAGCGGGTGCGGCCCGCGGCGGTGGTGCTGGCCGTCGTGGTCGCCGTCGCGGTGCCGGCGGCGTTGCTGGTGCCGGCGTGGATGGTGCCGGGGACGTCGTTCCTTTCCCTGGTGGTCTGCGCCGGTATGGGGCCCTGGATGGTGGGCCGGTTCTGGCGGCAGTCGCAGGAGCTGGTGCGGGCCGGCTGGGAGCGGGCGGAGCGGCTGGAGCGCGAGCAGCAGCTGGTGGCCGAGCAGGCCCGGCTGCGTGAGCGGGCCCGGATCGCGCAGGACATGCACGACGCGCTCGGCCACGACCTGAGCCTGATCGCCCTGCGGGCCGGCGCCCTGAAGCTGGCGCCCGACCTGGCCCCGCCGCACCGGGAGGCGGCCCAGGAGATCCGGGCGGGCGCCGGCGCGGCCGTGGAACGCCTGGCCGAGGTGATCGGAATCCTGCGTGACGATGCGGACGAGGCATCCGCCCGGGGGCCGGCCGACGCGGGCGTCGACCGGCTGGTCGAGGAGGCGGCCGCGGCCGGCCTGGACGTCCGGCTGGTCGTCACCGGCGAGACGGACGGCCTGCCGCGCGCGGCCGAGCACGCCGCGTACCGGGTGGTCCAGGAGGCGCTGACCAACGCGGCCAAGCACGCCCCGCGGGCGCCGGTCACGGTGCGGGTGACCCACTCACCGGACGGTGCCCGCGTCCTGGTGGTGAACGGTCCGTCACCGGTGGGCCCGGAGGGCGCGCCGGGCCGTGGCGGTGGTGGCGGCCGGGGCCTGATCGGCCTGGCCGAGCGGGTCAGACTGGCGGGCGGCACCTTCGGCCACGGGCCCCGTGCCGACGGCGGCGGGTACGAGGTCTCCGCCCACCTCCCGCGCTCCGGTGCCCCCGCGGCCGCGGTCACCGGGCCTGGCACCGTGTCACCGGCCCGGGAGATGCGGCACGCCCGCCGCCGGGTGGGCCGGATGATGGCGGCGGTCGTCCTGGTGCCGCTGGCCACCGTGCTGGTGCTGACCACCGTCCTGCGAGGCTGGACGATCTACACCGCCGGCCGCGCCGTGCTGGACCCGGCGGACTACGCGCTGCTCCGGGTCGGCCAGGACCGCGCCACGGTGCAGCGATTTCTGCCGGACCGTCAGTTTCCGTACCATCCGTCGGCAGGGAACCCGCCACCCCGGGGAGAAGGTGTGACGTGCGAGTACTACGCCATCACGGCCCAGCCGTTCAACAACGACCGCTCCGGAGACGCCTACCGGCTCTGCTTCCAGGGGGACGTGCTGATCTCCCTGGAAGCCCTGGTCTCGTGAGGGCCGGATGAGCGGCGGGGAGCGGGACACGACCGCCGCACCGATCCGCGTGCTGATCGCCGACGACGAACCGATGGTGCGCGCCGGTATCCGCGCGGTGCTCGCCACCGATCCGGGCATCGAGATCGTCGCCGAGACCGGGGACGGCAGGGACGCCGTCGAGCTGGTCCGGCGGCACCGGCCGGACGTCGCCGTGCTGGACATCCGGATGCCCGGTGCGGACGGCATCACCGCCGCCGCCGAGATCCGCAGGACCGGCGCCGTCACCGGGATCGTCATGTTGACGACCTTCGGGGAGGACGACTACATCCTGCGGGCCCTCGGCGGTGGCGCCAACGGCTTCCTGATCAAGTCCGGCGAGCCCGAGGAGCTGATCGCGGGCGTCCGGGCGGTCGCGGACGGCGCCGCCTACCTCTCACCCAAGGTGGCCGCGCGGGTGGTCGCCCACCTGGCCTCCGCCGGGGCCGGCGGGCCGGCCGACCGGCGCGCCTCCGCCCGGGAACAGGTGGCCGCGCTGACCACCCGGGAACGGGACGTGCTGACGCTGATCGCCGCCGGGCTCTCGAACGGCCAGATCGCCCGCCGGATCGGGGTGGTGGAAGGGACCGTGAAAGCCCATGTGAGCTCCATCCTGCTGCGGCTCGGCGTGCCCAACCGGGCGGCCGCCGCCGTCCTCGCCCATGAGGCCGGCCTGACCCTCGGCGGGGAGTGCGCGGGCGGTCCGCGCACCTGACGCGGAGGGTATGGGCGGCTGGGGCCCCACCAGCAGGGGCCCCAGGACGCGCACGCCGGCCAGCGCGGCCACCGCGGTCGTCGCGAGCGGTAGCAGGGCGACGACCACCGCGCCCGTGACGGCTGCGCCCAGGGCGGCGCCGGCGACCACGTCGTGCGGGTAGTGCATGCCCGCGGCCACCCGCAGCGCGGCCGTCAAGCCGCCGGCCGGGACGACCAGCAGGGCCCAGCGCGGGCGCAACAGCACCAGGCCGGTCGCGAGGGCGACGGCCAGCGTCGCGTGGTTGCTCGGGAACGACCAGTCGCCCGGCGGCGGGCATTCGGCGACGGCCGACCGTGCCGACGCCGTCGCTGTGCCGAGCAGCGCCCGGCAGGGGCGCTCCTCGTCGATCACCACCTTCAGCACCTCGCTCGCCCCGTACGCGAGCACCGTGCCGAGGCCGGTGAGCACGACCCCCGCGACCACGTCGGCGGCCCGCCGACCGCGCGCCGACCACCAACAGAGCGCCAGCAGCAGGCCCAGCACCAGCAGGCCGGCCTCGGTGGCGGGCTCCAGCAGCGAGGCCAGCCAGTGCGGGGCGTCGGCGACGGCGTCCGCCACCCGCCGGTAACCGGTGGCGGACGGGCCGTCGACCACCCGGACCGGCGCGCCCTCACCGCCGCGCCCCGGCGCCAGCCACCCGACCACGCCGCTGCCCGCTGCCAGCAGCGCCACGGCGCCGGCCACCCGGGTGCCCGTCGTTCCGACCGCTTTTCTCCTGACCGTGTTCCTCATGACCAGGACGGTAGGAGCGGCGGGCGGGTGGCCGCCCGACCCGAAAGTAAGGGGGCGACCTGGACGATCGTCAGGGTTGACGGCCGGTGTGCCCTGTGCGGGTGACCCGTTCGGGCCACGGTCCGCGCGACCCGGCCCCGCCCGCCCTACCCTCGGGACAACGCCCGGCCCCTCACCGGATCACCCCGTCGCGCGCCACCCTCACCCCGGAGACCAGCCATGCACCGTCGGACCGCTGCCGCGGGCGTCCTGCTCGCCGTCTCGGCGCTGGCCGCGTGCGGGGGCGACGGGCTCACACCGGGCACGGCGGCGGTCCTGGACGGCCGGCGGATCCCGGTGGGCGCGGTCGAGGCCCGGGTCGCGGAGCTGCGGCACGCCCCCGGCGGCGCCTCGGCGGACGCCCGGCAGCAGCCGGACGGGCTGGTCCGGCGGGCCGTCTCCGACCTGGTGCTCGACGCGGTGGTCGCCCGCGCGGTGGCCGACCGCGGGCCGGCGGTCGGCAACGCCGAGGTGGCGGCGGCCCGCGCGGCGGACGAGGACAGGTACGGCGGGGCCGGACCGCTCGCCCGGGTCCTGGCCGCCCGGGGCGTACCGGGCAGCGGGATCGACGACTACTACCGCCGCCGGCTGGGCGTCACCCGCCTCGCCGCCGCAGCCGGCCAGAACGCCGACACCCCGGCGGGCGACACCACCGTCCGCCTCGCCCTGGCCGCCGCTGCCAACGCCCTCCACCTGCACATCAACCCCCGCTACGGCACCTGGAACCCCGACCAGGTCGCCCTCCTCCCCGACGCCCCGCTCTGGCTGGCCCCCTGAGTCTTCCGTGCGGGGGGAGAGAGGTGCGGCACAGGGAGTCGGGTGGACGGACTTTGCGCGCGGGCGTGCTGTCGGAGTGGCGGCGCGCGTGGGTGGTGGGGTGCGGACGTGGGGTGCGCGGCACTGGAGGTCGGGCGGGCTTCGACGCCGGGGAACGGGAGCCGCGGTGCCCGGCCCGACCACCGGCGCCCCCGGGAAACGCAGAGGCGGGCCGCGGTCGGGGGCGGGTAGGTTCGGAGTGTGACGAATTCTCCGGGCGCGAAGTTGATCCTGCTCACCACCACCCACCGGGTGGCCCCCGGTCTGCTGGCGTGGCCGGCGTGGGAGGCCTTGCGGTCGGCGGGGCGGGTGCTGGCGGGGGACGCCGGGAATCCGCAGCTGGCGGCGGTGCGGCAGGCCGGGGTCGAGGTGGAGGTCGTGCCGCCCGGTTCGGCGCCGGCGCTGGCGCGCCTGCTGACCGAGCTGCCGGCCGAGCAGCCGGCCGGGGCGGGCCCGACGGTCTGGCTGGGCAGCCCGGACGGCGACCCCGGGCTGACCGACGCGCTGGCGCGCCTCGCGGTGGAGCACGCGGGCGAGGTGCCCGAGATCGAGGTGCTGCCGGGCTCGTACGACCTGCCGGGTGCGCGCCTGCTGGACCTGGTCTCGGTGATGGACCGCCTGCGCTCGCCCGGCGGCTGCCCCTGGGATGCCGAGCAGACCCATGCCAGCCTGGTGAAGTACCTGGTCGAGGAGGCGTTCGAGCTGGTCGAGGCGATCGAGGAGGGGGACCGCGAGACGCTCCGCGAGGAGCTGGGCGACGTCCTGCTCCAGGTCTTCTTCCACTCGCGGATCGCCGAGGAGCACCCCACCGACGCCTTCTCGATCGACGACGTGGCGGGGGACATCGTCGAGAAGCTGATGTACCGCCACCCGCACGTGTTCGGGGACACCGAGGCCGAGGGCGCCGCCGAGGTGGAGGCGAACTGGGAGGCGCTGAAGGCGGCCGAGAAGTCGGATCGCGAGTCGGTGCTGGACGGTGTGCCGGCCGGGCTGCCGTCGCTGGCGTACGCGGCGAAGCTGGTGTCGCGGGTGCGCCGGTCCGGGGTGGCGGGCGTGCCGGACGCGCCGTACGAGCTGCCGGCGGAGCTCACCGCGGAGTCGGCGGGCAGGCTGCTGCTCGCCGTGGCGCAGCGGGCGCACGACGCGGGGGTGGACGTGGACGCCGCGCTGCGGGCGGCCGCGCGCGAGTACCGGGACGCCGTCCGCGGCGCCGAGGGGCTCAAGCCGAAGGACTGAGGCCGGACCGGCCCGGGCGAACGCCGCACCAGTCCCGGGGCGACCCCCGGACCAACCCGGGCGACCCCGGGCGGCCCCGACTCCCTTCCCGGGGCCGGTCGGGTCAGACCGTCGCCACGTCCTCCACCGGCCGGCGCTGCTGCGGTATCACGACCTCGCCGATGGCCTCGCCGACCAGCGCGAGGAGCTCGGCGAGCCGCTCCAGGTCGAGGTGGTCGGGCAGCTCGGCGAGGGAGACGATCCGCTCGCCGTCCGGGCCGGCCACGCAGAACAGGTCGATCGGTCCGAGGTGCTTCTCGGCGGTGTCGACCAGGGCGGCGACGTCGCTGGGCCGGCGGATGTCGCCGCAGACGCCGACGACCGGGCAGCCCGGCCGGTCGAGCTCGGCGGCGAGGTCCTCGGCGATGCCTTCCCGCTGGTCGGCGACGAGCACGCCGACGGCGCCGGCGGCGGTGAAGCGGCGTGCGAGATCGGCACCCGACCCGCCGTCGAGTACGGCGATGACCACGACTGCCCCGGTGACCCGCATGGTGCGCTCCTCCCTGTGGGCGGCTCCGCACCGGCGCCCACGTGTTGCTTTGCGGAGGATCGTAGGCTTGTCCTGACCCTCCGCAACAGGGATTACCCCTCAGGTGACCAGGCTCACGCCTGCCACGCCGAGAACCCGCCGAGTGCGGGCCGGGAACCGCCCCGCCGCGGCCCGGTGGCCGACCGGCCCGGCAGGGGAACCTCGCCGATCCCCACCGGATACCGTCGACGCATGCCAGTTCAGCCCGATTCCGCCCGCCCGCCGCTCTTCACCTGGGACTTCGCCGCCGACCCGTACCCGGCGTACGCGTGGCTGCGGGAGCACGAGCCGGTGCACCGCACCACCCTGCCGAGCGGGGTGGAGGCGTGGCTGGTGACCAGGTACGCGGATGCCCGGCAGGCGCTCGCCGACGGCCGGCTCTCCAAGAATCCGGTCCACCACAGCGAGCAGGCCCACCGCACCGGCAGGGTCGGCATCCCGGGCGAACGCCAGGCCGACCTGATGACGCATCTGCTGAACATCGACCCGCCGGACCACACCCGGCTGCGGCGCCTGGTGTCGAAGGCGTTCACGCCCCGCCGGGTGGCCGAGTTCGAGCCGCGGGTGCAGCAGCTCACCGACCGGCTGATCGACGGTTTCGCGGAGCGCGGCAGCGCCGACCTGATCCACGAGTTCGCCTTCCCCCTCCCCATCTACGCGATCTGCGACCTGCTCGGCGTGCCGGCCGAGGACCAGGACGACTTCCGTGACTGGGCGGGCATGATGGTGCGCCACACCAGGCCGGGCCAGGGCGGGGGGCAGCGCGGCGGCGTGGGGCGGGCGGTCAAGCGGATTCGCGCGTACCTGGCGGAGCTGATCCACCGCAAGCGGGCGGACCTCGGCGACGACCTGATCTCCGGCCTGATCCGGGCCAGCGACCACGGCGAGCACCTCACCGAGAACGAGGCCGCGGCGATGGCCTTCATCCTCCTCTTCGCCGGCTTCGAGACGACCGTCAACCTGATCGGCAACGGCACCTACGCGCTGCTGCGCAACCCGGACCAGCGGGCGTTGTTGCAGGACTCGGTCGCCCGCGGCGAGAGCGCCCTGCTGGAGACCGGGATCGAGGAACTCCTGCGCTACGACGGGCCGGTGGAGCTGGCCACCTGGCGGTTCGCGACCAGCCCGCTGACCATCGGCGGAGTGGACATCCCGGTCGGCGATCCGGTGCTGGTGGTGCTCGCGGCGGCGGACCGGGACCCGGCGCGGTTCGCCGCCGAGAACACCCTCGACCTGGCCCGGACGGACAACCCCCACCTGGGCTTCGGGCACGGCATCCACTACTGCATCGGTGCCCCGCTGGCCAGGCTGGAGGGCCGGGCGGCGCTGGCCACCCTGCTCACCCGGCTGCCCGATCTGCGGCTTGCCGAAAGCCCGGAGAATCTGCGCTGGCGAGGTGGCCTGATCATGCGTGGACTTCGCGAACTTCCGGTCGAATTCAGTCCCGAGAAGAAGCTCGCCACAAGCTGACAACCCCTCCGTGAGCTGCCGCAGAACCGTCTGCCGGAGTCTCAGATGTCACGGTCTGAGACCTCGACACACTGATGGGGCGTCTCCGACACGCCGCAACTGGGGGATTGAATCACCATCAACCCGGACATACCGCCGCCGTTGGTGGGCGATCGACCACGCGCCGTAATTTCTGTGTGATATCGGCGATATGAGCTTGTGATTGGTAAGAGGATCTGTCTACCCTCCGTGGAGTTCGCAGCTGCGGACCTCGTGCGCGGAACGCCGAATCCTGCCCGCCGCGTCACGGGAAACCGACCAGACCCTGGGCAGGGGCGGGGGAACCAGGTTTGTTGCCGTCCCCCACGGCTTGGGGTGAAGCCGCCCACGCGGGCAGAAAGCTTTCCGCGTGACGCGGCCGGGCCACCTCCCGGTCCGAACCCGACAGCTCACCTCGCAGGCGTGCGGAGAGGGACCTCGTCATGCTGTTCGTTGGAACCGGCCGTCACCGTCGTCGCACCCAGACCGAGAAGGCCATCGCCGTCGCCGGCGTGGCCGGCGTCGGACTCGCGATGCCGATCCTCACCGCCACCGGCGCCTCGGCTGCCCCCGTCTCGACCTGGGACTCGGTCGCCCAGTGCGAGAGCGGCGGCAACTGGAGCATCAACACGGGCAACGGCTTCTACGGCGGTCTGCAGTTCACCTCCAGCACGTGGAAGGCGTACGGCGGCACCTCGTACGCGCCGCAGGCCAACCAGGCCAGCAGGGCCCAGCAGATCTCGGTCGCCGAGAAGGTCCTCGCCTCGCAGGGCCCGGGCGCCTGGCCGGTCTGCTCGCAGAAGGCCGGCCTGAGCAAGGGCGGTGCCCCGGCCTCGGTCGACGCCTCCTCGGATGCCAAGCCCGCCGCGCCGAAGCCGGCCCAGCCGAAGCCCGCGCAGCAGCCGGTCCAGCAGCAGGCCCAGAAGCCCGCCGCCCAGTCGCACGCCCAGCAGCAGACCCAGCCGTACGCGCAGCAGGAGACCCAGGCCCCGGGCTTCTCCGGCCACGCCGGCTGGGATGCCGAGGCCAAGGTGTACTGGTACCAGAACAACGGCGGTTGGTACTGGACCAGCCACCCGAGCGTCTACCAGCAGTTCGCCGGCCAGGCCGCGAGCCAGGACGCGAGCCAGGACGCCCACGCCGCCCAGAGCGCTCCGGCCGCGCCGAGCGCCCCGGTCGCCCAGCAGCGCGCCGGCCACGGCTACACCGTCCAGTCCGGCGACACGCTGGCCGGCATCGCCGCCACCCAGGGCGTCTCCGGCGGCTGGCAGTCGCTGTACGACGGCAACCGCGGCACCGTCGGCACCGACCCGAACCTGATCCTGCCCGGCCAGGTGCTCAACCTCGGCTGAGCGGCCCCGCCTTCACGGTGATTCGACGAAGGGGGCCGGATTCGGCCCTCTTCGTCCACATCTGGTCGCCTTTCATGGGGCAACCAGGTGAACTACCGGGGGGTAGTAGGGCCACACGCTGAGACGGGACCGAGGTCAACGTGGCCCCGAGAGCCCGTGCGGTTAGGCTCTGGTCGTAACGACTCCGCAATCGTTCGTCCGACAGCACCCACCGTCAGTCGAACCTGCTTCCGCTAGGAGATGCCTCGTGCCGTCCATCGATGTCGTCGTAGCCCGTGAGATTCTCGACTCGCGTGGCAACCCCACGGTCGAGGTCGAGGTCGGCCTCGACGACGGCAGCACCGGCCGTGCCGCTGTCCCGTCGGGTGCCTCTACCGGTGCCTTCGAGGCCCTGGAGCTGCGCGACGGTGACAAGAACCGCTACTTCGGCAAGGGCGTCGAGAAGGCCGTCCTGGCCGTCATCGAGCAGATCGGCCCGGAGCTGGTCGGCTACGACGCCACCGAGCAGCGCCTGATCGACCAGGCCATGCTCGACCTGGACGCCACCCCGGACAAGTCCTCGCTCGGCGCCAACGCCATCCTGGGCGTCTCGCTGGCCGTCGCGCACGCCGCCTCCGAGGCCAGCGACCTGCCGCTGTTCCGCTACCTGGGCGGCCCGAACGCGCACGTCCTGCCGGTCCCGATGATGAACATCCTCAACGGCGGCTCGCACGCGGACTCCAACGTCGACATCCAGGAGTTCATGATCGCCCCGATCGGCGCGGAGTCCTTCTCCGAGGCCGTCCGCTGGGGCGTCGAGGTCTACCACACCCTCAAGGGCGTCCTGAAGGAGCGCGGCCTCTCCACCGGCCTCGGCGACGAGGGCGGCTTCGCGCCGAACCTGGACAGCAACCGCGAGGCCCTGGACCTCATCACCGAGGCCATCCAGAAGGCGGGCTACGTGCCCGGCCGCGACATCGCGCTGGCGCTGGACGTCGCCGCCTCCGAGTTCTACGAGGACGGTGCCTACCAGTTCGAGGGCAAGGCGCTCACCGCCGCCGAGCTCATCGAGTACTACGCCGAGCTGGTCGCCTCGTACCCGCTGGTCTCCATCGAGGACCCGCTGGACGAGTCGGACTGGGACGGCTGGAAGGCCATGACCGTCAAGCTGGGCGACAAGGTCCAGCTGGTCGGCGACGACCTGTTCGTCACCAACCCGGCCCGCCTGGCCAAGGGCATCGAGACCGGCACCGCCAACGCGCTGCTGGTCAAGGTGAACCAGATCGGTTCGCTGACCGAGACCCTGGACGCCGTCGAGCTGGCCCAGCGCAACGGCTACCGCTGCATGATGTCGCACCGTTCCGGCGAGACCGAGGACGTCACCATCGCCGACCTGGCCGTCGCCACCAACTGCGGCCAGATCAAGACCGGTGCCCCGGCCCGCTCCGAGCGCGTCGCCAAGTACAACCAGCTGCTGCGCATCGAGGAGATCCTCGACGACGCCGCCGAGTACGCCGGCCGCGGCGCCTTCCCGCGCTTCCGCTCCGCGGAATGACAGCACAGTCGCTCTGCGGAATGACAGCACAGTCGCTCCGCGGAGTGGCCAGCGCGCTGAGGCGGCGTAGTCAGCACGGTAAGCACGAGGGCTGACCGCGCCCGCCGGCGCAAGCCTGACCGGTGCCCCGCCGTTCACCCCGTAGGGTGGACGGCGGGGCACCGGCGCGACCAGGAGGGGATACGGGAGATGGCAGGCTGGAGGATCCCGGGCTTGGCGGCCCGGCCTCGCTTCACGAGCCGGGCGACCGTCCTCGTCCTGGTGCTCTGCTCGCTGGTGGCGATCCTGGCCTACCCGACCCGGCAGTTCATCTCCCAGCGCTCCGAGATCTCCGCCCAGCGGGCGAAGGCCGAACACGCCCGGCAGCAGGTCGAGCAGCTGCGCCGGGAGAAGACCCGCTGGCAGGACCCGGAGTACGTCAAGGCGCAGGCCCGTTCGCGGCTGCACTACGCGATGCCGGGGGAGACCCCGTACATTGCGGTGGACCCGGCCGGCCAGGGCGCCGCCAAGTCCTCCGTGTCCTCGCCCGCCCCGTCCGACGCTGTGGCCGCCGCTCCGGCGAAGGCCGCCAAGCCCTGGTACGCCAGCGTCTGGGACTCCGTGGACGCCGCCGACACCGCCGCCCTCGCCCCGCCCTCTCCCCTTCCTTCGCAGACACCCCTGCCCCCCGCTGGAGCCAGCTCCCCTCATGACCACTGAGAACCACCCCTCCGTCTCCGACGCCGACGTCGCGGCCATCGCCGCCCAGCTCGGCCGGGTCCCGCGCGGTCTGCGCGGCGTGGCGCACCGCTGCCCCTGCGGCAACCCGGACGTCGTGGAGACGGCCCCCCGGCTCGCGGACGGCACGCCGTTCCCGACCCTGTACTACCTGACCTGCCCCAAGGCCGCCTCGCTGATCGGCACCCTGGAGGCGGACGGCGTGATGAAGGAGCAGACCGCCCGGCTCGCCGAGGACCCGGAGCTGGCCGCCGCCTACCAGAAGGCCCACGAGGACTACATCGCCCGCCGTGACGCCATCGAGGTGCTGGAGGGCTTCCCGAGCGCCGGCGGGATGCCGGACCGGGTGAAGTGCCTGCACGTGCTGGTCGGCCACTCGCTGGCGGCCGGCGAGGGCGTCAACCCGCTCGGCGACGAGGCGATCGGCATGCTGGAGGACTGGTGGGCCAAGGGCCCGTGCGTCTCCGCCGCCGAGGTCGAGGCCGCCGGTGAGCGGGTCGCGCGCAACCGGGCCAAGGAGCAGGACCACGCGGCGGTGATCGCCGCCAAGGAGCAGAAGGCCGCCGAGCGCGCCGCCAAGAAGGCGGCCGCGGCCGAGGGCACCGAGGAGGCCGGCGCATGACCACCACCCGGGTCGCCGCGATCGACTGCGGCACCAACTCGATCCGCCTGCTGGTCGCCGACCTCGACCCGCAGACCGGGGCGATCACCGACCTCGACCGCCGGATGATCATCAACCGGCTGGGCCAGGGTGTGGACAAGACCGGCCGGCTGCACCCGGACGCGCTGGCCCGCACGTTCGCGGCCTGCCGCGAGTACGCGGAGGTCATCTCCGGCTTCGGCGTCGGCCCCGACCGGATCCGCTTCGTCGCCACCAGCGCCTCCCGGGACGCCGAGAACAGCGACGAGTACACCAAGGGCGTGCGCGACATCCTGGGCGTCTCGCCCGAGGTCGTCAGCGGCGAGGAGGAGGCGCACCTCTCCTTCGTCGGTGCCACCAAGGAGCTCACCGGCGGTCAGTTCCCGGCGCCGTACCTCGTCTTCGATCTCGGTGGCGGCTCCACCGAGTTCGTGCTGGGCGGGGCGGACGTCGAGGCGGCCCGCTCGGTGGACATCGGCTGCGTCCGGCTGACCGAGCGCCACTTCGGCGGCGCCGAGCTGCCGTCGGCGGAGCAGATCGCCGAGGCCCGGGCGCACGTCCGGGCCGAGCTGGACAAGGCCGAGGAGGCCGTCCCGCTGACCGGTGCGGCCACCCTGGTGGGCCTGGCCGGGACGGTCACCACGGTCTCGGCGATCGCCCAGGACCTGCCGGCGTACGACTCCGAGGCGATCCACCATTCGCGGATCAGCCGTGAGCAGGTGGCCCGGATCGCTGACGAACTGCTCGCCGCCACCCACGACCAGCGGGCGGCCATCCCGTCGATGCACCCCGGCCGGGTGGACGTCATCGCGGCCGGCGCGCTGGAGCTGCTGGAGATCATGGCGCGGACCGGCGCCGCCGAGGTGGTCGTCAGTGAGCACGACATCCTGGACGGCATCGCATGGAGTATGGCCTCCTGAGCCCTTGCAGGCCTTACCCGACCGGCCCCGGAGCCCCCTGACGGGGCCCGGGGCCGGGGCGCGCCCGGGGTCGGGCAGGAAAGTTCGTGAATTTCTTCACATGGCGATCCATCCATTCGTCGTGCCTGCGTGCCCGCAACGTCCGAAATGTGGGACTGAAGGCTCGGTCGGCGTGGCGCCCGCTGGATCGCAGGCGGGGCACCCGTACGGGTTTGAAAATCGAAATCACACGCGGGAACCCAGGCGTAGTACGGATCGTTGCAGCTCAGCCGGGCCGTCCGGCCACCCGTGCTCACCGAGGGGTCCCGGGGGTCGTGAGGTGATGGCCCCAGGCGGCGAAAAGGGCCGCGAAGTGTAGCACGGGGTGTCCAGGAGCTTGTGAGCGGGCTCACGAATGCTGCTCCGGACGGTGCTGGATACTTTCGGATATGAGCACCACGGAGCGTCCTCGCATCCTCATTGTCGGCGGTGGTTACGTCGGCCTGTATGCCGCGATGCGCATCCTCAAGAAGATGCGTTACGGCGAAGCGACCGTCACGGTCGTCGACCCGCGGTCGTACATGACGTACCTGCCCTTCCTTCCCGAGGCGGCCGGCGGCAACGTCGCGCCCCGCAACCTCGTCGCGCCGCTGCGCAGCGCCCTGAAGAAGGCGGAGGTGCTCACCGGTGCTGTCACCGGTGTGGACCACGCCCGCAAGGTCGCGACCATCCAGCCCGCGGCGGGCGACTCGTACGAGCTGCCCTTCGAGTACCTGGTCGTCGCGACCGGCTCGGTCTCCCGCACCTTCCCGATCCCGGGTCTGGCGGAGCACGGCATCGGCATGAAGACGGTCGAGGAGGCCATCAGCCTCCGGAACCACGTCATGGCGCAGCTGGACAAGGCCGAGTCCACCACGGACGAGGCGATCCGCCGCAAGGCCCTGACCTTCGTCGTCATCGGTGGTGGCTTCGCCGGCGTCGAGACGATCGCCGAGATCGAGGACATGGCGCGCGACGCCGCCAAGATCTACAAGACCGTCAGCCGCGACGACATGCGCTTCATCATGGTGGAGGCGGCCAACCGCATCCTCCCCGAGGTGGGCCCGGACCTCGGTCTGTGGACCAAGGAGAAGCTCGAAGAGCGCAACATCGAGGTCTTCATCGAGACCTCGATGGACTCCTGCGTCGACCAGCACGTCGTGCTGAAGAACGGCGTCGAGGTCGACGCCTCCACCATCGTGTGGACGGCCGGCGTGAAGCCGAACCCGGTGCTGGCCAACTTCGGCCTGCCGCTCGGCCCGCGCGGCCACGTCGACACCGCCGCGACCCTCCAGGTCCAGGGCTTCGACTACGTCTGGTCCGCCGGCGACAACGCCCAGGTGCCGGACCTCGCCTCCGGCGAGGGCGCCTGGTGCCCGCCGAACGCGCAGCACGCCTGCCGTCAGGCCGTCGTCCTCGGCGACAACGTGATCTCCGGTATGCGCGGCTTCCCGCAGAAGGAGTACAAGCACAAGAACCTCGGTGCGGTGGCCGGTCTCGGCCTGCACAAGGGTGTCGCGATCCTCTTCGGCAAGGTCAAGCTGAAGGGCCGCCTGGCCTGGTGGTTCCACCGTGCCTACCACGGCGCCATGGTCCCGACCGTGAACCGCAAGGTCCGCGTGTTCACCGACTGGACGCTGGCGATGTTCCTGAAGCGCGAGACCGTGGGTCTGGCCCAGATGGAGAAGCCGTTCGAGGCGTTCCAGGAGGCTGCGGCGCCCGCGCCGAAGCCCGTCGAGGCCGCCAAGCCGGCCGCCGACAAGGAGCTCGCCAGCAAGTAAGCGACTGCGACTCCGGTGTGGGAGCACCGGGGTATGAGTCGGAGGCCCTCCGCCCGGCAGCGTCGCCGGACCACGACCTCCGTGGTGCTCAGCCGGCCAGTGCGACCGGGCGGAGTACAGAAGTACGAGAAGGCCCCTGCCGAACCCTCGGGCAGGGGCCTTCTCGTTGTCGGTGTGCGTGGTCGTCCCAGGACGGTGGCCCCGGGCGTGGTGCCCGGGGCCGGTGGGCCGATGGTCGGTCCGTCGCCCGCCCGTCGGTCCGTCAGTCGGTCTTGATGCTCGCCAGGATGTCCAGCTTGGACGCCCGGCGGGCCGGCCAGATCGCCGCCACCAGGCCGACCACGCCGGCCAGGGCGAGGAAGAGCAGCAGCTGGCCGAACGGCAGGACGGTGGTCAGGCCCGCCATGCTGGACTTCAGCGTGCCGTTGATCGCCCAGGCCATGAAGCAACCGAGCAGCAGGCCGATGCCGGCGCCGAAGACCGAGATCACCACGGACTCCAGCCGGACCATCCGCTTGATGCCGCCGCGGTCCAGGCCGATCGCCCGCAGCATCCCGATCTCGCGCTTGCGCTCGAAGACCGACATGGCCAGCGTGTTGATCACCCCGAGGATCGCGACGATCACGGACATCGCGAGCAGCCCGTACATCATGTTGAGCGCGAAGGTGATGATCTGGCTGAAGTCGTCCCGGACGTCCTGCTTGGACTTGACCTCGATCACCGGGTTGGCGCCGGTGGCGTCCTTGAGCGCCTGCTTCAGCTTGTCGGTCGCGCCGTCGGCGCCCTTGACCAGGACGTCGCTGAGGTAGGGCGCGGGCTCGTGCTTGACGATCTCGCTGTTGGCCAGCAGGACCGGGCCGAGCATCCCGCCCGCCTTGTAGA
The DNA here is from genome assembly GCF_055588525.1 of Kitasatospora sp. NPDC041988. Taxonomy (NCBI): domain Bacteria; kingdom Bacillati; phylum Actinomycetota; class Actinomycetes; order Kitasatosporales; family Streptomycetaceae; genus Kitasatospora; species Kitasatospora sp. NPDC041988. The sequence goes on from NZ_JBVJCO010000036.1 coordinate 96,270, forward strand.
CGCCGCCGACGGTGACCTGGCCGGTGGACTCGTCGGGGTAGGTGACCGTCATGGTCGAACCGGCGGTGACGCCGTTCTTCTTGGCGACGTCCTCGTCGACCAGGATCTTGCCCTGGCCGAGCGCGGCGGCGGAGCCGCTGGTCACGTCCACCGAGACGAGCTTGTCGAAGGTGTCCTGGTCCAGGCCGCTGATCGCCCGGGTGCTGCCGTTCAGCTCCCAGTAGACGGTGGTCATCGCCGAGGCGGCCGTCACCCCGGGGGTCTTGGCGATCTCGGCCGGGATCTTCTCGGAGAGGCTCATGCCGTTCGCGGCCGAGACCACGTAGTCGGCCTTCATCGTGCTGGTGACGGCCTTGTCGATCGCACCGCCGATCGAGGCGCCGAGCACCGTCAGGCCGCTGACCAGGGTCAGGCCGATGGTCAGCGCGGCCGCGGTGGCGGCGGTACGGCGCGGGTTGCGCACCGCGTTCTGCCGGGCGAGCTTGCCGGGCGTGCCGAACAGCTTGCCGAGCACCGGGCCGACCAGGGCGATCACCGGCCGGGAGAGCAGGGGCAGCAGGATGAAGATGCCGATCAGGGCCAGCAGGGCGCCGAACGCGACCGGCACCCGGCCGTCGCTGTCGCCGGTGGAGGCGCCGTAGGCGATCAGCGCGCCGCCGCCGGCGGCCAGCACCGAGCCGATGGTGTTGCGCACCACCAGGCTCTTCTGGCTGCTCGGCTGGTCGCCGCTGCTCATCGCGGCCACCGGGGCGATCCGGGAGGCGCGCATGGCGGGCAGCAGGGCGGAGAGGACGGTCACCAGGACGCCGACCACCAGGGTGACCGCCACGGTCAGCGGCTTGATCACCAGCGAGCCGGTGGGCATGCCGTCGTCCAGCGAGTGGATCAGGGACTGCAGCCCGGCGCCGATCCCGATACCGGCCACCAGACCGGCGAGGGCCGAGACGGTGCCGATCGCCAGCGCCTCGATCAGCACCGACCGGGTGACCTGCTTGCGGCTGGCACCGATCGCCCGCAGCAGGGCGAGCTCCTTGGTGCGCTGGGCGACCAGCATGGTGAAGGTGTTGGCGATGATGAAGATGCCGACGAAGAGTGAGATCCCGGCGAAGGCGAGCAGCATGGTGCGCATGCTCGACGTGCCGCTCTCGATCATCTTCTGCTCGTCGTCCTTGAGCTCCTGGCCGGTCTCGGAGTGGATCTGCTGGCCGGCCGGGAGCTTCGGCCCGGCCTCGGCGAGCAGCGCGCTCTCGGCGGTGCCGGGCTTGGCGGTGAGCACGATGCTGCTGTAGCGGCCTGGCTCCAGCAGCAGCTGCTGGGCGGTGGCGCGGTCGAACAGGGTGAGCGTGCCGCCGGTGTTCACCACCGGGTCGTCGGTGGTGAAGACGCCGGTGAGCTTCGCCTCGACGACCGGGCCGTTGGAGGCCAGCCGGACGGTGTCGCCGACCTTGTAGCCGGCCTTGTCGGCGGTCTTCCGGTCGAGGGCGATCTCCTTGGCGTTCTTCGGGCCCTGGCCCTCGGCCATCGGGTAGCGGGTGTCCTTGCCGTCCGGGCCGGGCGCGAAGTTGGCGCCCTTGGCGGACCAGGCCTGGCCGATCAGGTTGCCGCTCTTGTCGGCGACGCCGGTGAAGCCGCTGACCACGCCGCGGGCGTGGGCGGTGCCGGGGAGCGCGCCGAGCTGCTGGACGGTGGCGTCGGTCAGGGTGGCCGCGCTCTTCTCGCTCTTCTCGCGCGCGGAGGCGCCGGAGCCGGCCGCCCGGTCGACGATCTGGACCGACACGTCGGAGTAGCTCTTGGAGTTGCTGTCCCGCATGGCCTTGCCGAAGGTGTCGGAGAAGACCATGGTGCCGGCGACGAAGGCGGTGCCCAGCATGACGGCCAGTGCCGTCATCAGGAGTCGGCCCTTGTGGGCCAGCACATTGCGCAGTGCGGTGCGATACATGGGGTGTCCTGAGGTCTGCGGAGGGGCGGGGTGCTGGCGGCGGGGCGTCAGCTGGTGCGGCCCTTGGCGTCGAAGCGGCGCATGCGGTCCAGGACGGTGTCGGCGGTGGGGCCGGCGAGTTCGTCGACGATGCGGCCGTCGG
>NZ_JBVJCO010000037.1:0-52827 GCF_055588525.1 Kitasatospora sp. NPDC041988
CCACGGAGACTCCCGCGGGCCCATGCCCGCGGGAGTCTCCGTGGCGTCGCCACCGCCGTCGCAGTTCGACAGGGGGCCGTCCGACAGCGTGAGTGTCCGCACCCGTCGCGTTGACGACCGGCGTGCCGAACACGCCCTCCTGGAGCGCCTCCTGGCGGTGCGACGGGTACCGGTGGCGAGTGCCGCTCGTCCGTCACGGTGTCATCGGTTGTGCCGCGCTACCGATTCGGAACATATCAAACCCGAATCGGCATTTCTGTTACGCCCGCGGCGCCGGACGTGAGCCCGGGACTGACGGGACAGTGGGGTCTGCGCAGACGCGGGCCGCCGAGCGAACCGGCGCCCGCGCGTACCGCCCGACGGGCGCCGCTCGCTATTCGGTTTGGGAATGGGCGGGCGGGTGGCGGGCCTGGAGACGATTGCCCGAACCGCCGTCCGGCTGGTGTGCTGTGGACCACCCTCCACCGCCTCCCGACGGCACGGCAGCCGTGCGTCACCGGTGTCGTCCAGCCCGGGCAGGCCGAGGGCAACAACAGACGTCACGCCCCCCGCGACCGGGCGCCCCCGCGCCCGTCCACCCAAGAGCCGCCAGGTGCAGCGCCGCGCCTGCCCCGCTTCGCAGACAACCGAGCAACGCCCGATTTCCCCGGCCCCGCGCAGCCGCCGTACCCCTGGTTCGCGCGACCTGCCCGTCACGGGGCAACCAGACCTGAGGAGGCCACATTGACCGTGCGTTCCGAACACCACGGACTGGGTCTGAGCACCTTGAGCGACGTCGAGCTCTCCGCGGTCCTTCCCGCCGCGACCGCCACCGACACCTCCCGTGTCGGAGAAGTGATGGCCGAGGTCTTCACCCGCCACCACGGCGCGGTGCTGGCCTACGCGCGCGGCTACTGCCGTGACCCGCAGACCGCACAGGACCTCGCCGCCGAGGCCTACGCCCGTACGTACATGTCGGTGGCCCGTGGCCACGGACCGCGCCACGCCTGGCGCCCCTACCTGATGGCCTGCGTCCGCCGCACCGCGATGGAGTGGAGCCGGCACCTCACCCGTCGCGTGCTGCTGCCGGAGGACTTCGAGACCTGGGTCGAACAGCTCGCCGGGGACGCGGAGACCGAGGCCGCGCTGCTCGCCACCGAGGAGAACGCCCTGGTCGCCAAGGCCTACCGCTCCCTTCCCGAGCGGTGGCAGGCGCTCCTGTGGCTCACCGTCGTGGAGGGGGAGTCGGCGGCCGCCGTCGCGGAACGGATGGGGATGACACCGAGCGGCGTGCGCTCGCTCGCCGCGCGGGCCCGCGAGGGACTGCGCGAGGCCTACCTGCGCGAGGACGTGGACGAGGCGGTCGAGCCGACGTGCCGCCACTTCACCGCCCGGTTGGCCGAGGTCATCCGGCGGCCCCGCCGGCGGATCAAGGACTCGGGACGCTGCGTAGTCGATCCAAGCCGAGTTGAGGGGCCCGCGTGCCGGTGAGATGGGGGTCCGACTGACGGACCACGTGATGAGCATCGAGGAGAAGGTCTACGAGGGTTGGAACAGCAACGGCGGCTGGAACAACATCACCCCGTTCGGGGAGGAGGGCGAGTCGAAGCTGTCCGTGGTGCGCAAGCCCCTCGCGGACGGCGACACCGCCGACTCGACGCCCTGCGGCGTCATGGTCGAGTCCGTCCTGCGGTAGCCGGCCGCACGGCCTTCCCGACCGGGCGTGACCCGCGCGGCAGGCCCTGCCCGGGTGCGCGGGGGATCACCAACTGCTGATCTGGACGGTGTCCCCGTAGTCGCCGCCCTGGCGGACGGAGATCTGGACGCGGGCGGACCAGTCGGTGAAGCTCTGGCCCGGGCGGTGGGCCGCCATGTCGAGCGGGGTGCACCCCGGTGGCGGCGTGGCGCCCGGGTTGCCGTTGATCACCCGGACCGGGCCGTCGCCGGTCCGGACGGAGGTGTCGACGCGGTAGATCAGCACGCCGGTCGAGCAGGGGTCCGGGTCGCTGTAGGCGGCCCGGCGGGACTCGACGACGTACGCGGTGGTGGCACTGGTGCGGATCACCCCGATCTTGGTGCCGCCGATGTACTCCACCGCCGTGAGATCGACGTTGGTCCAGCCGGGGCCGGGGAGGCAGGCGATCTGGCTGTCGTCGATCCAGCCCAGCTTCCACAGCTCCCAGCCCAGGTACTGCGGTGCCCGGCCGCCGACCTTGCCCATCAGGTCCCAGCCGCCGACGTAGGCGTGCTGGTCGGTGCCGGTGAAGGCGTAGAGGTCGGGCAGGCCGAAGGTGTGGCCGGTCTCGTGGTCGGCGATCTTCGGGCCCCAGTACCACATGTCCTGACCGAAGGTCACCGCCCACTTGATGCGGGTGCCGCCCACGGTCACTCCCGCGGTGGAGGGGTCGTAGACGTAGGTGGGCGTGAAGCTGATCGCCGAGGCGGACTTCGGCGGGACGACGTACACCAGGTCGTACCGGGAGAAGTCGGTGTACGGCGCGGCGGCCTGCACGGCGTCGCGCACGTACGCCTCGTGCTGCTCGAAGCCGATGCCGCGCTGGAAGCCGTACGAGGTGGAGGGCTGCGGCATGCGCAGCCAGCGGTCCAGTGGGCTGATGGCCAGCCAGGTGCGGCCGTAGGAGGCCTGCCACATCCAGTCTGCGGCGGGGGTGAGCTGGGCGGTGTAGGGCTGGGTGGGGCCGTCGGCGGGGGCGTCGGGGAAGTCGACGAAGAGCGTGAGCACGCGCTTGGTGCCGAGCGGCTGCTGGAAGCGGACGCGGTCGGTGCCGTGGCCCTCGTCGGTCCAGCCGGTGGTGCCGGCGAGGGCGCAGGCGGAGGCCGGGGCCGGGAGGGTGGCGGCGACGGCCGGGCGGGCGGGGGCGACGAGCAGGACGAGCGCGCCGACGACGGCGAGCAGAGCGGCCTGGGGGCGGAGCGTCCTGGTGGAGGCTCGCAAGGGGGATCTCAAGAGGGCTCGCACAGTGGTGTTCCTCCTGGGGGCGAGGACGGTGAGGGGGAGGGCCCGGCCGGGGAGCGGAGAGCCCCCGTCGGACCTGGGTCGCACTGTGCGGACGCGGGTGGTAGGGCACCCGGACGGCGGCCCGCACGGCGCGGGCTCAGGGTGTGTCGGAGGAGCGGGCGGTCAGCCCGGTCCGGGTGACCGTCACGGTGTCGGAGAGCGGGTCCTGGTGGCCGACCTCGATCCGGACGCCGGTGGCGGGGTCGGTGAAGGACTCGCCGGCCCGGTAGGCCGCCATGTCGAGCGGCCGGCACCCCGGGGGCGGCGTGGCCTCCGGGTGGCCGTTGATCACCCGGACCGGGCCGTCGCCGGTCCGGACGGAGGTGTCGACGCGGTAGATCAGCACGCCGGACGAGCACGCGGACGCGTCGCCGCCGACGGCGCGGCGGGACTCGGCGACGTACGCGGTGGTCTCGCCGGTGCGGACCACCGCGATCTTGGTGCCGCCGGGGCGTTCGATCGCCCGCAGGTGGACCGTACGGCTGCCGGTGGTGGGCAGGCAGGCGACCTGGCGGTCGTCGATCCACCCCAGCTTCCAGCGCTCCCAGCCGAGATGCTGCGGTGCCGGACCGGAGATGAGGCCCATCACGTCCCAGCCGCCGACGTAGCGGTGGGCGTCGGTGCCGTCGAAGGCGTACAGGTCGGGCAGGCCGAAGGTGTGCGAGGTCTCGTGGGCGGCGACCTTGGGGCCCCAGCGGTACATGTCCTGGCCGAAGGTGACCGCCCATTTGATCCGCTTGCCGCCCGCCACGATGCCGGGGGCGGCCGGGTCGTACAGGTAGGTGGGGGAGAAGGTGATGGCGGAGGCTGATCTGGTCGGGACGATGTAGAGCAGGTCGTACCGGGAGAAGTCGACGTCCGGGCCGGCGGCCTCGACGGCCTGGCGCACGTACGCCTCGTGCTGTTCGAAGCTGATGCCGCGCTGGAAGCCGTAGGAGCCGGAATCCTGCGGCAGGTGGAGCCAGCGGTTGAGCGGGGTGATGGCGAGGCGGGTGCGGCCGTAGGATTCCTGCCCCATCCAGTCGGCGGCCGGGGCGAGTTGCCGGTAGTAGTCGCCGAGTTCGCCGGTGGCCGGGGCGTCGGGGAAGTCGACGAAGAGCATCAGCACGTGCTTGGTTCCGAGCGGCTGCTGGAACTGCGTGCGGTCGGTGTCGTGGCCCTCGTCGGTCCAGCCGGTTCGGCCGGGCAGGGCGCAGGCGGCGGCGGAAGCGGTGGGGGCCGACGCGGTGGGGGCGGACGCGCCGGGGGAGGGGGACGCGGCGGCGACCAGCGGGAGGGCCAGCGCCAGGGCACCGGCGAGGAGGCGGGGGTTCAACACGGTTCTCCCATCGAGGGTTTGCTCAGGCCCGGCCGGAGGCCAGGTCCATCAGACGCGCGAGGACCCGCCCACCGGAGGCGGTCACACCGTCGTGCTCCCACTCGTTGGTGACCCAGGCGCGCAGGCCGCCGACCGCGCGGGCGGTGCGCAGGGACAGGCCGGCGTCCACGTACATGTCGTCGTGGTAGACGGCGGCGGCCACCGGGACCCGGTTGGCGGCGAGCCGGGCCGGGTCGTACAGCTCGGGCCAGTCGGTGCGTGCGGCGAGCAGGTCGGCGGCCTCGGCGAACGGGCGCAGGCCGGCGACCTCCCGGAACATCCAGGGGTAGATCATCTCGCCGGTGAGCATGAGCGGGTCGGCATCCTCGGCGAAAGCGGGGTGGGCGGCCAGGGCGCGTTCGGCGGCCCAGCCGGTGACGGTGCCGCCGCGGCCGTAGATGGACTCCTGGAGGACGGCGAAGAGCGGGTTGTCGGTGAAGGAGGTCAGCTGCATGACCTGCTGGAGGAAGGTGGCGGTGGGGGCGCCGTCGGCGCCGAGGGCTTCGTCGAGCAGCCAGTGCAGGCGGGCGGAGCCGTCGCCCATGCCGAGCATGAGGCCGAGGGTGCGCAGGCGGCGTGCGGTGAGCCGGTCGCCGTCCGGGAGGTGGACCGGGTGGCGGTCGAGCAGGTCCGCGAGGTGTCGCAGCAGCGGGCGGTCGCCGGGGTGGCGGAGGTAGTGGGAGGTGAGCCGCTCGCGAACCCGGGGATAGGTGGCGGCGTACACGTCGTCGGCGGTGGCGTCGAGGCCCGGCAGGCCGCCCGTGATGTAGCAGGCGCGCAGGCCCGCGGGCGCGAAGGAGAGGTAGCTGAGGGTGACGAAGCCGCCGTAGCTCTGGCCGAGCGTCTCCCACGGTTGGTCGCCGCACAGTTGACGTCTGATCAGTTCGGCGTCGGCGACGATCGAGTCGGCCCGGTGCAGCGCCAGGTGATCGGCCAGGCGGCGGGCCGGGCCGAGGCCGGTCGCCGCGCGGGCGGTGACGGGGGTGGAGCGGCCGGTGCCGCGCTGGTCGAGCAGCAGTACCCGATGGGTCTTCAGGGCGTGGTCGAGCCAGCCCCCGGTGTTCACCGGGCGCGGTGACTTCCCTCCCGGCCCGCCCTGGAGGTAGAGCAGCCAGGGCAGTTGGTCCCCGGCGCGAACCGGGTCGGCCAGCTCGCGGGCGAAGACCTCGATGGTTGCGCCGCCGGGGTCGGCGTGGTCGAGGGGGACGGTGAAGGCGTGGTCGGTCACCGCGAGCCCGGGCAGGCGGTGTCTGGTCAGGATCACTGTGGCGACTCCGGGTGGTGACAGGCGACTTGGTGGCCCGGCGCGATCTCCCGCAGTGCGGGTCGCTCGGCGGCGCAGCGGTCGTCGGCCTTCGGGCAGCGGGTGCGGAAGCGGCAGCCGCTGGGCGGGTTCAGCGGGCTGGGCAGGTCGCCGCGGAGCACGATGCGCTCGCGGCCGCGCTCGGCGTCCGGGTCGGGCAGCGGTACGGCGGACAGCAGGGCGCGGGTGTAGGGGTGGGCCGGCGTGGCGAACAGGGTGTCGCGGTCGGCGGTCTCGACGACGGACCCGAGGTACATGACGGCGATCCGGGTGCTGATCTGCCGGACGGCGCCGAGGTCGTGGGCGATGAAGAGGTAGGCGAGACCGTACTCGTCCTGGAGGTCCTTGAGCAGGTTGAGGATCTGGGCCTGCACCGAGACGTCGAGGGCGGAGACCGGCTCGTCGCACACCACCAGCTTCGGCCGCAGGGCCAACGCACGGGCGATGCCGATGCGTTGGGCCTGGCCGCCGGAGAACTCGTGCGGGTGGCGGTCGGCGTGTTCGGCCTTCAGCCCGACCCGTTCCAGCAGCCGCTCCACCGGCTCGTCGGGTGCCAGCCCCTGGTAGGCGAAGGGCGAGGCGAGGATCCGGCGGACGCTCTGGCGGGGGTTGAGCGAGGAGAGCGGGTCCTGGAAGACCATCTGGAGTTCGCGGCGGACCGGGCGCAGCCGGCTTTCGTCGAGGTCGGCGAGGTCCTGCCCGGCGAATCGGATGGTGCCGGAGGTCGGCCGCTCCAGCCGGGTGAGCAGGCGGGCCACGGTGGACTTGCCGCAGCCGGACTCGCCGACCAGGCCGAGGGTCTCGCCCGGGCCGACCCGCAGCGAGACGTCGTCGACGGCGGTGACGTGTCCGGCGAGGCGCCGGGTGAGGCCGTGCCGGACGGGGAAGCGCTTGACGAGGCCGCGGGTTTCGAGCAGGGGCGTTTCGTGCGAGGGGGTGTCCGGCAGGGGGGTTTGCGGCGGGTGGCTCATGAGTTCGCCTCCAGGGTGGGCAGCCGGTGGGGCAGCGGCCCGTCGACGCGCGGCACGCAGGCGAGCAGGCCCCGGGTGTAGGCCTCCTGCGGCCGGTGGAAGACGTCGTGGACGGTGCCGCGTTCGACCGCGCGGCCGTCGTGCATCACGACGACCTGGTCGGCGAGTCCGGCGACCACGCCCATGTCGTGGGTGATCAGCATGATCGCGGTGCCGGCCTCCTGGCGCAGTTCGCGCAGCAGGTCGAGGATCTGGGCCTGGACGGTGACGTCGAGCGCGGTGGTCGGCTCGTCGGCGATCAGCAGGTCCGGCTCCAGGCACAGCGCCATCGCGATCATCACCCGCTGGCGCATCCCGCCGGAGAACTCGTGCGGGTAGGAGCGGGCGCGCCGTTCGGGCTCGGGGATGCCGACGCGCTCCAGCATCCGGACGGCGACCCGGTGGGCCGCCTTCCGCCCGGCCCGGTGGTGGGCCCGGTAGGCCTCGGCGATCTGGAAGGCGACAGGGTAGTACGGGTTGAGGCAGGACAGCGGGTCCTGGAAGACCATGGCGATCCGGTTGCCGCGCAGGCGGCGCAGGGAACGCTGGTCCATGCCCGTCAACTCGCGTCCGTCGAAGTGGATTTCGGCGTTGACCCGGGCATCGCGGGGCAGCAGCCCGAGCACGGCGAGGCTGGTGACGGACTTGCCGCTGCCGGACTCCCCGACCACGCCGAGCACCTGCCCGGCGGCGAGGTCGAGGTCGAGTCCGTCGACGGCACGGACACCGGAGGCGAAGTCGACCGTCAGGTCTCGTACGGTGAGGAGAGTCATCCGACGGCCCTCACTCTCGGGTCGAGCACGGCGTAGACGAGGTCGACCATCAGGTTGGCCAGCACCACGAATCCGGCGGCGAACAGCGTCACGCCGAGGATCACCGGCTGGTCGGCGCCCGCGATGGCGTCGGCGGCGAGCTTGCCGACGCCGGGCAGGCCGAACACCGACTCGGTGATGAGCGCACCGCCGAGCAGGGCGCCGAGGTCCATGCCGAAGATCGTCACGATCGGCATCAGCGCGGGCCGCAGCGCATGGCGCCGTACCACGGTGACCTCGGCCAGGCCCTTGGCACGCGCCGTGCGGACGTAGTTCTGGCCGAGGCTCTCCAGCATCTCGCTGCGGGTGACCCGGGCGTACACGCCGGCGTAGAGCATGGCCAGGGTGATCCAGGGCATCACCATCGACTGCGCCCAGCCGGCCGGGTCCTCGGTGAGTGGGACGGCCGTCGGGTAGGGCAGCAGGTTCAGCTTCACCACCAGCAGGTACTGGAGCACCAGCGCGGTGAAGTAGACGGGCAGCGAGACCCCGCCGAGGGCGGCCGTCATCGCGGCGCGGTCCCAGAGGCTGCCGCGTCGCAGCGCGGACACCACGCCCGCCGCCACGCCGACGGCCAGCCACAGCAGGGCCGCGCCGACGGCGATGGAAACGCTGACGGGCAGCCGGCTGGTCAGCATCCGCCAGACCGGCTGGTTCGTCTGGAAGCTGAAGCCCAGGCAGGGGAACGGGCACTGGACGGCCTGCGCGCCGTCGCCGTAGCTGCGGCCGGTGACGATGCCGCCGAGGTAGTCCCCGAACTGGGCGAGCGGGGAGCGGTCCAGGCCGAGGGTGGCGCGGATCCCGGCGAGCCGTTCGGGGCTGCAGGCCTTGCCGCAGGCGCCCTGGGCCGGATCGGCGGGCATCAGGTAGAAGATCGCGAAGGTGATGGCGCAGATCACCAGCAGGACGAGTGCGGTGACGGCCAGTCTTCGCAGCAGGTAGAGGATCATCGTGGTGTGCTCCGGGGGTCGAGCGTGTCGCGCACGGCGTCGCCCAGCACGTTGAACGCGAGCACGGTGACGAACAGAAGGACGCCGGGGATGAGGAAGTAGGCCGGGTCGGCGGCGTACCAGGGCACGGCGGTGGCGATCATCTGCCCCCAGGAGGGCGTCGGTGCTTGTACGCCCACGCCGAGGAAGGAGAGTCCGGCCTCGGTGGCGACGCAGGCCGGGATCGACATCGTCGCCACCACCAGCACCGGTCCGGTCAGGTTGGGCAGCACCTCGCGCAGCAGCAGGGTCCGCCGGGACGCGCCGAGCACCCGGGCCGCCGCCACGAACTCGCCGCGGGCGAGCACCATCGCCTGCCCGCGCACGATCCGCCCCACGTACGGCCAGCCGAAGAACCCGAGCACCACGACCAGCAGCAGCCGGCGGTCGGCACCGGGCGCGGCCGAGATCAGCGCGATCATGAAGATCAGGCTGGGGAAGGACATCAGCAGGTCCATCAGCCGGCCGATGACGGTGTCGGTCCAACCGCCGAGGAAGCCGGCGAGCAGGCCGAGTGAGGTGCCGAGGACCAGGGACACGGTGGTGGCCAGGACGGCGATCAGCAGGGAGACCCGCGCGCCGTACACCACCCGGGCGAGCACGTCCCGGCCGTTGACGGGCTCCACGCCCAGCCAGTGCTCGGTGCTGATCCCGCCCGCGGCCCCGCGTGGCAGTCCGCCGAGCGCCGGGTCCACCGCCTCGCCGTGGAAGGCCGTCGGGGAGCTGCCGGCCAGCCAGCTGATCAGCGGGGCGGCGAGTGCGGTGAGCACCAGCAGGGCAACCGCGGTCAGCGCCAGCGCCGCCGAGCGCTGGGCCAGCAGCTTGCGCAGGACGCTCATGCGCCCTCCTCGCTTCGCTCGGTGGTCGCTTCGCGCAACGCGCACCTCTCGATTGTTCGCTCGCTCACTTCCGCAGCCCCAGCGAGACGAGGTCGAGCCGGCCGACGAAGGCGGTGTGCCCGTACGCGCCGGCCACGTTCGGTCCGACCAGGACGGCGGCCCGGTCCCAGAGGAAGGGGACGACGGGGGCGTCCCGCATGATGCGCTTGGCGAGCTCGCCGTACGCGCTCTGCGCGGCGGCCGGGTCGCCCACGGCCGCGATCTCGTCCAGCCGGGCGTCGACGTCGGGGGAGTCGTACTGGGCGCGGTTGTTGTTGCCCTCGGGGGTGATCAGCCGGCCGTCGAACAGGATCGGCAGGTAGGTGGAGGCGCCCGGCCAGTCCGGGGTCCAGCCGTCGATCACCAGGTCGTGCTGCCGGGCGGGGCTGCCGACCGTGCTGTAGAAGGCCGAGGAGCTGATCTCGTTGATCTTCACGGTGATGCCGGCCCGGGCGAGCGAGGCCTGCACCGCCTCGCCCTGTGCCTTGCCGCCGGCGGTCGCCGGGGTGTCGAGGGTGAGCTCCAGTCCGGAGGCGTGACCGGCCTCGGCGAGCAGGGCCTTGGCCTTGTCCGGGTCGCCCTTGCCGTCCTTGCTCGGGTACGGGTCCTCGGGGGCGGCGCCGAGCAGGGTGGGGGGCAGCAAAGTGGTGGCGAGGTCTCCCGCGATCGGGCCGCCGCGGGTGGTGCGCAGGGCGTCCTTGTCGAGCGCGTACGCGATGGCCTGCCGCACCCGGACGTCGTCCAGCGGCTGGCGCCTGGTGTTGATGCTGAGGAAGCGGGTGTTGATGGACTCGCCGGTGACCAGGCGCTTCTTTAGCTGCGGGTCGTTCATCACCCGTCCCACCGAGGCCGGACCGATCGGCTCCAGCGCGACGGCGTCGGCGTCCTCGCCCTGACCGGCGATCAGCCGCTGGTCGACCACCGCCGGGTCGAGGTTGAGGTCGATGACGACCTTGTCCGGCAGGCCCTTGCGGACGCTGTCGGTGGCCCGGTCCCACGCGGGGTTGCGGACCAGGGTGAGCCGCTTCTTGGGCTCGAAGGAGTCGATCCGGTACGGGCCGGAGGAGAACGGGCGGTTGTCGTAGCCCACGCCGGTGTCCTTGTCCTGCGGCACCGGGGCGAACATCGGCAGCGACACGGCGGAACCGAAGTCGGCCACCGGACGGTTGAGCCGGAAGACGATGGTCCGCTCGTCCGGGGTCTCGATCGACGCGAGCCCGGCCGGGTCCTTGTACGGCCCCTTGTACGTTTCGCCGCCCGCCAGCCAGAGCCGGCCGTACGGCGGGCCCTCGGGCAGCTCGGCGGCGAAGGTGCGCTCGACACCGTACTTGACGTCCTTGCTGGTGACGGGCCGGCCGTCCTCGAACTTCACGCCCTCCTTGAGGGTGAAGGTCCAGGTCCGCGCGCCGTCGGCGGGGCGCCCGGTGTCGGTGGCCAGGTCCGGGACGATCTGCCCGCCGGCCTGCCCGGGGGCGGGGGCGAACGTGGTGAGCGTCCGGTAGACCAGCCGGCCCACGTCCTGGGTGGAGGTGACGTAGGCGCGGGCCGGGTCCAGGTGCTCCAGGTCGATGCTGGAAAGGACGTGCAGGGTCCCGCCCGGCGCCGGGGCGGCGTCCGTGGCCGCACCGCTGCCGTCCGGCCCACCACAGGCGGCCGCCGACAGCAGTCCGAGGGCCGCGGTCAGGGCGCATGCGGCTCTTCGTGTCCTCATTTGTCCCTCTTCTGTGCGATATGACATTTCACATGTGGGACAAGATTGGGCCGCCCGGACCCCTTTCGGCAGCTCTCAGCTGCCCATAACATCCGCTTATGGAGCTTGAGATACGGCATCTACGGATGATCTGCGCCATCGCCGAGACCGGCAGCCTCACCCGGGCCGCCGCCTCGCTCCGGCTCACCCAGCCGGGCCTCAGCGCCCAACTGCGTCGGATCGAGAGCATGTTGGGCGGCCCGCTGTTCGACCGCCGACCCACCGGCGCCGTCCCGACCGCCTTCGGCGAGACCGTGCTCACCCGCGCCCGCGCCGTCCTCCCCACCGTCGACGAGCTGCTGAACGCCTCCACCCTGGCCGCCCGCACCGGCAGCCCGACACCCCGCTTCCGGCTCGGGTCCGTCAATGCCCCGCTGCTCGGCGGGCTGATAACCGCGCTGCGCACCCACCGCCCCGAGGCGCGGATCGCCTCCCGCGCCCAGGGCTCGTCCGTTCCCCTGATCGACGACCTCGCGCACGGGCGCCTCGACGCCGCCGTGGTCGGCGACTGCCCCGGCTACGAGCTGCCCGCGCGGCCGGGTGTGGTCCTGCGGCCGGTGGTCACCGAGCCCGTGTTCGTCGCCCTGCCGGCCGGCCACCGCCTCGCCGCCCGGCCGGAGGTCCACCTGGGTGAACTGGAGGACGAGGACTGGGTCTCACCGCGCCCGGACGACGACCGGGTCCGCGAGTACTGGTCCACCACCTTCCACGCGACCGGCCACCGGATGCGCACCGTCCACGAGGCGGAGGGGCGGCTGCTGCTCGAACTGGTCCGCAGCGGGCACGCGGTGAGCCTGTGCCAGGCCACCTTCGAGGAGGTGCCGGGCATCGCCGTACGGCCCATCGCCGGCGACCCGCTCTGGTACCGGCACCTGATCGCCTGGCACCGGGCCGGTCAGCTCGCCGCCCTGGGCACGGAGCTCGTCGAGCACGCGCGCGCGGCCCACCGGGTCGCGGCCGAGCGCAGCTCGGCGTACCAGCGGTGGCTCCGCGCCGCCGGGGACCGATGCACGGCGGCGGCCACAGGCTGACCTCGCCCGAGGTCGAACACCACGGCGACGGGCGCGCGGTCGCTCCGGCGCTCGCGTTCGGCCGGGGCTCCGGCTGCCGGCACTCAGGTCATTCCGCCGTCCTGCGGGCGGTGTGCCACGGCACGAAGGCGTTGGCCAGGCCGGCGAGGGCCGTACGCAGCTCCGGGTGGTGGCGTAGCAGCACCGTGACCATGGAGTTGTCGTCGATCCAGGCCAGACCGGCCTTCGAGTACACCTCGGGGGTGTAGTACTCGGTGAAGAAGCGGTCGCTGTTCAGACGGCGTGACGCCATCAGGACGAAGATGCGGAACGCCGTGTCGCTGAAGGCGAACCCGGCCGGAAGCTTCTCCGCGTACATCCCGACCGTCAGGTCGACCTTCTCGATGTCGCCCTCGTAGAGCCGCTCGATCTCCTCGGCCCAGGCCGCGTTGTCCGTCAGCTCCTGGAAATCCTGGGCGGGCTTCAACCGCAGCAACCGCCGGAACTCGTTGTAGCGAGGGACACCCAGCTCCCGGCTACGCAGGATGTCGGTGGCGGCGAGGTCCTGCAGGTTCCCGTCCGGACGCCGGTACTCCTGCAGGAACCTCGGGAAGTTGTGCAGGGTGACCAGGCCCGGGTGGAGCGTGCCGAAGCTGTACAGCAGGTCGGCCGTCCTCGTGGCCCCCAGGACCTTCAGCGCGTCGGGCCCCGAGATGTCGCGGAAGGTGCACTGCCGCAGGGTGGCGTCGTCCTCGGCGGAGCGCAGGTGCCAGTCGTCGCGGACGAGCGGGTGCATGCGGTAGACGGCCACGAACTCCTCGGTGAGCGCGTACGGGATGCCGTAGTGGTCCGTCTCGCCTCCCGGGATGCCGCTGACGACCTCGCTCTCGCTGATCCGGCCGAAGAGACGGTGCACGCGCTCACCCGCGAGTCCCCACCAGTTGGCCCGCAGGGCCGCGACGGTGGTGGGGTGGCTGATCACGGCCGGCGTCCACTCCACGGTGTGGATCTTGGCGAGGAGTGCGGCATTGACGAGCCGGGCCCGTTGGAACAACTCCTCGTCGTCCCAGGACGGGTAGGCGCCGTGCAGGTGGTCGCAGATCGCGTTGTGCTCCCGGGCGAAGAGGGTCTGCATCATGGCCAGGCCCAGCCAGAAGCCGGGAGTCCGTGAAGGATCACGGGAGGGATCCGAGGCGAACGGGACCTGTCCGTTGTCCCACACGTGCAGCTTGCCCAGCTCCCCGGTGCGGAGCAGCCGCTGCTCCGCCTCGTTCGTCCCGTAGATCTGGGACGCGTCCCACCAGTGCGAGGAGACGTTGATGCGGGTGTCGGGGGTCCCGGCGGGCGCCCGGGGATCCCGGGTCGGGTCGTCCGGTGTCCGCATGATCCGCATCGGCGGCTCGGGCCACGGGTCGCCGTCCACGAGGGGGACTTCCCAGGGCCGGTCCACGGGGCTCGTGCCGTGGCTGAACCAGTCGCGGATCATGAACTGCAGCCAGGCGGCGACCAGTGAGTTCACCGACTCGGCCGGGACGAGCTCGTGACGGGTGAGCAGGGCTCGGCTGACCTCGCGCGGGTTCGGCCGGGACAGCACGGACTCGGGGGTGGCCGGGGCGATCCTGTCCAGCGGGATGTTGCGGGCGAAGCGGGTGCCCGCCATGCCCATGCGCGGATCGTCGAGATCGTTGTGGCTGCCGTCGGCGGTCCGGTTGACCTTGTGTCGCGCGGACGGGGGCGCGGGCGCGGGCGGATCGACGGAGGGCAGGTGACCGGTGTCGTGGAGGTTCCGCTGCCGCAGTCTGACCCGCAGTCCGAGGAGGGTCAGCAGGCCCGGTAAGACGGCCAGCTTGTCCCAGCCGATGCGCCGGTCGACGTACTCGGCAGTGCCGGTGACGATCCGCCAGGGAAGGGACGTGCGGTATCCGCCGCCGGTCCGCCGTGCGGTGTGCCGTCGCGTGCTCATCGTGGTTGCTCCTTGCTCCTTGCTCGGTGGACTGCCGGGGATCCTCGGGCCCGGGCCGGTACGTGCAGCGCTCCTAGCCGCTCGAAGTACCGGCGCGTGGCGGTGCCGTGCCATGAGCCGTCGCCGGTCTCCTCGGCGCCCCCGCGTCGAGCAGGAGCACCCGAATGCCCGCGGAGGTGAGGTCGACCGTCGGCGGTCGGCGGTCCGCCGTCCGCGCCCACGGCGGCGTGGTCGAAGCCCTGCCCGGCTGTGGTGTCCGAGCTCGTGGTCACTTCCGCTTCCCCGTCGCGGGGTTGGCCGGCCGGGCCGTGGGATGCGATGACGTGCCGCAGTGCCGGGTCTCACCGCGATCCCCTGACAGGGGGCGGTTCCTCTGTGGACGTTCCAATTCCACGATATGAGGATGGCTGTCCGCCCGCATGCCGGGGTGCGAGCGGCCAGGCCGGACACCTGGGAGGACGAACCTCGGACCGGCCGGTTCCTCATGGCCGTGACAGGACGAGGGCCAACGCGGTGAGCACCCCGAAGAGGGCTCCGGCGACGACCCGGCACACCGGGCGGGCCAGTCCGCACCAGGCCCGCGCAGCGCCACCCGTCACCCGGTACCAGGTGATGCCGAACGGCAGGGCGAGGAAGAACCACGACGGCGGTGCCAGCTCCCCGGGCCGTTGCGAGCCCTCGCGCGCCCACCGGCGGCACCGCTCGACGCCCCGGCCGGTCCAACCGGCGCACCGGTCGGCGCGCTCGGCCCACCGGTCGGACGCGGCCAGGAGCCCGGCCCGCCAGTCGTCGCGTCGTCGGACGATCGCGGCGCCCGCCCGGCCCCGGCGGGGCACCGCGCCGCTCACCGTCCCTCCAGTCGCGCCGCCAGCCGCTCCGGGAGGACGTCCCGGTTCGCCCGGGTCAGCTGGACCAGCTCGACGTCGGTGCGGCGCTTCAGGACGTCGGTGAAGGGGCCGTGCTGTGCGTGCACGGTGGCGACCACATCCACGTCGGCCGCGAACACGGCCCGGACGGCGTTCCGGAACGGGGAGTACGCCAGTTCCATCCGCCCGAGCTCGTCGATGAGTACGAGCGTGCCGGGCTCCAGGGGAGTCGCGAGGGAGGGCAGCGCGAGCCGTTCCATCACTCCGATGTCGACGCCGTACCGCCCGACCCGCGGAGGCCCCGGCAACCCGACCTGGGCGAGCACACCTCTCCGGCCCGCCAGCGTCTCCAACGCGAAACCGACCCGGGCGCCGCCCTCGCGGATCTCCTCCGTGGTGAAGCCGACGACCTCCCGGGTGCGCAGCAGCGCCGCCAGCCGGCGGATCGCGGTCGTCTTCCCGCTGCCGGGGCGCCCCTCCAGCAGAATCCTCGTGGGCATCACGTGCTCGGATCGGTCGTCGGCGCTCAGGCCCTGCTACCAGCCTCCCACCGGGGAGGGCGGCCGGGCCACCCGCTCCTGGTACGTGTGGGGTGGCGGACCGGCCGGGCGGCACATTCCGGGTCCCCGGGCTGCCGCCGGGCCCGTTTCGGGGGAAGACTGGTGGTGTGAGTGGAGCACCGGGCGCAGCGCCCGGCGGCACCGGCCACCGGACCGTGCCGCACACCGGGGATCTGGCTGTCGAGGCATGGGCCCCGGAGCGGGAGGAGTGCGTCGCGGAGGCGGTGCGCGGGGCGGTCGGGGGCTTCGCGGAGATCCCGCCGGGGGCGGTGCGCACCGAGCGGGAGTACGAGCTGGCCGACGACACCGACGAGCGGCTGCTGGTCTCGGCTCTGGAGGAGATGATCTTCCGGGCGGAGACGGCCGGGGAGCTGCCGGCCGAGGTGTCGGTCCGGCGCACGGGGGCGGGCGTGTGGATACGACTGACCATGGTGGACAGCGCCCTGGTCGAGCAGGTCGGCGCGGTGCCGAAGGCGGTGTCCCTGCACGGTCTGAGGATGACGAGAGAAGCGGCGGGGGGCTGGCGGTGCCACGTGACGTTGGACGTCTGACCGGCGGGCGCCCCTGGTATCGCAACGGATGAGTGGCGCCGCGGTGGATGAGCGCCACCATGGCACACGCCACCATGGCACATGAGCGTGGCAGGGCCGAGGAGGCATCGGCTGACATGGACGTCCGACTGGTGGAGGAGACCCCCTGGCGCTACCGGATCGAGCGCAGCGGCGTGATGAGGGTGCCCGGGGTGATCTTCGCCCCGCACGAGCTGCTGCCGCTCGACGAGGGCGACCGCGCACTCGAACAGGTCGCGAACGTCGCCTCACTGCCGGGCATCGTCCGGGCCTCGTACGCGATGCCGGACATCCACTGGGGCTACGGCTTCCCGATCGGCGGGGTGGCGGCCACGGAGGTCGGGGCCGGCGGCGTGGTGTCGCCGGGCGGGGTCGGATTCGACATCTCCTGCGGGGTCCGGCTGCTCACCAGCGAGCTCGACCGGGACACGGTGCGCGAGGTGCTGCCGGCGCTGATGGACCGGCTGGACCCGCTGATCCCACGCGGCCTGGGGCGGGGCTGCCTGTGGCGGCCGGCCGGGCGCCGGCAACTGGCCGACCTGCTGCGCGGCGGCGCCCGCTACCTGGTGGACATGGGGCACGGGGTGCCGCGCGACCTCGACCGCTGCGAGGACGGCGGGGCGGTGGACGACGCGGACGTGACGCACGTCGGCGACCGCGCGCTGGAGCGCGGGGCGGGCCAGGTCGGGAGCCTGGGCTCGGCCAACCACTTCCTGGAGGTCCAGGCCGTCGACCGGGTCTACGACGAAGCATGCGCCCAGGCTTTCGGTCTGCGCACCGACCAGGTCTGCGTGATGATCCACTGCGGCTCGCGCGGCCTGGGTCACCAGATCTGCACCGACCACGTCCGGCGGATGGAGCCCGTGATGCACCGCCGGGGGATCTCCGTCCCCGACCGGCAGCTGGCGTGTGCCCCGGTGGACTCCCCGGAGGCCCGGGACTACCTGGGGGCGATGGCCGCCGCGGCCAACTACGCCCGCGCCAACCGCCACCTGCTGGCCGACGCCGCCCGAGCGGCGTTCCGGGAGAACACCGGTTACGGGCTGGACCTGCTCTACGACGTGTCGCACAACCTGGCCAAGCTGGAACGCCAGGAGGTGGACGGAGAGAGCCGATTGCTCTGCGTCCACCGCAAGGGTGCCACCCGAGCCCTGCCGCCGGGCCACCCGGACCTGCCGGCCGACCTCGCCGGGGCAGGGCAGCCGGTCTTCGTCCCCGGCACCATGGGCACGGCGTCCTACGTCCTGGCGGGGTTGCCGGGGAACGAGGCGTTCGACTCCTCCTGCCACGGTGCGGGCCGGGTCTGGAGCCGCCACCGCGCCCGGCGCGAGATCGAGATCCGCCACCTGCGCGCCGAACTGGTCGCGGCCGGCGTGTCGGCCCGCCCGACCTCGTGGCGCAGCGCGACGGAGGAGGCCCCGGAGGCCTACAAGGACGTCGACGCCGTCGTCACCGCCAGTGAGCGCAACGGGCTCAGCCGCATCGTCGCCCGGCTGGTCCCGCTCGGGGTGCTGAAGGGGTGACGGGCTGAAGGGGTGACGGGCCGAAGGAACCGCTCACCCCGTCCGCCCGCCATCTCCACGGGCACTGCCAGCACGCCTTGAACCACTTGCAGCTGCACTGGGCCGCGGACGCCTCGATGCTGGGCACGAGCCGCTCCAGCAGGCCGGCGCCGATGGCCTCGAGCTTCTTGAGTACGGGGATTCCCCTCTCCTCCGGTTCGCCCGGCCCTTTCGTGGGCCAGGCCGGAACGAGGTTCATCGACTCCGGGACGCCTGGGCAACCGACCTGGCGGACCGGCACGGTGCGGATTCGCCCCACCCCCGTCCCGGGGCGAACACGCAGCTCAGCTGGGCGTTCCGGACCGTCCCGGACAACCGGGAACACCCCGGGACACCGCAGCGCAATGACGTGCGGCCACGTGCCGGTCCCCGCGCACCCTGCCTCGCGCCGGGCGAGGTAGGTCAGGCGCAGCAGCACGACAGATCGCGATGCCGCTGATGCCCGTGCAGATGAAGGCCCCGGGCGAGCACGAGCGTGGCCGGAACCGTTTGCCAGCTGCTGCTCCTCTCGGTCGGCGAGGCCGCGATGGTCGTCATTGTCGGCGCCGCCCTCGGTGTCCTGGTGACGCTGCCCCCGCTGGCGGGCATGGCCTCCGGCCTCGCGCAGGCCACCTCCGCCGACGTCGGCCTGCACCTGAGCACCGGAACCATCACCTGGGCGGTCATCGGCACCCTGCTGGCGGCGATCGCGGCCGGGGTCACGGTCACCTGGCAGACGATGCGAAGGAAGTCGGCATAACGACCAGGCGAACGCCCGCGAGGGCACATCGGCCGACCACGAGGGGCCGCCCGAGTCCGCCCCGGTCACATCCGCGAGTGTGACCGGGGCGGAGTCCCGCCGGTGGCGAGGGGCGAGCCTGCCGTTCCTCAGGACGCGCTGAACCTCAGAAGGAGGCGGGGGCATGGCGCCGCGACCTCGTCCTCAGGGGGAGGGCCCCATGCCGCGAGTGCGGCGGAAACCCCCTGCGGGCCGGATTCCAGATAGCAGATCATGTTCACCGGGTACCGACTGTTGTCGAACATGTAGCGGTCCATCGGTGTCGGCTCCTCGCTTATTCGCAGCCCTCGCTCTTCGGGTGGGCCGATCCGGTGCCAGTCGGGATGCAGATGGATGGAGCCCAGGATCTCGACCCCGTCACGGTCCGCCTGCCGGTGAATACGAAGCAGATCCTGCGAGCTGCACCAGAATCCCCGGTGGGGGTTTCGGTAGGCGCTTCCGAAGCACGGCTCTATGGCGCTCGAGAACTCTTCGAGCGCCATCGGGTCGGTGGCACGGACGTTGGTCGCGAACTGGACCGAGGTGATGGCCGCGACACCGTCGTCGACGGTGCCGAGCAGGAGGGCGAAACAGGAGGGCGGTTCCTGAGGGGTACAGGCCTCGTATTCATCGCGTGCTACTGAGATGAACGACTTGAGGGCGTCGAATCCGATCAGGGCGGTGTGGGGGGTGAGGGCCACGGCGGCTCCTCCTCCTTCAGCCGACGTGCGCATGGTGGTCCGCCGCGGTGGTCCGTGAAGCGAGATCCAGCGAGTGAACCTCGGCCGGGGAGAGTTCCAGGGTCGCTCCCGGGATCAGTTCGGCGAGCTGCTCGGGCGTCCTGCTGCTGGCGAGCGGAGCGACGACATGGGGCTGCGCCCTCAGCCAGGCCAGGGCCACCGCGGCGGGGGCGGTGCCGTGCTCGGCGGCGATCGTGTCCAGCGTCCGGAGCACCGCGCGGCCGCGGGGCGTTTCGCCGTACGGTCGTGCCGCGTCGCTGCGGACGCTGGGAACGGCGGGTGCGCCTTCGCGGTACTTGCCCGTCAGGAACCCCTGCGCCAGGGCGAAGTACGGGACGCAGGAGACGCCCTCGCGCTCGCATACCGGGGCGATCCCACTCTCGAAGGGCTCGCGTTCCATGAGGTTGTAGGGAGGCTGGACCGCCACGTACGAGGCGAGCCCCGAACGCTTCGAGACCTCAAGGGATTCGGCCAGCCTGGGGCCGCTGATGTTCGAGGCGCCGATATGGCGCACCTTCCCAGCCGCGATCAGCGTGTCGAGTGCGGCGAGGGTCTCTTCGAGGGGAGTTTCCGGGTCGTCCGCGTGCGTGTAGTAGAGGTCGATATGATCCGTCCGCAGACGGCGCAGGGATTCCTCTACCGCCTGGTGGACGACCTTCGCCGTGAGCCCGGACAGTCCGTTCAGTCGGCCCACCTTGGTGGCGATGACGAAACGGTCCCGCTGACCGCGCGCGGCCAGCCAGTTGCCGAGGATGGACTCGGACTCCCCACCGGTGTTTCCGGGGGCCCACTGGGAATAGGAGTCGGCGGTGTCGATGAAGTTCCCGCCCGCGGCGGCGTAGGCATCGAGGACGCGGAAGGATATCCGCTCGTCGACGGTCCATCCGAAGACGCTGCCGCCGAGGCAGAGTGGAAAGACGTCGAGCTCGGAATGTGCGATGGTAACCAATGGACGCTTTCTGGGTTCTTACCGGTTTCCGTGGTCGGTTCCGGTGCGGAGGGTGGGCACAGGGGGGCGCGGCTCGGCGCGACTTCCCGCGTCGCCGCCACCTGAGGGGTCGGCTGACGCCCCCGACAGTAATGTCCAATGAATAGCGTGCACTTGATATTCAGTCAGCGCGGAAACCGATACTACCGTCCGGTCCGCGCCATGCCGCGACGTCGGCTGGATTCCGTCGTGGTCGGGGTGTGCGCCTGCGCCGTCGTTCTGCGCTCGAACGGCTCGACGGCGAGGCCGCCCCCGGTGGTTACCGGGCCGAGGCGGGTCGCGGCCGAGTCGTGGGCCGCAGGCCGTAGGCCCGGGTGGCCCCTTCGCCCGATCTCCCGTGGCAGGAAGGCGATCCAGCCCCCGGTGACGGGCGCGTGGCCGCAAGAACTGCACGGTGGCGTCCAGCATTCCCTCCTCCGCCCAGGAGTTGGAGCAGCGGAGCACCCAGGTCGTCGGGATGCAGAGAGTCGTGGACAGACCGGCCAAGTTGAAGCGCCCGGGGTAGGCATCAAGCCTTGAGCGGCCGGGGTCGAGCCGTTGGCGGCCATGTGGATTGACGAGTGGCCGCACATGTGAACTGCCATCAGATGGTCAGCGCGCCAGCGGGAATTCGCACCAGACGTTCTTGCCGCTGCCGAGTGGCTCCACGCCCCAGCTCCCGGTGAGGGCATCCACCAGCAGCAGGCCGCGGCCGGAGGTGGCGGTCTCGCCGGGGGCCCGGCGGCGCGGCAGGACGCTGGAGCGGTCCTGGATCTCCAGGCGGATGCAGGGGGTGGTCCCGGCCCGTAGTTCTATGGTGAGCAGTGCGCCCCCGTCGGTGTGGACCAGGGCGTTGGTGATCAGTTCGTCCGCAGTGAGTTCGACGTCGGACAGGATGTCGGCCGCACCCCACGCGGCCAGGGCCTGTCGGAGCATGGCCCGGGTCTCCACCAGCCCTTCCGGATCTGCCTGGTGGACGTGCTGGGTCATCTGCCGGGTGGCGTAGGTGCCGGGTTCGGCTGCGCGGTGCAGCAGCAGGAGCGCCACGTCGTCGCTGCTGCCGAGGCGGCTCGGGTGGCCGCCGCAGAGGTGGTCGGCGAGCGCCTCGGTGCCGAGCGGGCCGGCGCGCATGGCGGCGGCGAGCGCTTCGATGCCGTCCGCGATGTCCCGACCGGGCTGTTCGACCATGCCGTCGGTGCACAGAAGCAGGGTGTCCGCGGGGTTGAGGTCGAGACGGGTCTCGGGGTAGCCGTCCTGGCCGAAGACCGTGGCCACGCCGAGCGGCAGGCCACCGCGGACGCTGGCCCAGCCGGTACGGCCGGTGCTGCGCCGCACGAGTGGTTCGAGGTGGCCGGCCCGCACCATGCGCAGTGTTCCGGTCTCCAGGTCGGCGTCGACGTAGATACAGGTCGCGGACCGCTCGGTGTCGAGATCGGCGAGGAACCTGGACGCGCGGGCCATGACCGTGGCGGGAGTGTGCCCCTCGGTGGCGTAGGCCCGCAGAGCGATCCTCAACTGACCCATGATGGCGGCCGCGTGGCTGTCATGCCCCTCCACGTCGCCGACCACGAGACCCACCCGCCGACCCGGCAGAGGGATGACGTCGTACCAGTCCCCGCCCACCTCGCGTCCGCTGCGGCCGGCACGGTAGCGGACGGCCACCTCGCCGCCGTTGATCTCGGGAATGCGGCGCGGCAGCATGGTGGTCTGGAGCGTGGTCGCGAATTCGCGTTCCTGGTCGAAGAGCATGGCGCGTTGCAGGGACTGCGCGACAGCGCTGCTGAGCGCGATGCAGATGTTCCGGTCCTCGGTGCTGAAGTGGTGCCTGTCCCGGTAGAACAGGCCCAGCGCGCCGATGGAGCGGGCCTGGGCGGCCAGCGGCAGGAAGGCCGCCGCCTCAATCCCCATTTCCTCGGCGTAGGGCAGAAGGCGGGGATAGCGGGTGGTGAGCTCCTCCCTGGTGCTGACGAATCGCGCGCGCCGGGTGAGCACGACCTCGGACAGCGGAAGCCCGTCCCCCAGGTAGGTCAGCGACAGGTCGTCCTTGGCCCTGAGCTCCGCCGACGGTTGCTCGGTTACGGCGACGAGGCGCATAACGCCCCCGTCCACCAGTCCGAGGGCAAGCCCGTCCGCCCCGAAGCGTCGCAGCCCTTCGCTGTCGGTCAGCACGTTGGTCACGTCGCGGACGGTGATGGCGCGGGCGAGGGCTTCGGTGGTGGCGCGCACGGAGTCGGTCTGGCGGCGCCGGTCAGCGGCGAGCGTACGCATCCCCTCGGCGTGGGCCAGCTCTTCCTCGGCGTTGCGGATGATGCCGACGATGCGGTACGGGTGCTCCTGCGGGTCGCGCAGGATGCGCCCCTGCGTGTGGGCCCAGCGCAGCGTTCCGTCGCGGCAGACCAGGCGGAAGTAGGACGCGAAGGTCAGGTGTCCCTCCCGTAGCGCGAGCGACACGGCCTCGTCGAGGCGCTCACTGTCCGTCGGCAGTACCCTGGCGGAGAGTGACGCGGGCACCCCGTCGAACTCGTCGGCCCGCAGGTCGAACACTTCCAGGCCCACATCGTCGAGGTGGTAGGTGCCCCTGTCGAGGTCCCAGTCGAAGCTGCCCATGCCGTTGAGCGCCAGCCGGTCGTTGGCCGCGGTCGGCTCGGTGTCACCGGGGGAGCCCGACGACGGCGAGGCGGCACGGGCGGACACGGGGCGGATGATCTCGGGGTCGTAGCCGCCCGGAGACCTGGACGTGTTCGCCATGGCAGGGCTCCCGTCCGATCGATGGCCCGCTGCCGGATCATCCGCGACAGGCTTGCCGCCGCCGTGCGGTCACGGAGAGTGGCCTGCACGTGCGACAACGAGGCGCCTGAGCGCTCCGCCGCCCGCGCCGGGTCCGTTCCTGGAACGCCTGGTCAGTCTATCCACGGGTCGACGGCTCGGCATCGACGCGTGAGCCGTGGTTCAGGCCTTCCTGGCCACACTCGAGGTGGGCGCCCTCGCCGGCCGCACTCCGGCCAGACCATCGGGGCCTTCCTCCCGCCGGTGTGCTCCCTTGAGCATTTCGGGCACGGGGGCAGGATCTCGCTCATCCGGCCAGGGCAACCGGGCCCGAGAACCGGCTCCGCAGGGTGCGCAAGCGGCCACCGAGGGCGGTGGTGCGCTGACCATCCGCCCGTGGCTCAGTGTCAAGGGATGGTAGGAACTCGCGCCGGAGCAAGTCTGCCGCGTCCGCCACCCCCGGCAGCGGTCCGCCCGCGATCCGAGGGGACAGCTGCCGGGCGGGGCGGTTCAGAACAGGTCGAGGATCGCGGTCAGCGACGCGACGACCGGCACACCCCCGGCCGCCGCGTCCGCCGCATCCGTGGCGTCCGGTTCCCGGCGCAGCGCGCGTCCTGCGTAGCCGAGGTCGATCGCGGCGGCGACCAGGCGGGGATCGTCGTCGACGAACAGGCACTGCGCGGGCGCGAGGCCCAGCGCGGTGCTGGCGTGGCGGTACATGCGCGGGTCCGGCTTGTTGCAGCCCAACTCGGCCGAGATCGCGTACGCCTCGAAGAACCGTCCGATCCCCAGTTCCTCGTGCAGGAAGGGCAGGTTGGGCCAGGCGTCCGACACCACCGCCATCCGCACGCCGCGCCGGCGTAGCTCCTCCAGGGTGGGCGCGACCTCGGGGTAGGTCTCCAGGACGGTGGTTGCGGGGACGTCGCGGCGCAGGTCGGCGATCAGGCGCGGGGCCGGGTCCACTCCGAGGGCGTGGAGCAGCACCCGGTGGTAGTCGTCGAGGTCGGGGGTGGTGGGGGTGGTGTCGAGGAAGCGGTCGCCGGCGGCGATCGCGGCGGTGAACTGCCGTGGTGTGATGGCCGGTTCGCGGGCCAGGACGGTCTGCTCGAAGTCCGCCCGCGGGTTCCAGCGGCCGCCGATCGGGCGGATGAGGACGCCGCCCGAGTCGAGGAGGACGGCGCCGAGGCCGCCGGGAGGAGGAGTCGGTTGTGTGAGCATCCGTCAAGTGTGTTGGTCGACCCGTTGTTGGTCGACCCCCGAGGCCTGGGTGGTGTGGGTATCGGGCAGGCCTGACACGGTCGCAGTTCGCGGGCGGCGGCCTCGTCGCGGCGCTCGCCGGCCTCGACCTTGCCGCCGGGGATCGTCCACGTCGGCGTCGTGCTCCAGCTCTTGGCCGCGTAGTGGATCGTCGCGACCTGCCCGGCGGCCTGGTCGTGGGCGATCACGGTCACAGCCTGGCGAAGGCTCTCCATAGTCGAGCGCACGCCCAGAACATCGAAGTGGAGCTCGCCTTCAGCTCCCCGGCCGGTTCTTCAGGGTGCCAGTTTGTGCTGCGCAGTGAGCGGCTACGCGGCTGCCGACCATGACGCGGCACCGGGCCGAGCAGCCTCAAGGGGCACGGCCCGTCGCCTTGGCCCATCACGTGGCTACATCACAATCCGGCCGCAGCAGGGGCATCGACCAGCCGAGGTCCATCGAGGAGATCCGGACCTTGAGCCGACCCGGTGCGGGATGCCCGATCCTTCGCACGTCCGGGTCCTATCTGGCACCAGCTCCGAGGACGGGCGGTCCCACCACAGGCCCGGCGCTTGGCGGCGCCGGGCCATTGGGTCAGAACTTGTGGTCGTAGTGCACGGTTACAGGAGCGTGGTCGGACCACCGCTCGGCGTGGGTGGCGGCCCGTTCCACGTGGGCGTCGGTGGCACGGGCGGCGAGGCCGGGGGTGGCGACCTGGAGGTCGATGCGCCAGCCCGAGTCGTTGTCGAAGGCGCGGCCGCGGTAGGACCACCAGGTGTAGGGGCCGGTGCGGTCGGGGTGGAGGCGGCGGACCACGTCGACGTAGCCGGCCTCCTCGTGGACGCGGGTGAGCCAGGCGCGTTCCTCGGGGAGGAAGCCGGCCGCCTTCTGGTTGGCCTTCCAGTTCTTGAGGTCCTCCGGGCGGTGGGCGATGTTCCAGTCGCCGCAGACCACGACCTCGCGGCCGTCGGCGGCGGCCCGGGTGCGGAGTTTGCCGAGGTGGACGAGGAATTCCGCCATGAAGCGTTCCTTCTCCTCCTGGCGTTCGGTGCCGACTTCTCCGGAAGGGAGGTAGAGGCTGGCCACGGTCAGCCCAGGCAGATCGATTTCGACATACCTGCCCGAATTGTCGAATTCCTCGGACTCGAATCCGATCACCGTGCGCTCCGGCTTCTGCCGGGACAGCACCGCGACGCCCGCGCGGCCCTTGGCGACCGACGGTGCCCAGACCGCGTGCCAGCCCTCCAGGTCGCGCAGTTCCACCGGGAGCTGCCCGGGCTCGGAGCGGACCTCCTGCAGGCAGATCACGTCCGCCTCGGTGGCCGCCAGCCACTCGATGAAGCCCTTCTTGGCGGCCGCCCGGATCCCGTTCACGTTGACACTCGTCACCACAATCACCCGGGAAGCCTACCGAGCGCCCCGGCCGGCCCGGCGGCGGCACGTCCGGGAGAGGCCCGTCCGGGAGGGGCGACGCGTCCGGATGTCAGGATGTCGTGAACGCGGCATGAATCCGCGCGACAGTCGCACCAACCGCCGCCATTGGTCTTGACCATCTCCGGACGCAGCCCCTAGGGTCACTTACTGCAAGGACCTTTAATAAAGAAGGACGGATAAAGCCCGCTCTCCCACCTGCCGCAACAGCGGACAGCGGGCCGGGTCCGCCCTCCTTTCGGCAGGGCGGACAAAACAGGGTGGAGGCCACGGTGGGAACGACTGGACAGCTCACGGCGGTACCGGAGCCGAAGTACTGGCACCTGCGCACAGTGCTGCTCCGCGCGATCGACACGGAGTTCTCCACCGGCCAGGTCCTGCCCAACGAGCGCGAGCTCTCCGCCCGCTTCGGCGTGGCCCGGGCCACCCTGCGCCAGGCGCTCGACCAGCTGGAGCTGGAGGGCCGGCTGGTGCGCCGCCGCGGCATCGGCACCCTGATCGCGGCCCCCCGGGTCGGCGTCCCGGTCAGCCGGCACGAGGAGGGATGGCCCGGCACCGCCCGCAGCCAGGCCTGGCGCACCGTCGACTGCACCACCGCCCCGGCGTCCGAGCGGCTCGCCAAGGCACTGGGCATCGCCGAGGGCGCCACCGTGCACACCGTCCGCCGGGTGCGGATGGTCCAGGGCCAGAACATGGCCACCGAGTCGCTGCACGTGCCCGCCTCCGCGCTGCCGCACCTGCCCGGCTTCCGCGCCGAGAGCGACCACGCCCGTTCGGTGCTGCGCCAGCTGGAGCGCCTGGAGGTCGACGGCGAGTCCCGCGCCGTCGAGCTGGGCGTCGCCGAGGCCGAGGAGGCCGCCCTGCTGGAGCGCCCGCCCGGCTCGCCCGTCCTGGTGATGACCACCCAGTACGCCGCGGCCGGCCGCCTGGTCGCCCTCGCCGTCTCCACCTACCGCGCCGACACCTGCAAGCTCACCTTCGGCGAGACCGGCCTGGTCGAGGTCACGCCGGTCGGAGCCACCGCCGGTGCCACCACCGAGGTGCGCACCGCCTCCTGAACCACCCGCCTCCTGAACCACCCCGCCTCTGAACCACCTCCCGAAACACCCTCAGGCCCAGGCCCGGACGCTCCCACAGGCGCCCGGGCCTGGGCCTTTGTGACGGCGGGCGGCCGGGGCACCGGCGCGGCGGGCCACGGGCAGTGGGTCATCGGGCGGCAGGTCATGGGGCGGCGGCCCATGGGACGGCGCTGCCCCATGGCCCGCCGCCCCATGACCGAGCGGTCACCCCCGGGCGCCGGCGCCCGTCGGCGGGTCGACGGCGAACAGCTGCTCCTCGACCTGGTCCAGCGCCACCCGCAGCGCACCCATCGCCACGACCTCCGAGCCGAGGGCGGCCAACGCCACCTCGGGCGCGCGCAGGGTGAACTGGGCGAGGCGCTCGCGCAGCGGCTCCAGGACACCGTCGAGCCCGGCGGCCCAGCCCCCGACCACGACCAGCTGCGGATCGATGGCCAGCACCAGGGCGGCGACGCCCTGCACCAGACGGGTCAGGAACCGGTCCATCGCGACCTTCGCCACCTCGTCGCCCTCGCGGGCCAGCTTCAGCACCCGGGCGACGGCGGCCTCGTCCAGCGGGTTGAGCGGCTTGCCGGTGGTGGAGAGCAGACGCTCGGGGGTGACCTCCTGGCCGAGCAGGTGGAGGGCGCCGATCTCGCCGGCAGCGCCGCCGAAACCGCGGTGCAGCTTGCCGTTGATCAGCGAGCCGGCGCCGGGGCTGAGGCCGGCCATCACGAAGACCACGTCGTCCGCGCCGACCGCCGCGCCCTGCCAGTGCTCGGCGATGGCGGCCAGGTTGGCATCGTTCTCGATCATCACCGGGCAGCGGAACGAGCGGCGCAGCCGGGCGCCCAGGTCGAGGCCGGTCCAGCCGGCCATGGCGGTGCCGAGCTGCACCGTGCCGTCCCGGTCGACGATGCCGGGGGTGCCGACGCCGACCGCCCAGAGGTTGTCCCGGGAGACGCCGGCCTTGCGCAGCACCTCGGCGACGACGGTGCGCACGGCGGTGAGCCGTTCCTCGGCGTCCAGGCTCTCCTCGACGGTCCGGAAGTGACTGCCCACCACCTCGCCGGTGAGGTCGGCGAGGATCACCCGGATGTCGTGCACGCCGATCTCGACGCCGAGGATGTGCCCGGCCTCGGCACGGAACCGGAACCAGCGGGCCGGACGCCCACGGCGGCCCGCACCGCCGGGCTGGCCGCCGTTCTGCGGCTGGTCCACCTCGGCGACCAGGCCGGTCTCGACCAGCCCCTCGATCACGCCCTCCACCGTGGGCCGGGACAGTCCGGTGTCCCCGACCAGTTGAGTGAGGGTCACCGAGTGGCCGGCCCGCAGCGCCCGAAGCGTGACCGCCGCGTTGATCCGCCGCAGCAGCGAGGAGTCTCCTCCGGTGAGCCGATCCGCCAAAACGCTGCCCTTCGCCGTTCGCGCGACAGCCCTGGCGCGCGGTGCCGAGTGCGCGGTGACCACCGAGTGCCGACCACCGAAGGCCGACCGCCGGGTGTCCCGCGAGAGTCCGCCGACCGGACCGCGGGCACGACAGCGCTGGGCCGCCTGCGCCAGGCCCGGAGGGCATGTGCCGGATGCTACCCGGGCCCGGGCCCGGCGGGCGAGCATCTTCGCAGCTCACCCAGGCTTCGGTATCGAAATGGTACGCACCGGGTCGCCGTGCGTACCCCGCCCTTCCACGGCACCACCGGACACCCCCGGGCCCCCTCCCGCCGCTGCTCCCGGAGCTGCGCCAGCTGGTCGGGACACCCCCGCAGAGCCTCTATGCTGCGGACATGCTGAACGAGACGCGCGACGTTCGTCCGGGTGCAACTGTGCTGTCGGACCGGAGCTTTGTGCGGAGGGAGACCAGGCCGACTCCCGTGCCGTTCGTGCCGGAGGTCACCCTGCACATGGCGCAGGACGCCATCGCGCTGTGGGAGACCACGGAGGCGGCGCGCGGCGAGGTGGGCCTGGCCCCGCCGTTCTGGGCGTTCGCGTGGGCCGGCGGGGTCGGTGTCGCGCGGTACGTGCTCGACCACCCGGAGCTGGTCGCGGGGCGGACGGTACTCGACCTGGCAGCCGGGTCCGGGCTGGTGGGCATCGCCGCGGCACTGCGGGGCGCGCGGTCGGTGCGGGCCGCGGAGATCGACGCCTACGCGGTGGCCGCCATCGACGTCAACGCGGAGACGAACGGCGTCCGGGTCGACGCGGCGGTGGAGGACCTGCTGGACGGGGACGGCGCGCCGGCCGAGGTGGTGCTCGCCGGCGACGTCTTCTACGAGCGGGCGATGGCCGCCCGCTTCCTCCCCTTCCTGGAACGGGCGCGCGCCCGCGGCGCGGTGGTGATCGTCGGGGACCCGGGCCGGGCCTACCTGCCGCGCGAACGGTTCAGCGCACTGGCCGCGTACGACGTCCCGGTGGTCGCCGACCTGGAGGACGCCGCGCTCAAGACCACCACGGTCTGGCGGCTCGACCCGCCGCAGGGCTGAGACTGACCGCAGGTGCCGAGACCGTCCGCAGGGCCGTGACCGCCCGCAGGTGCCGAGACCGTCCGCGATCCGCCTGACCTCAAGCCGGCATCAAGCCCCAGGACCGCAACCCTCAGGAGCCAGGCCTCAACCCTCGGGCTCCGGTACGAGGCCGCGATCGGACCGGGCCGCTCACGGGTTGCTGAGCGCGTACGTGCGGAAGGTGGCGAGCAGTGGCAGGACGTCCGTCTTGCTCGGCTCCTCCGTGACCGACCGCATCGCGTCGATGACGGTGCGGGCGATCGCCTTGGTGGCCCCGAGGTCGCCGCCGGCGGCCGTGGCGGCCCAGGCGCGGAGGGTCCGGGCGAGCAGGGCGGCCATCCGGGCGCCGATGTTGGAGCTGACGGCGTCGGTCAGCTCCTCCAACTCCTCGTCGGTCATGCTGGAGCGCAGGCCGAAGGCGAGCGCCATCAGGGTGTCGATGGCGTGCTCGCCGTAGGCCGCGACCAGGGCCGGGAGCGGCTGCTCGTCAGGGCCGCCGGCGGCCAGTGCGGCCAGCGCCTCGTCGTCGTCCTTCCACGCCGCCTCGAGCGCGGCGAGGGCCCGGAGGGACTCGTCTACCGTCAGGCCATCTGTCATGCCGAGAACGGTATTGAGCCCTACCGGGCCCGCGCCGCACTCGTCGGAAATCTCACTCCTTCGAGCGAAACCGGCCGGAACCCTGCCGCCGGCACCGGCACGCCGGCAGCGGTCTGCCGTCCTACGCGGGCGCGTTGGCCGCGGTGAACTCCGCCGCGTCCCAGTGGCCGTGCAGTGCCGGGGCGAGTGCGGCGCGCGCGAGGGCGGCGAAGTCCCCGGCGCCGGCCGCCCGTTCGGGCAGGACGCCGAGCAGGGGCGCGCCGGCCGAGCGGGGCAGGTCGGCGAGGTTGCAGCGGTCGGCGAGGCCGGGGGAGCCGGGCCAGGCGCCGATGACCACGCCGAACAGCGGCAGGCCGCGCGCGGCCAGGGCCTCCGCGCTGAGGGCGGCGATGTTGAGCGTGCCGAGGCCTGCCGAAGCGACCAGCAGCAGTTGGGCCGGCAGGCCGAGGTCGCGGGCGGCGAGCGCCTGGTCGGCGAGCGTGCGGCCCTCGTCGTCGTAGCGGACCAGTAGACCGCCGGCGCCCTCGACCAGCACCAGGTCGTGGTCGCGGGCGAGTTCGGCGGCCGCGGTGGCCGTCTCGGCGGGTGTGAGGCAGGGCCGGCCGGACCGGCGGGCGGCCGTGTCCGGCGCCAGCGGCTCGGGGTAGCGGGCGAGTTCGCGCAGCGTGAGCCGGGCGTCGAGCGGGGCGCCGACCAGCCGGGCGACCTCCTCGGCGTCCCCCGGCTCGCCGGGGGCGACCCCGGTCTGCCCGGGCTTCAGCACGGCGACCCGCAGGCCGGCCTGGACGGCCGCCGACGCGATGGCGGCCGTCGTCACGGTCTTGCCGACCTCGGTGTTGGTGCCGGTCACGAAGAGAACGGGAGGGGTGATCATCCGGCCACCGCCGCCGCGGTCACCGCGGCCGCGATCCGGGCCACGTCCTCGTCCCCCGTCACGTACGGCGGCATGGTGTAGATGAGGTCCCGGAAGGGGCGCAGCCAGACGCCCTCCCGCGCGGCCGCCTCCGTGGCGGAGGCCATGTCGACCGGGTGGTCCAACTGGACGACGCCGATGGCGCCCTGGACCCGGACGTCGCGTACGCCGGGCACGCCGGCCGCGCCCGCCAGGCCGTCCCGCAGACCGGCCTCGATCCGCTTCACCTCGACCTGCCAGTCCTGTCCGAGCAGCAGGTCGATCGAGGCGTTGGCGACGGCGGCGGCCAGCGGGTTGCCCATGAACGTCGGGCCGTGCGCCAGCACCGGCATCTCGCCCCGGCTGATCCCGTCCGCGATCTCGCTGGTGCAGAGCGTGGCGGCCATGGTGAGGTAGCCGCCGGTCATCGACTTGCCCAGGCACATCACGTCCGGCGAGACGCCCGCGTGGTCGGCCGCGAACAGCGCGCCGCTGCGGCCGAACCCGGTGGCGATCTCGTCGAAGACCAGCAACACGCCGTGCCGGTCACAGAGTTCGCGCAGCATCCGCAGGTAGGCGGGGGAGTGGAACTGCATCCCGCCGGCGCCCTGCACCACCGGCTCGACGATCACGGCGGCCAGCTCGCCGGCGTGACGCTCCATCAACTCGTCGAATTGTGTGGCGTATTCGGCGTCCAGTGGCGCGTCGAAGCCGGATGGCGGCTGCGGTGCGAAGAGCTGGCCGGGTAGCACCCCGCCCCACAGGTGGTGCATACCGCCCTGCGGGTCGCAGACCGACATCGGGTGGAAGGTGTCCCCGTGGTAGCCGCCGCGCCAGGTGAGCAGCCGGTGCTTCTCCGGCCGGCCGGTGGACTGCCAGTACTGCAGGCACATCTTCATCGCGACCTCGACGGCCACCGAGCCCGAGTCGGCCAGGAAGACGTGCTGCAACGGCTCCGGGGTGATCTCGACCAGCTTGGCGGCCAGCCGGACGGCGGGCTCGTGGGTGAGCCCGCCGAACATGACATGGCTCATCCGGCCCAGCTGCTCGCGCACCGCCCCGTCCAGCACCGGGTGCCCGTAGCCGTGGACGGCCGCCCACCAGGACGACATCCCGTCGACCAACTCGTCTCTGCCCGCGACGGGTTGGGCGAGCCGCAGCCGCACCCCGGACGCGGACTCCACCACGTACGGGGTGACGGTGCCGGGCATCGGCCCGTACGGGTGCCAGACGTGCGCCCGGTCGAGGGCGAGCAGGGTGTCGGTGGGCAGGGGGGTGCCGGCGAGCTGAGCCATGATGATGGTGGATTCCCTTGCAGAGGTCAGGCGTTGGGCGCCAGCTCGGTACCGGCGCCGCGGCGCCGGACACGGACCAGGTCGCCGCGCAGCTCGTCGGCGGGGTTCTCGGTGGGCGCCTCGGAGGAAGCCGCCGCGGCGTGCCCGCCACAGGGGCCGCACCCGTGCGCGTCGGCGTCAGCGCCCGCGTCACCGTGCCCGCCGCACGGCCCGCAGCCGCCGCCGGTCCCGCAGGCACCGCCCGCGGCCACCGCGGCGGCGACGTCGGCCCGGTGCCGGGGCAGGGTCGCCTCGCCGGCGCCCTCGACCTCGAAGCCCGCGTCCTTGATCATGTCGAGGTCGGCCTGGCCGGCCTGGCCCTCGCTGGTCAGGTAGTCGCCCAGGAAGATGGAGTTGGCGATGTGCAGGCCGAGCGGCTGGAGCGTGCGCAGGTGGACCTCGCGGCCGCCCGCGATCCGCACCTCGGTGTCCGGGTTGACGAAGCGCACCATCGCCAGGATGCGCAGGCAGCGCTGCGGGGTGAGGTTCCACTCCTTGGCCAGCGGGGTGCCCTCGAACGGGATGAGGAAGTTGACCGGAACCGAGTCCGAGCCCAGCTCACGCAGCGCGAAGACCACGTCCACCAGGTCCTCGTCGCTCTCGCCCATGCCCGCGATCAGGCCGGAGCAGGCGGACAGGCCGGCGCCGTGCGCCTTCTGAACGGTGTCCACCCGGTCGGCGTAGGTGTGGGTGGTGGCGATGTCGCCGTAGGTGCCCTCGGAGGTGTTGAGGTTGTGGTTGTAGGCGTCGGCGCCGGCCGCCTTCAGCCGCTCGGCCTGGTTGTCGGAGAGCAGGCCCAGGCAGGCGCAGATCTCGACGGCCGGGTCGGCGTCCTTGATGGCGGAGATGGTGTCGGCGACCCGGTCGATGTCACGGTCCGTCGGACCGCGGCCGCTGGCCACCAGGCAGACCCGCTTGGCGCCGCCGGCGACGCCGGCCTTGGCGGCCTCGGCGGCCTGGTCCGGCTTCAGCCAGGTGTACTTGAGGATCTCGGCCTTGGAGCCCAGCCGCTGCGAGCAGTACGAGCAGTCCTCCGGGCAGAGCCCGCTCTTGAGGTTCACCAGGTAGTTGAGCTTGACCCGGCGGCCGAACCACTGCCGGCGCACCCGTCCGGCGGCCGCGACGACGTCCAGCAGCTCGTCGTCGGTGGTGGCGAGGACGGCGAGCGCCTCCTCGCGGGTCGGGGCTTCCCCGCGCAGGCCCTTGGCAGTGAGGGTATCGAGCAGATCCATGGGCCTGATCCTGCCTGGTGGCCGACGGGCGACGCCAGAGGAAACCCACCAGAAGATCTCCGGGAGGATGTGCGAGTTGTCACAGTGTCGAAGCTCACGGTAGTGGCACACGTCACGTCCCCGCCCACGGCGGTTACCGGCCGGTAATGCGGGTGATCGTCAACGGCCCTCCCCCGTGATCTGCACCACCCGCGCACTGCTTAGAATCTGCGCCATGACCACGCAGGGGGAGCGCACCCCGTCACCGGGAGACCACGGGACCGACCAGCCGAGCGGTGCGTACCCGCGGCCGGCCAGGAGAATCGGCGCCCGCCGCGCCGTCGGCTGGGTCGTGGTGGTGGGCGTGGTGGCGGCCGGCGGCTGGATCATCACCCGCCCGACGCCCGGCGACTTCATACCCGGCCTCGGCCCCTCGAGCAAGGACACGACCAAGTCGCCGCCGGTGGTCGGCAGCCCGCCGCCGCGCAGCGGCGCCGACCCCGAGGGCCTCAACGTCGACACGCTCTTCCCCGCCCAGCGGCTGGTGGAGGTCGGCGGCTACAAGGGCAGGCGCTCCGGCGTCCGCCAGGGCGAGAACTGCGCCGAGGCCCTCCAGGACCGCACCCAGGACCTGTTCCGCGAGAGCGGCTGCCAGGGCTATCTGACGGTCAGCTTCGCCGGCCAGGACAAGCCGGTGCTCAGCAGCGTCACGCTGCTGCGGTTCGCCGACCAGGGCGCCGCCGCCCGGGCCGCCGAGGCGCTGCGCGCCAAGCCGGGCGCGGTCGCCTTCATCCTCCAGGACGCCTCCACCGCCCCGGCCGTGCCCGCCGGGGCCGCCAAGCCGGGCACGGAGCAGCGCGTCGAGGTGGTCGGCCGGCACGTGACCGTCACCAGCTCGCGGCCGGTCGAGGCCCACGGCGGCTCGCCGTCCGCCTCCCCGGGCGCCCCGGGCGCCCCCGCCGTCGCCACCCCGCTCGCCGTCCCGCCCTCCCCGGCGGCCGGCCCGGAGCAGGTGCTGGACGAGGCCACCCGGGCCCTCTCGTACTCGGCGGGCGCGCCGTTCATCTGGATGTGAGCCGGCGCGACGCCCGTCTACGTGGCGCCTGCAGACACGGCGCCCGCCGACGCGACGCCCGTCTACGTGGCGCCTGCAGACACGGCGCCCGCCGACGCGACGCCCGCCGACACGACGCCCGGACCTGACGAAGCCGGGGGCCCACCGCACGGTGAGCCCCCGGCTTCCCCGGCTTCCCCGGTTTTCCAGGCCTCGTCGGCCGACGAAGCCTCAGCCGCCCAGCCGGTCCACCGCGGTGACCCGCAGCACCGCCCGGCCCTCCTCGTCCGACCCGTACAGGTCGACCTCGGCGCTGATGCCCCAGTCGTGGTCGCCGGCCGGGTCGTCGAAGATCTGCCGGACCTTCCACGAGGAGTCCTCCTCCTCGATCAGCAGCATCTTCGGGCCGCGCGCGTCCGGGCCGGTGCCGAGGTCGTCGTACTCCTCCCAGTACCCGTCCAGGGCGTCCGCCCAGCGGTCCGCGTCCCAGCCGTACTCGCCGTCCAGCGCACCCAGTTCGTCGTAGTGCTCCAGCGCCGCCAGCTCGACCCGGCGGAACATCTCGTTGCGCACCAGCACCCGGAACGCCCGCGCGTTGGCCGTCACCGGCGCCGGCTTGTCGTCCAGGGTGACCTCGGCGGCCTGCGGCTCCGTCGGGTTGGCCAACTGCTCCCACTCGTCCAGCAGGCTGGAGTCGACCTGGCGCACCAGCTCGCCGAGCCAGGCGATGACGTCCTTGAGGTCGTCGGTCTTGACGTCCTCGGGGACGGTCTGCTCCAGCGCCTTGAACGCGCCCGCCAGGTAGCGCAGCACGATGCCCTCGGTGCGGGCGAGTTCGTAGTGGCCGACGTAGTCCGTGAAGGTCATCGCCCGCTCGTACAGGTCGCGGACGACGGACTTCGGCCGCAGCTCGTGGTCGCCGATCCACGGGTGCGCCCGGCGGTACACCTCGTAGGCGTGGGTGAGCAGCTCCTCCAGCGGCTTCGGGTAGCCGATCTCCTGGAGCCGCTCCATCCGCTCCTCGTACTCGATGCCGTCGCGCTTCATCTCGCCGATGGCCTCGCCGCGGGCCTTGTTCTGCTGCGAGGCGAGGATCTGGCGCGGGTCGTCGAGGGTCGCCTCGACCACGGAGACGACGTCCATCGCGTACGACGGCGAGGTCGGGTCGAGCAGCTCGAAGGAGGCCAGCGCGAAGGTGGAGAGCGGCTGGTTGAGCGCGAAGTTCTCCTGGAGGTCCAGGGTGAGGCGGACGATCCGGCCCTCGGAGTCCGGCTCCGGCAGCCGCTCCACCACGCCGCCCTCCAGCAGCGAGCGGTAGATGGCGATGGTGGTGCGGATGTGCCGGCGCTGGGCGGCGCGGTCCTCGTGGTTGTCGGTGAGCAGCTTGCGCATCGCCTCGAAGGCGTTGCCGGGCCGGCCGATCACCGACAGCAGCATCGCGTGGCTCACCTTGAAACGCGAGACCAGCGACTCCGGGTCGGCGGCGATCAGCCGCTCGAAGGTCTCCTCGGACCAGCCGACGAAGCCCTCCGGCGCCTTCTTCCGGACGATCTTGCGCTTCTTCTTCGGGTCGTCGCCCGCCTTGGCGACGGCCTTGTCGTTCTCGATGACGTGCTCCGGCGCCTGGGCGACGACCTGCCCCACGGTGTCGAACCCGGCCCGGCCGGCGCGGCCCGCGATCTGGTGGAACTCCCGGGCCCGCAGGACGCGCACCCGCACGCCGTCGTACTTGGACAGCGCGGTGAACAGCACCGTGCGGATCGGCACGTTGACGCCCACGCCGAGCGTGTCCGTCCCGCAGATCACCTTCAACAGGCCCGCCTGGGCGAGGCGTTCGACCAGCCGGCGGTACTTGGGCAGCATGCCGGCGTGGTGCACGCCGATGCCGTGCCGCACGAACCGGGACAGGTTGCGGCCGAACTTGGTGGTGAAGCGGAAGCCGCCGATGAGGTCGGCGATGGCGTCCTTCTCCGCCTTCGAGCACATGTTGATGCTCATCAGCGACTGCGCCCGCTCCACCGCCTCCTTCTGCGTGAAGTGCACGACGTAGACGGGCGCCTGACCCGTCTTCAGCAGCTCCTCCAGCGTGTCGTGCAGGGTGGTGCGGCGGTACTCGTAGAACAGCGGCACGGGCCGGGTGGCGGAGCGGACGACGGTGGTCGGCCGGCCGGTGCGCCGGGTGAGGTCCTCCTCGAAGCGGCGGACGTCGCCGAGCGTCGCCGACATCAGCAGGAACTGCGCCTGCGGCAGCTCCAGCAGCGGGATCTGCCAGGCCCAGCCGCGGTCGGGCTCCGCGTAGAAGTGGAACTCGTCCATCACCACCTGGCCGATGTCGGCCCGGGCCCCGTCCCGCAGCGCGATCTGCGCCAGCACCTCGGCGGTGCAGCAGATGATCGGTGCGGTCGGGTTCACGCTCGCGTCGCCGGTCATCATGCCGACCTGCTCGGTGCCGAACATCTTGCACAGGTCGAAGAACTTCTCCGACACCAGCGCCTTGATCGGGGCCGTGTAGAACGTCCGCTTGCCCTCCGCCAGCGCCGCGAAGTGCGCGCCCGCCGCCACCAGGCTCTTGCCGGAGCCGGTCGGCGTCGCCAGGATCACGTTGTTCCCCGACACCAGCTCGATCAGCGCCTCCTCCTGCGCCGGGTACAGCGTGATGCCGCGCTCCTCCGCCCAGGCGGCGAACGTCTCGTACAGGGCGTCGGGAGTGGCGGGCTTCGGCATCAGGTCAAGGAGGGTCACCCGGCTATCTTGCCTGCTCGCGTCCGCCCCGGGCAAAGCCCGCCGTCCCCCGCCGACCCCTCGTCGGCCGGGAATGGCGGGCGGGGCGCCCACCGGGCCGGTGTCTCCGCCCACCGGCCGGGTGTCTCCGCTCGCCTGGCCCGTGTCTCCGCTCACCGGCCCGCGGCCCCTGGGCCGCCGGTGCCGCCCGGCCCGGGACCCCGGACCGGGCGTGCGGAGCTGGTGGGCGCGCGGCCGATCGCCGTTCAGCTCCGCGGCTCCGGCACCGTGGGCGCCCGGTCGGCGAGGTGCACGCCGGTGCAGCCCTCCTGGCGGACGACCTCCTCGGCGGTCCGGTGCGCGAGGTCGACGAAGGCCTGCGCGCGCTTGCGGTCCGACAGCCCGGACAGGGTGAGGTCGCCGCTGATGTCGATGCGGCGGTAGACGGCATCGGGCCGGGTCTGCCGCGGGCTGTCGCAGCGCAGCAGGACGGTCGGGAAGAAGCCGAGGCGCAGCCAGGCGTCGGTTCCGTCGCCGAAGGCGAGCTGCCCGGCCTCGCCGTTGGCGGCCTTCCCGGCCAGGTCCTCCAGGCCGGAGCGGTGGCTGCTCTCGTTCTCCTGCCGGACCTCGACCTGTACGGCGGCCACGCCGCCCTTGGGCTGCCAGGCGATCGCGCACGTCACGTCGGGGCTCTTCCCGGACAGGTCACCGCCGGGGGACCACTCGGTGCCCTTCCCGTCGTCCCCGACCAGGGGGCGGACCTGGTCCCGGGTGAGCAGCCCCCAGCAGGCGCTCTCCGGCAGGTCCACCGACTGCCAGGGTTTCCACTGCCAGAGCCCGGCAGCGGCCAGCACCAGGGCGACGGCGGCCGCCGTGCCCGCCTGCCACCGGGCGGGCCGGCGGCGGGCCGCGGGAGCGGCCTCCTGCGACGGGTCAGGCATGCTGGATCACCTCGTAGGTGTCGCGGCCACTGCCGTAGCCGTCCTTGATCTTGCCCGCCGCGCTGGGGGCGAGGTCGTTGATGTACTTCGGGTCCAGGCCCTCCCTGGCGGCCGCGTCGCGAATGGCCTGCTCGACGGAGCCCTGGGCGCCGGTGACGGCCTTGTTGTACGCCTCCAGCGCCTCGTTGGTCGCCTGGTTGTGGGAGTCCACGTGGTAGCTGTCGGCGACGCCGTCCATGATCTGGTTGACGACCTCGTTGACCATGGGGCCGGCGACGGGTGCGCGCTCCTCCAGGGCCTTGCCGCCGGTCATCTCCCAGATCGTCCCCGCCCACTCCCGCTTCGTGGCGACGGCCTCGTTGTACTCGGCGTCCTCGGCGGCGTGCTTGTTGTAGACCTCGTCGACCATCGCACTGGTGAGCAGACCGGTGATCTCCCCGCCCGGCCGGGAGACGTTCTGGATGGCCGCGGTCAGGTCGCCGTGGTCGGCGCGGTGGGCGATCACGTCGTCGATCACGGCGGTGGTGTAGGCCTGCTGCGCGGTGGCGATCGAGGCGTAGGCGTCGGGGTTGCGGCCGAGTGTGACGACGAGCCGCTGCACGTCGTCCTTGCCGAGTTCGGTGGGGACGCCGGAGACGGGCAGTTTGACGCTCGAGCCGTCGAGGGAGTGCTGGACGTCGCCCATGTAGGCACCGGTCATGTGGGCGAGGCTGCCGTTGAGTTCGCCGAACAGCGCGTCGTCCCCGTACAGCAGGCCGGCCGCGTCCTTGTCGCCGAACTTGTGGACGCTCTGCTGCATGACGGCGCCCATCTCCTTGGTGTGCGGAGGGAGTTCGCCCTTCTCGTCGTCGTAGGCCCGCCCGGTGGCGGCCGCCTCCAGGGCGTGGCCGAGGGCGCCCACCTCGAAGGACTGCGCGGTGCCCGGGTTGGGGCGCGGCGGGTAGGGCATGTCGCGCAGCAGTGAGCGCTCGCCGCTGTCGGTGAGCATGTCGAAGTACTTGTTCTCGCCGCCGTGGCTCTTCACCGAGCCGTCCGGGTTGTACGTGGTCGGCGGGTCGGTGAAGAACTTGGTGGCCGCCTCGGGGCTGTGGCCGAGGGCCTCCAGGACGGAGGACATCGGGTTGAAGCCGTGGACGTCGCCCTTCTCGTCCGTGACGCCGGTGAACTGGAACTCCTGGAACGGCGAGCCGTGCATCGCCGCCACCGCGTCCCAGCGGCCCGGGTTCTCGTTGGTCAGCTGGGTGACGTGCTCGGCGATCGGGTTGATGAAGTGGGCGTCGTAGTCGCCGTGCCGCAGGATGTTGCCGAGGATCTGGTACCCGTACGGGCTGGCCTTCGGGTTGGCCCTCGGGTCCAGCGGGATCTGCTCGCCGCCGGCCTTGCGCAGGCGCTGCTCCCAGTCGTCGGAGACGTGCGGCTGCTTGTGGCTGTCGGTGGCGGTGGCCAGGGTGAGGCCGAGGCCGTCCTGGATGCCCTTGACGGCGGCCTTGCGGGCCGGGCTGTCGCTGAAGTCGCCGCTCTGCGCCATCGCGCCGTAGGACGCGAGGAAGGTGGCCGGGTCCTGCCCGCCGTAGAACGCGGCGGCGAACCGCGGGTCGCCGGAGTGGTGCTGGAGCAGCGTCTGGAGCTGGGCGAGCTGGGCGTCGGTGGCCTTGGAGCCGAGGCCGAGGATCTGCGAGGCCTGCTTGGCCTCGGCCTCGGCGAGGCTGCCGACCGGGTTGCTGTTGAAGGTGCCGCTGTCGGTGCCGGTGTCGCCGGCCAGTGCGGCGGTGGCCGCGGTGTCGGCCTCGTTGGCGCGGTCGAGGGCCTT
The DNA here is from genome assembly GCF_055588525.1 of Kitasatospora sp. NPDC041988. Classification (NCBI taxonomy): domain Bacteria; kingdom Bacillati; phylum Actinomycetota; class Actinomycetes; order Kitasatosporales; family Streptomycetaceae; genus Kitasatospora; species Kitasatospora sp. NPDC041988. The sequence continues at coordinate 39,644 of NZ_JBVJCO010000037.1, forward strand.
GCCGATCTCCTCGGCCGCGGCCTGGGCGTTGGCCTGCTGGCCCTTGGCGTAGTCGGCGTCCTTCTTGTCGGCCGGGTTGGTGGCCGGCGGCCAGTGCACGCTGCCCTCGGCGTCGACGGTGAGGCCCTTGTCGGTGGCGTGTTGGACGGCGGTCTGGAGGTCCTTCTTGGCGGCCGCGAACTCGTCGTGCGCCTCGCGCAGGGTGCGCGCGATGGCGGAGGCCTCCTCGAAGGCGGCGTGGATCTGGTCGCGGGTGCGGGTGAGCGAGGCGAGCGCGGGCTCGGCGCTGGGGCCGTGCCAGTTGGACTGCTGGACGGGGCCGATGACCTCGTTCTGCATCTTGGTCGAGAGGTCCCACTTGCGGACCATGGCCTCGAAGTCGCCCGCCGCCGCGTTGAGCGAGGCGAGGTCGAGGTGCTGGAGCTGGCTGAACGTCACCATGGTGGTCTGGTCTTCCCCCGGGTCCTCAGTCGTGCTTCTGCGCGAACTGGCTCTGGATCGAGGCCTCGGTCGCCTCGTAGTTCTGCGCGGTGGTGTGCAGGTTCTGGCTGATCGTGCCGAGGGCCTGCTCCAGGGTGTGGGTCTGGCCCTGCCAGACGCTCCACGCGTTGTTCAGCCCGGCGCAGAGGCTGAATCCCATCAGCGAGGTGACCGCGCTGTTGACGTGTTCCCAGGGCTGGCCGCATTCGGTGCGCACGGAGCCCTGGAGGGCGGCGGCATTGTTCCCGGCCTGCCGGATCATGCCGGGGTTGGTCGTGACGGTCTGGCCGCCGCCGCTCGCCGGCACGGTGACCGGGGCCGTGGTGCCGGCGGCCGCCGCGGCCAGGTCCGGGAACTGCTTCTTCGCGTCCGCGGTCAGGTTTCCCGAGCTGTCGAACAGCCAGGGATTCATCCGGCGCTCGAATTCCAGGTCTGCCATCTGTGTAATCCCCCCATGTCAGATCGCTGGGGGAGCGTAGCCGATCGAACAGATGACTGAAAATTCTTGACAAAGGCTTTAGATTCTTTACGAAATGCTGGCAATGGAAATGAATCAGAAGCAATTCGTAGATGAATCCAAGGTTAACCACACATGAATGACGTGGTGACCGTGTGCCGCGTCGCACATTGCCCGCCCCGCGCCCGGCGTGCCAGAGTGCCGACCATGGCCCATCGCACAGTGTCCGAACCGCCCGTCCTCGCAGCCCCGGACGGCGCCCCCGCGCCGGGCGCCGTCTTCGACTGGCTCGACGAGACAGCCGAGTTGCGCGCCCGCGCCGGCCTCACCCGGACACTGCGCAGTCGCCCCGCCGAGGACCCGGTCCTCGACCTCGCCGGCAACGACTACCTCGGCCTCACCCGTCACCCGGCCGTCACCCGGGCCGCCGCCGACGCCGCACTGCGCTGGGGCGGCGGCGCCACTGGCTCCCGGCTGGTCACCGGCACCACCGCCCTGCACACCGAACTCGAAGCCGAGCTGGCCGAGTTCTGCGGCGTCGAGGCGGCCCTGGTGTTCTCCTCCGGATACACCGCCAACCTGGCCGCGCTGACCGCGCTCACCGACCCGGACACCCTGATCGTCTCCGACGCCTACAACCACGCCTCACTGATCGACGGCTGCCGGCTCGCCCGCGGCGACGTCCACCGTGCCCCGCACAGCGACCCGGACGCCGTCCGCACCGCGCTCGCCGGGCGCACCCACCGCCGGGCCCTGGTGGTCACCGACTCCGTCTTCTCGGTCGACGGCAACGCCGCCCCGCTGCCCGAACTCTCCCTCGCCGCCCGCGCATCCGGCGCCGCACTGCTGGTGGACGACGCACACGGGCTCGGCGTCCTCGGCCCCGGCGGCAGCGGCGCCCTGGCCGCCGCCGGCCTCGCCGGCGAGCCCGACACCGTCGCCACCGTCACCCTCTCCAAGTCGCTCGGCTCCCAGGGCGGCGCCGTCCTCGGCCCGCGCCGGGTGATCCGCCACCTCACCGAGACCGCCCGCACCTTCATCTTCGACACCGGCCTCGCCCCCGCCGCCGCCGGCGCCGCCCTCGGCGCGCTGCGCCTGCTGCGCGCCGAGCCGCACCGCGCCGAGCGGGCCCGCGAGGTGGCCCGCACCCTCGCCGGCCGGCTCACCGCGGCAGGCCTGCACGCCTCCACCCCGGACGCGGCCGTCGTCTCGGTGCGCGCGCCCGGCCCGGAAGCCGCCGTCGCCTGGGCCGCCGACTGCCGCCGGGCCGGCCTCGCCGTCGGCTGCTTCCGCCCGCCCTCCGTCCCGGACGGCATCTCCCGCCTCCGGCTGACCGCCCGCGGCGACCTGACCGACACTCAGATCACCGACGCGGTAAGGATCATCGCCTCCCTCGCACCGGAGGGCGCCCGCACCACCTGACCGCAACCGCGCGCCACCATCGGTGTGCTGCTGCGCCGCCTCCCTCTGCCTCCTCGTCTCCGGCAAGGGCGCGGACGGCACGCCTTGACCGCCCGCCGCCCTGCGGCGGCGGCACCATCGTGAGGACGGTACCTGCCCCCGGCACCGAACCGGGCGAACCGGGCGGCCCGGGCGCGCGTCCCAGCAATGGGAGCGACGGACAGGGGTGGGATGGAGCCGGACATTCGGCGCGCGCTCGTCAAGGCGCTCACGATCGCCGCCGCGGTGCTGGCGCTGCTCGGGGCCGGCGGCTGGGGTACGGCCGTGGCGGGGGAAGGGCTCGGGTACGCGGCCGGGCTCTCCGGCACCCCCGGCGTGCTGGTCGCCGACCGGTGCCTGCGCACCGACACCGCCGAAGCCGTCCCGGCCGAGAGCGGCGACTGCCGGGGCACGTTCTACCCCGACGACGGCGGCGTCCCCAACGAGCACGCCCGCATCGACTGGAAGGTGGACACCCACACCCGGGTCCGCGTCTCCTGCGACGACGGCGTGTGCCGCCTGGCGGGCACGGCGGGAGCGCTGTTCTGGCTCAGCATGCTCCAGCTCGCCCTGGCGGCGGTCGCCGTCGGCGCCTGCCTGGCCGCCCGGCTGCTGCGCCCGCTGCTCCCGTGGGCGTGGCTGGTGACCGCCCTCGGGGTCACCGCCGCCATCCTCCTGGTCGGGGCGTTCGCCTTCTTCCTCGGCGCCCTCGCGGCTCGCTGAGCCCCCACCGGGCTCCGGCCCCCGACCGGGGCCCTCGCGGCGTGCCGTGCCCCTCGCGGGCACACCGGGCGCCGGGCCTCAGAGCCCGGCCAGCTCCGCCAGGAACGCCGTCCCCGCGTCCCGCCGCCCGGCCGCCACACGCGGGGCGGCGACGATCACGGCGGTGGCCCGGCACCAGGCGAGCACCCGCTCCGGGTCCGAGCCCGGAACGAGCGCCGCCAGCGCGGAGATCCGCCCCTTCAGCGCGGGCAGGTCGGTGACACCGTCGACCGCCCAGTCCACCAGGTCGAAGTCGGGATCGCCGAGGGACGGCCGCGGGTCGATCGCCACCGGCCCGGCAGGGCCGGCCAGCACGTTGCCCGGATGCAAGTCGCCGTGGACCAGCGCCACCGGGCCGCCCTCGGCCAGCTCCCGCGCGAACGCCCGCGAGGCCGGCGGCACGGCGCCGGGCGCCCGCCGCTCGGTGAGGTCGAGGAGGAACTCCACCCGTTCCGCCAGCGGGCCGAGCGCGAGCCCGTCCACCGGCACCGACCGCAGCGCGCCGAGCAGCGGTGCCACCTCGGCCGGCCGCCAGCCCTGCTGCCGCAGTGTCCCGCCCGGGCGCACGTCCTCCAGGAGCAGGGCATGCGCGGCCGGCTCGTAGGCCAGCAGCCCCACCACCGACGCCGGCCCGCTCCAGGCTCGCAGCGCCACCGCCTCCTGCCGGGCCACCTCGCGGTCGGGCGTCAGCTTCAGCCAGACACTTTCGCCGCCCGCGCTGTCACCGCCGGCCCGCGAGCAGCGGAACACCCGGGCCGTCCCGCCCCCGCCCGCCGCCCGCACGGTCAGCCCCCAGCGCCCGGCCAGCTCCGCCACCAGCGACGGCAGCCCCTCGCACCACTCCTGCGCCGACGGCCCGAACCGCACCGCCAGCCGGGCCCGCGCCTCCGCCGGCACCGCCAGGAGGTCGCTCACGGCCGCCCCACCACCAGCAGCGTCTCCGCGCCGACCGGCCGGTACCCGGCCGCCTGGAAGGCGCGCACGCTGGTCGCGTTGCCCGGCGCCTGCTGCGACCAGATCCACTCGCCCTCCGGCAGCACGTGCCGAGCGCTCACCGCCAGCTCCCGCCCCAGGCCGCGGCCGCGCGCCTGCGGATCCACCTCGACCGAGCACTCCCAGCGCCCTGCGACCCCGCGGCCGAGGACCAGCACCCCGCCGTCCACGGTGAACACCCGGACGTCCTCCCGGTAGCGCAGCGCGCGCACCACCCGGGGGTGCTCCCGGTCCTCGACCGGCTCCAGCGCCAGCGGCGGCTCACCCGGCAGCCGGCCGGCCACCGTCAGCAGGTCGATGTTGTTGACCACCCGCCCCGTCCGCTCGGCGAACGCCGTCAGGAACGGCGGGCAGAGCGGCGCCGCCAGCGGGTCGCTCGGCACGGCGGCCAGCACGGCGTGCACCCAGGCCGGGTCCTCGTCGGTGAACACCACCGCGTGCGCGGAGAACGACACCACCCCGGCCTCGCGCGGCGACGGCTGCGGCACCACCGTCACCGACCCGTCCGACGGCGGGAACACCCCGCCCGCCGCGTCCGCCAGGATCTCCCGCAACCCGCGCTCGCCCACCCCGAAACCCCTCCCGTGCCCGCCGTCTCCCGACGGCGCCAGCCTACGTGATCACTTCCAGCCTCGTGATCATGTCTTCTTCGCCCGGCTCGGCTGCACCCTGGTCGGCTCGCCCGCCGCCTTCGGATGGTCCGGCGGATACGGCAGCTCACCCATGCCCTCGTCCCGTAGCTGTCGCTCGTACAACTCCAGCAGCCCGTCCAGCCGGAACGCCTGGTCGTCCATCTCCGCCTGAAGGTCGCCGAGTTCGGCGAACCGCGGTGGCAGCGTCCGCAGGTCGAAGTCCTCCGGCGCGGCGTCGTCCAGCTCCTCCCAGCGCAGCGGCGCCGACGCCGTCGCCCGCGGCCGGGCGCGCAGCGAGTACGCGGAGGCGATCGTCCGGTCCCGGGCCATCTGGTTGTAGTCCACGAAGATCCGCTCGCCGCGCTCCTCCTTCCACCAGGCCGTCGTCACCCGGCCCGGCAGCCGCTGCTCCAGCACCCGGCCCAGCGCGATCACCGCATGCCGCCCGTCGGTGAACGTCCACCGCGGCTCCAGCGGCACATACACGTGCAGGCCGCGCCCGCCCGAGGTCTTCGGCCAGCCGCGCAGCCCGAACTCCTCCAGCACCGCCCGCAACTCGTGCGCCGCCCGCACCGCGTCGTGGAAGTCCGTACCGGGCTGCGGGTCGAGGTCGATCCGCAGCTCGTCCAGATGGTCGGTGTCGCCGCGCCGCACCGGCCACGGGTGGAAGGTCAGACAGCCCAGGTTGGCCGCCCAGAGCACCGCCGCCGGCTCGCTCGGGCAGATCTCGTCCGCCGACCGCCCGCTCGGGAAGCTGATCCGCGCCGTCGGCAGCCACTCCGGCAGGCCCTTCGGCGCCCGCTTCTGGTAGAAGAACTCGCCCTCCACCCCGTCCGGGAAACGCTGCAGGGTGGTCGGCCGGTCCCGCAGCCCGCGCAGCACCCCGTCCGCCACCGCCAGGTAGTACTGCGCGACGTCCAACTTCGTGAACCCGCGCTCCGGGTAGTACACCTTGTCCGGGTTCGACAGCCGGACGCTGCGGCCGGCGACATCCAGTTCCACGGCTGAGCCCATGCGTCCCACGCTAAGCGCGCCCCGCCCGGCGCGCGCCCCGGAACGGTTGGCGCGAGGATCGGAGCCATGGACCTGCCCGTGATGCCGCCGGTGGCGCCGATGCTCGCCAAGTCGGTGGCCAAGATCCCGCCCGGGATGCAGTACGAGGCCAAATGGGACGGCTTCCGCACCGTCGTCTTCCGCGACGGCGACGAGGTCGAACTCGGCAGCCGCACCGGCAAGCCGCTGACCAGGTACTTCCCCGAAGTGGTCGAGGCGCTGAAACGCGAGCTGCCACCGCGCTGCGTCCTGGACGGCGAGGTGGTGATCGCCCGCGACGGACGGCTGCGCTTCGAGGAACTCCTCGAACGGATCCACCCGGCCGCCAGCCGGGTCACCATGCTGGCCGCGCGCACCCCCGCCTCCTTCGTCGCCTTCGACCTGCTCGCCCTCGGCGACGCCTCGCTGCTGGACCAACCGCTCTCCGTGCGCCGCCCCGCCCTGGAGACGGCCCTCGCCGACGCCGCCGACCCCGTCTTCACCGCGCCCGCCTCCACCGACCGCGACCTCGCCCAGAGCTGGTTCGCCGAGTACGAGGGGGCCGGACTCGACGGCGTGGTGGCCAAACCGCTGGACCAGCCGTACCGGCCGGGGGAGCGGACCATGTTCAAGATCAAGCACGAGCGTACCGCCGACTGCGTGGTCGCCGGCTACCGCGAGCACAAGAGCGGCCCGGTGGTCGGCTCACTGCTGCTCGGCATCAACGACGCCGAGGGCCGGCTCCAGCACGTCGGCGTCTGCGCCGCCTTCTCGATGGCCCGCCGGCGCGAACTCGCCGAGGAACTGGCCCCGTTGCTGATGGACGACACCTCCGCCCACCCGTGGGGCGGCTGGGCCGACGAGGCCGCGCACGCCGACGCCCGACTGCCCGGCGCGGTCAGCCGCTGGACCGGCGGCAAGGACCTCTCCTGGGTGGCGCTGCGCCCCGAGCGAGTGGTCGAGGTGGCGTACGACCACATGGAGGGGACGCGCTTCCGGCACACCGCCCAGTTCCGCCGCTGGCGCCCGGACCGCACCCCGGAGAGCTGCACCTACGCGCAGCTGGAGGAGCCGGTCTCCTACGACCTTTCCCGGGTGCTCGGGATCTGACCCGGGCGGGTACCCGGGATCCGACCCCGGATCCGACGGGCGTCAAAACTGCCGTTGAGGAGGCTCTCTGCCCCGAGCTGCGCGCTCAGGCCACCGCGGGCGAGGGCGAGCTGCTCTCCGGAGCCGCCGGGAAGGAGTAGACGTTCCCCGGCGAGACGATCTCGGTGATCGCCTGCGCGAAGAGTGTCGACGGCTCCGAACCCCGGTACGGGACATCGGTGTTCAGCAGTACCACCAGCGTCGCCTGCGCCGACGGCAGGTAGACCGTCACGCTCTGGTAGCCCGGCAGCGAGCCGTTGTGCCCGATCCACCCGTGGTTGATGAACAACCCCAGCCCGTAGCCGAGGTCCGGCACCCCGGTGGGCGGGGTCTGCAGCCGCTCGGCCTGGGTCACCGGATTGAGCAGCGTGCCGGTGGCCAGCACCTTCGCCCACTTCTGCAGGTCGGCCAGGTCCGAGATGGCCGCGCCCGCCGCCCAGGCCCAGGACGGGTCCCAGTCGGTGGCGTCCGCGATCGCGCCATTGGGCGTCTGGTTGGTGTACCCGCGGGCGTGCGGCTGCGGGAACGACGCGTCGGTCGGGAAGACCGTCCGCCCCAGCCCGGCCGGGTCGAACACCTGCTGCTTCAGGAAGCTGCCGAGCGGCTGCCCGCTGATCTTCTCGATCACCAGGCCGAGCAGCACCGTGTTGGTGTTGGAGTACTCGAACCGGGTGCCCGGCGCGAAGTCCGCGGGGTGCTTGAACGCGTACGCCAGCAGCTGCTGCGGCGTGAAGACCCGGTTCGGGTCATTGAGGAAGGCCTGCACGAACTCCGGGTCCGCGGTGTACGAGAACAGGCCGCTGCGCATGTCGGCCAGCTGGCGCAGGGTGATCGCGTCGCCACCGGGCACGTCCGGGATGTACTTGGTGATCGGGTCGTCCAGGCCGGCTCTGCCCTGGTCGACCAGCCGCAGCAGCCCGGTGACCGTGAAGGTCTTCGTCTCGCTGCCAATCCGCATGTTCAGGCCGGTCACCATCGGAGTGCCGGCGATCTTGTCGGAGACGCCGAAGGCCTTGAGGTAGCTGTCGTCGGGGGTGGTCAGGCCCACCATCACCCCCGGGACGGAGGTCTGGCTCAGCACCCGCTGCACCGCGGCGTCCAGCCGGGCGGTGACGTCCGGCGTGAGCCGCACCACGGCGCCGCCCGACGTGCCCGCCGAACCCGACGTGCCCACCGAACCCGACGCGCTCGCCGAACCGCCGGCCGAGGAGGGGCCGCTCGCCGAAGGGCTCAGCGCGGCCGGCACGGCGGTCACCGCCCCGGCGGCCGACGGGCCGGACGCCGCCTTGCCCGAGCAGCCGGCGGCGGCCAGCAGCGCGGCCAGGGCCAGCGCCGTCGTGGCCGCCCGCACGGGGGAACGGCGGCGCAGCGTGGGTAACGTCCGTCGTCCGGTCTTCGTCATGGTCGGGCTCATGGTCGAGGCGCCTCTCTGCGGCGGACGGCCCCGGAGCAGCGCTCCACGAGGCCGTGGGGGAGCGATCGCCACCGTATGCGCGCCGTGCCCGGCCCGCGCGCCGGGCCGCCGCCCCGCTGGCCCGAACGGACGCAGCCCCCGCCACCGCCCCGCCCGGCACCGCGACACCCCGCCCCCACCGCGGCGCAGTAGGGTGCGGAAGGTGAACGGACGTCAATGGGAGCCGACTTGTTGCGATGCGAGGCAGTGAGCAAACGCTACGGCGCAGGGCGGTGGATCCTCCACGACGTCGACCTGCACATCACCGCCGGTGACGTCCTCGCCGTCCTCGGCGGCAACGGCTCGGGCAAGTCCACCCTGCTGAGAATGCTGGCCGGACTCTCCCGCCCCACCTCCGGCCGCATCACCGGCCGCCCCCGGGAGACCGGCTACGTGCCGGACCGCTTCACCGCCAACGACCGCATCTCCGCCCGCTCCTACCTGACCCACATGGCCCGCATCCGCGGCCTGCCCACCACCGCCGCCCGCGACCGGGCCGACCAGCTGATCGACCGGCTCGCCCTGGCTGGCGGACCGGACGCCCCGCTGCGCACCCTCTCCAAGGGCAACGCCCAGAAGGTCGCCCTCGCCCAGGCCCTGCTCGTCCGGCCCGGACTGCTCGTCCTCGACGAACCCTGGTCCGGCCTGGACGCCTCCGCCCACGGCGTCCTCGGCGAACTCATCGACGAGGTGGCCGCCGAGGGCGGAGCCGTCGTCTTCACCGACCACCGCGAGGCGATCACCAGAAGCCACGCCACCGACGCCTACGCGATCACCGAGGGCCGGGTGACCCGCCGCGACGGCGGCCGGCCCACCGCGCAAGAGCCCGCCGCGCACGAGCGCGCCGTCGCCGAGATCGTCCTCAGCGCCCCCGCCACCGGCACCGGTGCCACCCCGACCGGACCGGACTGGTACGCCCTCCCCGGCGTGCTGGACGCCGCCCGCCGCGGCGAGTGCCTGGTGATCCGGGTCGAACGGCGGCACTCGGACGCCCTCCTGCTGACCGCACTCCGACACCACTGGTCCGTCGACGGCCTTGTCTCGGCCGCCGGCCCCACCCACGCCGAAGGCGGCGCGTCGAGGAAGGCGGCCCGGTGACCGCCCTGGTCCGGTACCTGTTCACCACCATGCTGCTCTCCCAGCGCTACCTCGCGCCGGTGCTGCTCTTCCTCGGCCTCCTCACCGTGCTCACCAGCAGCGACAACGGCCCGCTGACCGCCACCTACGGCTCGGCGGCCGGCGTCATGCTGCTCTGCTCCACCTGGCTCACCATCGCCCAGATCTCACTGGAGGACCGGGCCCACCACGCCGTCGTCGCCGTCAACGCCGGAGACCCACGCCGCGTCCTGCTCGGCTCGGTCTGCACCGCCGTCCTCTGGTGCCTGCCGCTGACCGCCCTCGGCCTCGCCATCCCCCTGCTGACCGGCACCCACCGGCCGACCGGCGCCGACCTGCTGCTCGGCACCGAGGCCCAGCTCACCTGCGCCCTCACCGGCATCGCCGTCGGCCTGGTCTGCTCCCGCCTGGTCTTCCGGCGGCAGGGCTACGCGCTGCTGCTCGCCCTGGTGCTGCTGCTGACGCTGATGGTGGCCAAGGGCCTGCCCCCGGTGAACCTGCTGCTCTCCCGGCTCACCACCACCCCGCGCTCGGCCGACCTGCTGGTGTCCACCGGAGGCCTGCTCGTCGTAGCCGCCGGAGTCCTGGCGGCCGGGGCGGCGCTCGCCCACGCGATCAGCAGCAGGAGGAGCTGAACCCGGAAGGCACCAGCTCCGCCGGGGAGCCTCACGCCGGGCAGGCCGGCCGCCCGCAGGCTGTCGCACGCTCGGCACGCTCCGCGCGCGCCGCGCGCTGCGCCGAAAGGGTGGCCACCGGCACGCCGTGAAGCCCGCCCGCCGCTGCTCGGGCACGATCGTTTAGCCCAGCTGTGGCGGCCCTTAAGAATTCCTCGATGGACCGCACCCCCTCCCACCAGGCAGATTGCTCCGTGCCCGGTGCGAGGAGGCAGGACTCGCCACCCCGCCGGGCCCCGCCGGCCTGCCCACACCAGGCCGCCCCCTCGTGCGTCAGGAGCCGCCGCAGTGAAGGCACTCGTCAAGCAGAAGGCAGAGCCCGGACTCTGGCTGATGGACGTCCCGAAGCCTGCCATCGGCCCCGGCGAGGTGCTGATCAAGGTGCTGCGCACCGGCATCTGCGGCACCGACCTGCACATCCGCAAGTGGGACGGCTGGGCGCAGCAGACCATCAAGACCCCGCTCGTCCTCGGCCACGAGTTCGTCGGCGAGGTCGCCGAGATCGGCGCGGCCGTCGCCGACATCGCGGTCGGCGACCTGGTCAGCGGCGAGGGCCACCTGGTCTGCGGCAAGTGCCGCAACTGCCTGGCCGGCCGCCGCCACCTCTGCCGCAACACCGTCGGCCTCGGTGTCGGGCGCGACGGCGCCTTCGCCGAGTACGTCGCGCTGCCCGCCTCCAACGTCTGGGTCCACCGCGTCCCCGTCGACCTCGACGTCGCCGCGATCTTCGACCCGTTCGGCAACGCCGTGCACACCGCCCTCTCCTTCCCGCTGGTCGGCGAGGACGTCCTGATCACCGGCGCCGGCCCGATCGGCATCATGGCCGCCGCCGTCGCCAAGCACGCCGGCGCCCGCAACGTGATGATCACCGACGTCTCCCCGTACCGGCTCGACCTGGCCCGCGAGGTCGGCGTCACGCTCGCCCTGAACGTCGCCGAGCACACCATCGAGGAGGGCCAGCAGAAGCTCGGCCTGCGCGAGGGCTTCGACGTCGGCCTGGAGATGTCCGGCCGCCCCGAGGCACTCCAGTCGATGATCGCCAACATGACGCACGGCGGGAAGATCGCCATGCTCGGCCTGCCCGCCGAGCAGTTCCCGATCGACTGGGCCTCCGTCGTCACCTCGATGATCACCATCAAGGGCATCTACGGCCGCGAGATGTTCGAGACCTGGTACGCGATGTCCGTCCTGCTGGAGGGCGGCCTCGACCTCAGCCCCGTCATCACCGGCCGCTACGCCGCCGCCGACTTCGAGGCCGCCTTCGACGACGCGGCCAGCGGCCGCTGCGGCAAGATCATTCTTGACTGGACCGCCTGAGCCCGCCCGAGCCTCCCCGCTGACTAGGAGTCTGCTGTGTTCGACAACGTGCGCGACGACCTCGCCGCCACCCTCGACGAGATCCGCGAGGCCGGCCTCTTCAAGCCCGAGCGGGTGATCGGCACCCCCCAGAGCGCCGCCGTCACCGTCACCGGCGGCGGACGCCCCGGCGAGGTGCTCAACTTCTGCGCCAACAACTACCTCGGCCTCGCCGACCACCCCGAGGTGCTCACCGCCGCCAAGGACGCCCTCGACCGCTGGGGCTACGGCATGGCCTCGGTCCGCTTCATCTGCGGCACCCAGGACGTCCACAAGGAGCTGGAGGACCGCCTCTCCGCGTTCCTCGGCCAGGAGGACACGATCCTCTACTCCTCCTGCTTCGACGCCAACGGCGGCGTCTTCGAGACCCTGCTCGACGAGCGCGACGCGGTCATCTCCGACGCACTCAACCACGCGAGCATCATCGACGGCATCCGCCTCTGCAAGGCCCGCCGCCACCGCTACGCCAACCGCGACCTGGCCGACCTCGAGCAGCAGCTCAAGGAGACACAGGACGCCCGGCGCCGCCTCATCGTCACCGACGGCGTCTTCTCCATGGACGGCTACGTCGCCCCGCTGCGCGAGATCTGCGACCTCGCCGACCGCTACGACGCGATGGTCATGGTCGACGACTCGCACGCCGTCGGCTTCGTCGGCCCGAACGGGCGCGGCACCCCCGAACTGCACGGCGTCATGGACCGCGTCGACATCATCACCGGCACCCTCGGCAAGGCCCTCGGTGGCGCCTCCGGCGGCTACGTCGCGGCCCGCCGCGAGATCGTCGCCCTGCTGCGCCAGCGCTCGCGGCCGTACCTGTTCTCCAACTCGCTCGCCCCGGTCATCGCCGCGGCCTCGCTGAAGGTGCTCGACCTGGTCGAGCAGTCGACCGAGCTGCGCGAGCGGCTGGCCGCCAACACGGCGCTGTTCCGGTCGAAGATGACCGAGGCCGGCTTCGAGATCCTGCCCGGCGACCACCCGATCGCCCCGGTGATGATCGGCGACGCGGCCAAGGCCGGCCGGCTCGCCGAGCTGCTGCTGGAGCGCGGCGTGTACGTGATCGGGTTCTCCTTCCCGGTGGTGCCGCACGGCCAGGCCCGGATCCGGGTGCAGCTCTCCGCTGCGCACTCCACCGAGGACGTCGAGCGCGCCGTCGCGGCCTTCGTGGACGCTCGCGCGGTGATGGGGGAGTAGCCCACCGCGCGCGGGCGCCATCGATCCTGGCGCCCTGTCGGACCGCCCGTGGTCCGTCCGCCCGGAACCGGACGTGCCACGGGCCCCCGAGCCGCCGTGCGGCGGAGGCCGGACCGGCCCGCCTCCGTCGCACGGCACCAAAGCCCCCGGGCTCCCCCGGGGGCGGTACGACCCGCGGCGAGACCGCTATACGCCCGTGCCGGAGCGGGCCGTGCGCGTGGGGCCCGCCGTGCCGCCGAGGGCTGGCGTGCCGCCGAGGCCGGCCGCGCCCCCTGAGGCCGGCCACGCGCTTGAGGCCCGCCGTGCCACTTGAGACCATCTGCCCCACCCTCCCGCCCGGGAGTGGGGGGGGGGGGGGGGGGGGCTCCCGCCCCCCCCCCCAGAACGGGTGTCGGCCCTTTCCCCCCCTTTTCCACCCCCAACTTTCGGTCGGGAGGGGGTTGGGAGGG
>NZ_JBVJCO010000037.1:52837-97763 GCF_055588525.1 Kitasatospora sp. NPDC041988
CCCGCCCCCCCGGAGGGTAGCCAAGGTTTTGGCTCCCCTCTGGCCCCCGCGACCCCCCTCCCCCCCCCCCCCCGCGGGGGGGGGGAGCCCCCCCCCCCCCCCCCCCCCCCCCCCGACCGCGGACCGTGTGCCGCCCGTTCCCGCCCTTTGCAAACACATGGTTTTGCAAAGGGCGGAGGTGTTGGGCGAATCGTTTCTCCCCCTGGCACCGCCTTCATTCGCGCCCGTACTCTCCCTCGCCTCGCACTTGGCAAACAGCTGGCGAGCTTTGCAAAATGCACCGCCCACCGTGGACCCGCAGCTCACGTCCTGCCCCGTCCCGTCCCCCGCGCGGCGCCGCTCGGGGTGCGAGGTGGCCGCCGCCGTCCGAGAGTCGGCAGGAAGGCGACCCGGCCGACCGGCCCGGGCGCGGCGGTGCGGTGTGGCGAGAGGAGCGGGATGGTCCCGACCAGGCCCGCGACCAGGCCCGCGACCGGAACGCGCCGAGGCCCTGATCCCGTCACCGTCCTCACCGTGCTCTGCCAAGTGATCGCCCTCGCCGCGGCGGCCGCCGTCACCTGGACCACCCTCGCCGACGCAGCCGACGACCGGCCGGCCCTCCCACTCCTCCTCGGCACCTGGCCGTCCACCGCCACCCGGGCCGGCCTGGTGTTCACCGCCCTGGCCGCCGTGGCCACGATCGGCGCCCTGATCGCCCGCCACCCACCCCCGGGCGTGCCCGCCCCGGCCGCCGTCGGCCCACTCGCGGCCTGCGCCGTCCTGGTCAGCGCCGACCTGCGCGGCCACCCCGTGGACGCCGTCCTCGGACTGGCCACCACCGCTCTCGTCCTGCTCGACGTCCTGCCACGCCGCGAGGGCCGCCCCGACCCCGCCTCCGGCCTCGCGCTCGGCGTGGCGATCGCCTTCCAACCCGCTCTCCTCCTCTTCATCGCCGCCCTCCCACGCCCCGGCCCCCGGCCGGCTACCCGCAGCCGTCCCGCCCTGACCGCCCTCGCGGTGGCCGTCCTCCTGCACGGCGTCGTCCGCCTCGCCGACCCGGCGGGCGCCGCCCGCTTCCTGCACCGGTTCGACGACCCGGCCGCCACCGGCGACCCCGTCAACCAGACCGCCCTCGGCGTTCTGCTCCGGCTGGGCCTGCACGGCCCGCCGCTGCTCGCCGTCTGGCTGGCGGTGGCGGTCACCGCCGTGGTGCTCGCCCTCCGGCGTTCCCGCGCCCTCGCCCGCGACGGCCAGCCGCTGCTCGCGGCCGGCGTGCTCGGCTGCGCCACCCTGGTCGCGGCCCCCGTCGCCGTACCCGCCGACCTCGGCTGGCTGCTCCTCACCGCCACCGGCCGGATCGGCCGCCGGCCCGAGGACCGCGCACTCTGGCCGCTGATCGCCACCACCGTTGCCCTGTTGCCCAGCACCATGCTCGACCCCGGTATCGAACCGGTCAGCGGCCTGCTGCTACGCAAGGCCCCCACCCTGGTCGCCCTCGCCGCGGCCGCCGCCCTCCCGTTCCGCCGTCGTACCGACCCGCAGTGGCACCTGCGCCGCACCCCGGGCCCGCCCCCGCACCGCCGGCCCCTCCTGCGGCACCTCCCGTTGCTCCCCGCGCCGCTGCGACCGGTCTCCCGCCCGAACCTGGTACTGGAACTCCTCTTCATCCAGGTCGGCTACGGCATCTACAGCTTCATCCGCAACGCCGCCCCCGACCGCGTCGCCACCGCCACCGGGCACGCCCGCAGCCTCTACGGCCTGGAACGGGCGTTGCACATCGACATCGAACCGGCCGTCAACGGCTGGGCGCTGGGGGCCGGCGCCTGGCTGCTGGACGCGGCACAGCAGTACTACAGGGTGCTCCACTTCGTGGTGCCGCTCGGCGTGCTGGTCTGGCTCTACGCCTGCCATCCGTCGCGCTACCGCACTGCCCGTACCGTCCTGTTCGCCGCCACCGGCCTCGCCCTGGTCGGTTTCTGGGGCTTCCCACTCGCGCCGCCCCGGCTGGTCCCCGAGTTCGGCCTGCGCGAGGACCCGTCCGGCATCCCCGGCGAGGCCCCGCTCGGCGCCCTGACGGCGCTCTCCAACCAGTACGCGGCGATGCCGTCGCTGCACATCGCCTGGGCCGGCTGGTGCACCCTGGTCGTGATCACCACCACCCGCCACCGCCGGCTGCGCCCCCTGGCGGCCCTCTACCCGGCGCTCACCTTCCTCGTGGTGGTGGCCACCGCCAACCACTGGGTCCTGGACGCGGTCGGCGGTGTCGCCGTCCTGCTCGCCGGCTGCCTCGCCCAGTACGTCCTCACCGCCCGCCTCCTCACCGACCCCGACCCGCCCGCCCCGGCGCCTGCACCGGCCCCCGCCCCGGACGACGACCTCGCCCACCCGGGCCGCAAGGAGTCCTGAGCTGCAAGGACCTCTGAGCCGCAGAGGACGCTGGGCCGCCGAGGACCCTGGTTTGCAAAGAAAGGCCCCTGAACTGCAGGACCCCCGAGCCGCAAGGACGCCCGAGGCAGCACGCCTCCGGAGCGGGAAGTCGGCCGGTCCGACTTCCCACTCCGGCACCCCGTGCCTCCGCCGCCCCGGGGTTCCCCGCCACGCTGGCAGAATTGGCGTGTGATCGACGCACGACGGCTTCGGACCCTGCGGGCCGTGGCGGACCACCGCACCGTGACCGCCGCGGCGGCCGCCCTCTACCTCACCCCTTCGGCGGTCTCCCAGCAGCTGGCCGCGCTGGAGCAGGAGACCGGCCACCACCTGCTCGCCCGCGAGGGCCGGGGCGTGCGGCTCACCGCGGCGGGCGAGATCCTGCTGGGCCACGCCGACGCCGTCCTCGCCCAGCTGGAGCGGGCCGAGGCGGACCTCGCCGCCTACTCCGCGGGCGTCTCCGGCGAGGTCACCGTCGCCTCCTTCGCGACCGGCATCTCCCTCGTCCTCGCCCCCGCCATCGGCACCCTCGCCACCCGCGCGCCCGGCGTCCGCCTCAAAGTGCTGGACGCGGAGGGGGACGCCAGCCTCCCGATGGTCCTGGACGGGCGCGCCGACCTCGCGGTGGCCGTCGAGTACCGGGGCGCCCCGCGCGCCGACGACGCCCGGCTCACCCGGGTGCCGCTGTACGCCGAACCGTTCGAGGCGGTGCTCCCGCTCGGCCACCCGCTCGCCGTCGCCGAGGGGCCGATCGCCGTCGCCGACCTCGCCGACGAGCCGTGGATCGGCCCGTACCCCGGCAACCCCTGTCACGACGTGGTGCTGCTGGCCTGCGAGTACGCCGGCTTCCAGCCGCGTCTGGTGCACTCCTCGGACGACTTCCGCGCGGTCGTCGCGCTCGCCTCGGCCGGTGCCGGGGTCGCGCTGGTGCCGCGCTCCGCGCTGCTGGGCGTGGACCTCGCGCACGTCGCGGTCCGGCGGGTGGACAGCGCGCTCGCCACCCGCCGGGTCTTCGCGGCCGTCCGGGCCGGCGCGGACGGCCACCCGCTGATCCGCCCGGTCCTGGACGCCCTGGCCGAGGCGGCCGCGGCCACCGCCTGAGAAAGTTTTGGGTAATTGATCAACTGCATGCCGTGATGCGTCGGTGGTGATCTCCGTGGTCTAGCCGTCCATGAAGATCACCATCATGTGTGTCTGTGCGTGCAGGCCGTCCTACGACTAGTCGTTGACGGATGCTCAGTGGGCGGAGATCGTCGCGGTGCCGCGCAATGCGGATGTGAAAGGCTTCCACGTGCTGCCCCGCAGGTGGGTGGTCGAGCGGACATTCTCCTGGCTGGGACGGTGCAGACGGTCGGCACGGGACTACGAGCGCAAGACCGCGCACGCCGAAGCGATGATCAAAGTCGCCATGATCCGTCTCATGGCCGCCCGCCTCGCCGGCGAGGAGATCGCCGGCGAGGAGATCGAACCGCGCGGCCCCATCGAGACCGAAGCAGCCCGCCGCCTCGCCGACGACCTCAAGAACGAGTGATCACCCGATCACCCAACACCTTCTTACACGCGTGTTGGGCCAATCACGGGGTCAGCCCCGCAGTTCCCCGAGCCCCTGATGGTGAGACCGTGTAGACCTTCCCGTAGGCCCGGAGGGTTTCGGCCGGGTCGCCGGGGCGGCCTCGCAGGACGGCGTCCAGGAAGGCGAGGGTGGCTCCGGCGACGATGCGCGGGCTCTCGGTGCGCCCGAGGGTGCCGACGATCGAGGGCACCGGCGGCAAGTAGAGCGGGCCGTCCATGAAGGTGAGGTGCCCCGCGCCGGGGACGGCAAGCCGGTAGCTCGTCGCGGTGCTGTGCTCGAGGGCGTCGGTGAGGCGGGGCAGGTAGCGCGGGTCGGTGCCGGCGGTGATCTCCTGGGTGAGCGCGAGCGCCGGCTGCTCGAGGGCGGGCGCGGTGGGGCCATGGGGGTAGCCGTCCAGGTCGACGACGGCGCCGAACCGGCGGTCCTGCCGGGCCGCCTGCAGGGCGGCGGCACCGCCCAGGGAGTGGCCGGCCACCGCGGCGCGGCCAATGTCCAGGCGTCCGGTCAGCGGGTCGGCGGTCTCGCCCCGGTCCAGCCGTTCCAGCTGGGTGAGGACGAAGCCGAGGTCGGCGGCCCGGACGGCGGTCCAGCCCGCCGCCAGCTCCTCGTCCTGGTCCCGGTCCCCGCTGGAGGCGGTCGTGGCGCGGATCGTGCGGCCGTCTGCGAGGACGACGACGGCGGAGTCGTACGGGTGGTCGAGGGCGGCGACCAGGTAGCCGTGGCTGGCCAGCTCCTCCGCCCAGGCGGTGTTCTGGGTCCGCACCCCGCCCGACCCCGGGGAGAACAGGACGACCGGGAACCGTTCTCCCCCACCGGCCACCGGGGCGTCGACGACCGCACGGCTGCGAGCCCGCGGGACACCGTCGACCAGGAAGCCGGGCAGGCCGACCCCGCCTGCGAGGGCCTCGGCGACGGCGCGCGCCTCCTGCTCCGTGCGTCCCAGGTACTGGGCCCGCTGGGTGCCGGCGGGGCTCTTCTGCGCGGGGTACCAGAGCTGGGCCACGACCGTGCGCCGGTCGTCCGGATCGGCGGTGAAGCTCTCGGGGCGGAGCGGGTCGGTCCACTGCACCACCCGGGTGCCGACCGCGAAGCCGCCCGACGGCTCGGGGAACTCGGGCACGGGGAAGGCCCAGGCCGCCACCGGGCCAATGGCGATCAGGCCGGCGCAGGCCAGCGATCCCGGCAGGGCCAGCCACCAGCGGGCCCGCCACGCCGGTCGGCCGGTACGGCGTCGCAGCAGGGGCGGGAGGGCGAACGCCGACGCCAGGGCGGCGCCGGCCAGGACCGGCAGCAGCTGCCAGCGGATCCCCACCACGCCCAGCACGGTCGCGGACGCCACGAGCACCGCCCCCGCCCCGATCGTGACGGGCCGGCGGGCAGCCGGGGGGAGCCAGCGCGCCGCCACCAGCGCGAGGGCACCCAGCAGGACGAGGACTTCCGGAAGGGACATCGACAGCCCCGTGATGGTTTCGGTCACCCGGCCATGCTCGACGCCGGGTCCGCGCCGCCGCATCGGTCCCGGGTCGCCGCCGGTTGCCACTCCGGTCGCAATCCGGGCGGGCCGCAGTGCGACCGGAGTGGCAACCGGTCACGCCCGTCCGGCGGCCGCTCTGCGACCGCAGGAGGTGGTGGGCCTCCTCCTGCGGTCGTACCCCGGCAGGGTGCGGTCGGACTGTGGGCTCATGCGCGCCGCCGCCCCCGCGGCCTAGGCTCCGGCTGTACGCGCTGACGGTCCCGGTCGGGCCGCCACGACGACCGATCGACGGGGAGGTGTGACGGTGCGCCACCGGGACCGGGTACCGCCCCTGGTGTGGGACGCGGGGCTGCCGATCCTTCTCCTCCTCAACGTCGTGACCGCCTACCCGGCGCGGGAGCTGCCGGTGGCCGCGGCGCTCACCGCCGCCCTGGCGCTCCCCCTGCTGTGGCGGCGCCGGGCCCCGCTCGTGGTGTTCGGCGCCGTGGCGGCCGCGGCCTTCGTCCAGTGGCTGATGGACGTCCAACTGCCCGCGGACATCGCCCTGCTGGTGGCCCTCTACACGGCGGCCGCCCACACCGGCCGGCGCGGCACGCTCCTCGCCGGTGCCGTCGTGGAGGGCGGGGCCGTGCTGGCCTGCCTGCGCTGGGCACCGGACGGCGCGTTCCTGACCCCCTTCGTCGCGCTCTCCGCGACGGTCGTCGCCGCCGCCGTCCTCGGGGTGAACGTGCGGACCAGCCGGGCCTACCTCGCCGCCGTGCAGGAACGGGCCGAACGGCTGGCGCTGCACCAGGAGCAGCAGACACGGCTGGCCGTTGCCGAGGAGCGGGCCCGGATCACCCGCGAGATGCACGACATCGTCACCCACAACCTGTCCGTCATGGTCGCGCTCACCGACGCCGCCGTCTACGCCCAGCACAGGTCCCCGGACCGGGCCACCGCCGCGATGCTGCAGACCTCCGAGACGGGCCGGCAGGCGCTGACCGACATGCGGCGCTCGCTGGGCGTCCTGCGGACCGGTGAGCGGGACGCGGAGCGCCACCCGCCGCCCGGCATCGCCCAGCTGGAGGCCCTCGCCGACCAGATGGGCGCCGCCGGGCTGCCGACCCGCCTGGAGGTCCGCGGCGGCCACACCCACGTCCCCGCCACCGCACAACTCACCGTCTACCGTCTGGTGCAGGAAGCCTTGACCAACACCCTCAAGCACACACCCGCCGGCACCCGCGCGACGGTCCTGGTCGAGTGCTCGGCCCAGGCCGTCGGCGTGGACGTCACCGACAGCGGCCCTCGCCCGGCGCGGCCCGCCGCCGCACCGCCCGGCCACGGCATCCCCGGCATGTGCGAGCGCGCGGCCGCCTACGGGGGGACGCTGCAGGCCGGACCGCTTCCGGGCGGCGGCTGGGGCGTCCGTACCCGACTCCTCCTCAACGGCTGCGGGGCGGCCTCCGCATGACGATCCGCATCCTGATCGCCGACGACGAGGCACTGCTCCGGATGGCCTTCGGCACGGTCCTGGAGGCCCAGCCCGACATGACACCGGTCGGCGAGGCCGCGGACGGCGCCCAGGCAGTCCGCCTCGCCCGGGAGCTGCAGCCCGATGTCGTCCTCATGGACGTCCGGATGCCCGGGACGGACGGGATCGAGGCGACCCGACAGGTCGTCGAGGTCTCCCCGCAGAGCAGAGTGCTGATCCTGACCACCTTCGACCTGGACGCGTACGCCTTCGCCGGTCTCGCCGCCGGAGCCTCGGGCTTCCTGCTGAAGAACACCAGGCCGGAGGAGCTGCTCACCGCGATCCGCAACGTCGCGGCGGGCGACGCGGTGCTCTCCCCGCGGATCACCCGGCGCCTGCTGGAGGACTTCCGTCTGCACCTGCCCGACGGCGGCGCCGCCGTCCGCGACGAGCGGCTGGACCGGCTGAGCGCCCGTGAGCGCGAGGTGCTCGTCGAGGTCGGCCGCGGCCTGTCCAACGCCGAGATCGCGGCCGCGCTGTACCTCGCGGAGGCGACCGTGAAGTCCCATCTGGGGCGGATCCTGCACAAGCTCGAACTCCGCGACCGGATCCAGGCCGTGGTCTTCGCCCACGACAACCGCCTGGTCCGCCCGGCCTGAGAAGGTGTCGGGTAGTCGGGTGATCACTCGTTCTTGAGGTCGTCGGCGAGGCGGCGGGCACCGTCCCAGCCACTTCGCGCCCGCCCGATCCTGCGCCGAGGCCGAGTGCACGACCGCCCGCAGCACGAGCCCGCCCGACCCTGGCCTCACCTCGGTACTCCGCGTTCCCACCGTCGCCGGGCGCGGGCAGACAGGTGAGTTGGGCGATTCCCTCCGGGGAGGGCCGGTGGTCGGGACGCGACGACGCCAACGCCGGTGACGGCACATTGACGGCCGCGGCGCGTCGGCCCTTCTTGTCGCACAGCGCATCGGATAGTGGACGCTGTGTAGTCATCTTGGGATGGGATGTTCATGGACCGCTACCCCCCGATCGCCGACCACGGTCTGGTGGGCGATCTGCAGACCGCCGCCCTGGTGTCCTCGCAAGGTGTGGTGGACTGGTTCTGCGCGCCGAGGTTCGACTCGCCCAGTGTCTTCGCCTCGCTGCTCGACCACGACCGCGGCGGGTACTTCCGGCTGGCACCCGAGCACTCGGAGGTGTCGTGCAAGCAGCTCTACTACCCGGACACCGGCGTGCTGGTGACACGGTTCATGTCGCCGGACGGCGTCGGCGAGGTCATCGACTGGATGCCGGCGAACACCAGCCGCACTCCGACCGACCGCCACAGCCTGATGCGGGTGGTCCGCGCCGTGCGTGGCACCGTGCGGTTCGTCCTGGAGTGCCGGCCGCGGTTCGACTACGGCCGGGCCGGCCATGAGCTCGAACTGCATGGTCGGGACGCCGTGTTCCGCGCCCCGGGGATCGCCGGGCACCTGCAGGCCAGTTTCCCGCTGGAGCGGGACGGGGACGACGTCCGCGGAGCGGTCACCCTCAACATCGGGGAGTCCGCCGTCGCCGTGTTCACGACGTCCGCCGCCGACGGCGGGGCGCCGCCCCCGCTCACCGCGGAGGGCGTCACGGAGCGGCTGTGGGCGGAGGTCGACTTCTGGCAGAAGTGGCTGCACACTTCCCGCTACCGGGGGCGCTGGGCCGAGATGGTGAACCGCTCGGCCATCACGCTCAAGCTCCTCACCTACCACCCCTCCGGTGCGCCGGTCGCCGCCGCCACCATGGGCCTGCCGGAGCAGGTCGGGGGCGAGCGCAACTGGGACTACCGGTACTCGTGGGTGCGGGACGGCTCGCTCTCGGTGCGTGCGCTGCTCGACCTCGGGTTCGCGGAGGAGGCGTCGGCGTTCACCAAGTGGTTGGGCGACCGGATGCACGACCGGGCCGATCTGCCTGGCGAGCGGCTGCAGATCATGTACCGGGTCGACGGCGACCCGAATCTCGCGGAGGAGGTCCTGGAGCACTGGGAGGGCTACCGGGGTTCGCGTCCGGTGCGGGCGGGCAACGCCGCCGCCGACCAGCTGCAGCTCGACATCTACGGCGAGTCCCTGTACGCGATGGCCGAGGGCTTGGACGTCGGCGTGGAGCTGGGCTACCACGGCTGGAAGGGTCTCGCGCGGACCCTGGACTGGCTGTCCGACAACTGGGATCGCCCGGACGAGGGCATCTGGGAGACACGCGGCGGGCGCAACGACTTCACCTACAGCCGGGTGATGTGCTGGGTGGCGTTCGACCGGGGCATGCGCCTGGCGACCGAACTCAGCCGGCCCGCCGACATCCCGCGCTGGCGCGCCGCCCGCGACAGCATCCTCGAACAGGTGATGGAGAAGGGCTGGAGCAAGGCTGAGAAAGCCCTGGTGCAGCACTACGGCGGCGACGTCCTGGACGCCTCCCTCCTGCTCATCCCGCGCGTGGGATTCCTCTCCGGGAAGAGCCCGGGCTGGCTCTCCACCCTGGACGCCATGGAGCGCAAACTCGTCTCGGACAGCCTCGTCTACCGCTACGACCCGGCCGCGTCGCCGGACGGCCTGCGCGGCTCGGAGGGCACGTTCAGCCTCTGCACGTATCTCTACGTCGACGCCCTGGCCCGGGCCGGGCGCGTCCGTCCGGCGCGCTACACGTTCGAGAAGATGCACACCTACGCCAACCACGTCGGGCTCTTCGCCGAGGAGATCGGCCCGAGCGGCGAGCAACTCGGCAACTTCCCGCAGGCGTTCACCCACCTGTCGCTCATCATGGCGGCATCGACCCTGGATGAGGCCCTTGACCGGCAGCGGCAGCGCGACTGATCCGGGGCCGGGCCGGCCGGGGCACGGGCAGCCGGGGGGTGGCCGCCCGCAGAGCCGGGCCGCGTTCGACGAACTGTACGCGCGCCTCCGGGAGTCGGCGGTCAGCACACAGTCCGGCGGGCGCGGAGCACTGGCCGCCGTCACGCCCGCGACGGTCCGCGCCGCGGTGGCGGAGGTCCGCTCCGGCAGGACCGTCACCCTCGCCGCACCGGTCGAGACCCGCGCGGCCCCCGACAACCCGCACCCGGCCGGCCACCGGCTCACCAGCCGCCCGGAGGCCGAGGCTCCGGCCACCGGGCTCCACTTCGCCACCGACCACTTCTCGATGCACGTCCACGGCGACGCGGACAGCCACCTCGACGCTCTGTGCCACGTCGTCTACGACGGCACCCTGTACGGGGGCGTCCCCGCGCGCACCGTGACCGCGGAGGGCGCCACCGCCCTGTCCGTCGAGCTCGTGCGGGACGGCGTCGTCGGCCGCGGCGTCCTGCTCGACATTCCGCGGCTGCGCGGCGTGCCGTGGCTGGAGCCGGGCGACTACGTCACCGCCGACGACCTCCGGGCCGCCGAGGCCGCGCAGCGCGTGCGGGTCGGTGCGGGGGACATCCTCCTCGTCCGGGTGGGCCACCGCCGCAGGCGCGTCGAGAGGGGGCCCTGGGACGCGGCGCGTAGCCGGGCAGGGCTGCATCCCACCGCGGTGGAGTTCCTCGCCGAGCGCCGGGTCTCCGTGCTGGGCAGCGACGGCAACAACGACACGGCCCCCAGCCTCACGGAGGGCGTGGACTTCCCCGTGCACGTCCTGGGCATTCACGCCCTCGGGCTCCACTTCATGGACTACCTGCAGTTCGAGGACCTGGTACCGCTCTGCGAGGAGGAGGGCCGCTGGTCGTTCCTCTGCGTGGTTGCGCCCCTGCGGCTCCCCGCGGCCACCGGTTCTCCTGTCAACCCCATCGCCGTCCTCTGACCGGCGGTCCAGCCGCCGGCCCGCACCGCACCAGACCACACCGCACCAGACCACACCGCAGCACACCGCACCGACCCACACCGCACCGACCCACGATCCGAGGCGACCCCATGGCAGGCACCGAGCACTACGACGTCATCGTCATCGGCACCGGAGCAGGCGGCGGCACCCTCGCCCACCGCCTCGCCCCCACCGGCAAGCGCGTCCTCATCCTGGAGCGCGGCGGCTACCTGCCCCGCGAGCGGGACAACTGGGAGTCCACCGCGGTCTTCGTCAAGGGCAAGTACCGCGCTCCCGAGTTCTGGTACGACAAACACGGCGACCAGTTCCCACCCGAGGTCAACTACTACGTCGGCGGCAACACGAAGTTCTACGGTGCCGCGCTGTTCCGCCTGCGCCCCGAGGACTTCGGCGAGTTGCGGCATCACGGCGGCATTTCCCCGGCCTGGCCGATCCGTTACGAGGACCTGGAGCCGTACTACACCCAGGCCGAGCACCTGTACCTGGTGCACGGCCGGCACGGGGAGGACCCCGGGGAGGGGCCAGTGAGTGCCCAGTACGCGTATCCGCCCGTGCAGCACGAGCCGCGCATCCAGCAGCTCAGCGACGACCTGGAGAAGCAGGGCCTGCACCCCTTCCACCTGCCGATCGGCGTGAACCTCACCCAGGACGGCGACGGCCGGGCGACCCACACCAGCGTGTGCATCCGCTGCAACCGGGTCGACGGATTCCCGTGCCTGGTGCAGGGCAAGGCCGACGCCCAGGTCATCTGTGTCGACCCGGCCCTGGAGCACGACAACGTCACGATGGTCACCGGGGCGAACGTCCGCAGGCTCGAAACCGGGCCGACCGGCCGCAGCGTCGACAAGGTGGTCGCCGAACTCGCCGACGGAACGGTCGCGGAGTACTCCGCCGACGTCGTGGTGGTGGCCTGCGGGGCGGTCAACTCCGCCGCACTGCTGCTGCGTTCGGCGAACGACCGGCACCCGGACGGCCTCGCCAACAGCTCGGGCGTGGTGGGGCGCCACTACATGCGGCACAACAACCTCGCGCTGATGGCGGTGTCGAAGGAGCCCAACGACACGCAGTTCCAGAAGACCCTCGCGCTCAACGACTGGTACCTGGGCGCGGACGACTGGGACTACCCCCTGGGCGGTATCCAGATGCTCGGCAAGTCCGACTCCGACCAGATCAAGGGCGAGGCGCCCCGCTGGGCCGGACTGGCATCGCCCGACATGCCCTTCGAGGTGCTGGCCCACCACGCGGTGGACTTCTGGCTCTGCGGCGAGGACCTCCCGCACCCCGACAACCGCGTCACCCTCGACAGTGACGGCGCCATCCACCTCGCCCTGGACGAGAAGAACAACACCGAAGGGCTGAAGCGCCTGCAGCACAAGCTCCAGAAGATGCTGGGTCACCTGGGCATGCACCCCCACCACCTGCTGCCGCACAGCCTCTACCTGCACAAGGGGATGCCGATCGGTGCCACCGCGCACCAGGCCGGCACCGTGCGCTTCGGCACCGACCCGCGGACCTCGGCACTCGACGTCGACTGCAAGGCCCACGACCTGGACAATCTCTACGTCGTCGACACCAGTTTCTTCCCGAGCATCGGTGCGGTGAACCCGTCGCTGACGGCCATCGCCAACGCCCTGCGGGTCGGCGACCGCATCGCCGAGCGCCTCGGCTGACCTGACCTGACCTGACCTGACCCGGCCCGGCCCTGCGCCGTCGCCGTGTTGTCGGCCGCGGGACAGCGACGGCATCCCGGATCTACTGGCCTGCCCTGCCGCGACGCGGTCCGCTCCGGAACGGCGATCAGGACGGTGCGCTGCGCCTGCCGGGCTGTGAGCGTCTCCACGGCCCCGCGGCCGCACGGGGCGCAGTATCGACGTCGCCGTGGAACGCTGGAAGTGGAGCCGCCCGGTCGGCCTTTTCGGAAGGCCGGGTGGCTCCCCGAACCAAGGAGGCCCCATGGCCGGCAACCTCAACCAGCCGCAGCCCGGGCAGGTCACCGCCGATACCTCGCGGCATGTTCTACGGTCAGGCTGGATCGTTCTCGCGGCGGTCCTGATGATCTTCGGCGGAGCCATGGCGATCTTCGAGGGGATCGCCGCCATCGCCAAGGACGACCTGTTCGTCAGAACGGCCGACTACACGTTCCGCTTCAACCTGACCGGATGGGGCTGGATCCACCTCATCCTGGGCATCGTCGTCGTCCTCGCCGGCTGCGCCCTGTTCGCCGGAGCGGTATGGGCGCGCGTTGTCGGTGTCGTGCTCGCCGGCCTGAGCCTGATCGCCAACTTCCTGTGGTTGCCCTACTACCCGTTCTGGGCCATCGTCCTGATCGCCGTCAACATCTTCATCATCTGGGCCCTGTGCGTCGGATCGCTCCGCGACGCCGGCAGGCCCTGATCCCTGACGGCCCGTCATTGCCGGCGCGTCACTGCCGGCCGGCGCCGCCCTGGGGGTTGCGAGCCCGCACGGCGCTACGCCTCGAAGCGAGCGGTGGCGGCCAGGACCTGCCCGAGGACGGTTTCGGTGTCGGCGTCCGCGTCAACGGTCAGTCCGGGTTCGTCGGCGCGCAGCGGCTCCAGGGCGTCGTACTGCGACTCCAGAAGGCCGGCCGGCATGAAGTGCCCGGCGCGCCCGGCGATGCGGGCGCGCGCGACCTCCCGATCCACCCTCAGGTACACGAACCAGACGCCCGGGCCGGCGGCGCGGAGAACGTCCCGGTACTCGCGCTTGAGGGCTGAGCAGGAGACGACGGCGCCCGCTCCGAGGCGGGTCGTGTCCCGGATCCAGTCGGCCATGGCTCCGAGCCATGGCTCGCGATCCTCGTCGTCGAGTGCGTGTCCCGCCGCCATCTTGGCGATGTTCGTGGCCGGGTGGAAGTCGTCGCCCTCCACGAAGGGCACGCCGCGCCGCTCGGCGAGGAGCCTGCCCAGGGTGGTCTTGCCCGAGGCGGATACGCCCATGATCACTACGATGGTCGGTGCTGGTCCGGATGTCTCCACGGCGTCTCTCCCGGGTCGCGCATGAGCTGGACGGCTTTGCAGGAGATCATGCGCGCAGTTCCACCCGGGCAGTGGCGCGGCGCGGCCTGCGGGGTCCACCCGGCAGTGCTCCGCGGTGCCGGCCGCACCGAATGGCGGGCCGGAGGTTTGCCCCCGAGGGTGATCGCTGTTGAGATCGCTTCATGAGCATCCCGAACGCGGTGCCCGGCGGCCCCCCGGCCAGGATCCTGCTTCCCTACCCGCTCGCACAGGTGGGCCTACGCCCCGAGGTGGCGACGGTGGTGTGGGACGGCCGGGGTGACGGCCCGCCCCAGCGGGTGCTCGACGAGGTGGAGTTCTTCGTCATCCCCTACACCTACACGTCGGCCGCTGTTCCGCTGCTTGCCCGGATGCCCCGGTTGCGGGTCGTGCAGAGCCTGTCGGCGGGAGTCGAGGAACTGCTGCCCGTTCTGCCGACGGGTGTGATGCTCTGCAACGCGAGGGGTGTCCACGACGCCAGCACTGCCGAGCTTGCGGTCACCCTTGTGCTCTCCTCGTTGCGCGGAGTCCCGGGCTTCGTCCGGGCGCAGGACGCCGGTTCCTGGGAGGGCGGCTCATTCGCCTCGCTCGCCGACCGTACCGTGCTGGTGGTCGGCCACGGGTCGATCGGTGCGGCCGTCGAGGAGCGTCTCGTGCCGTTCGAGTGCGAGGTTCTGCGGGTGGCCCGCAGTGCCCGGACGGCAGCGCGCGGGCCGGTGCACGCTCTCGCCGACCTCCCGGACCTGCTGTCGCGCGCCGATGTCGTGGTGCTGACCGTCCCACTCACCGACGGGACCCGGGGGCTGGTCGACGCGGGTTTCCTCGC
This sequence comes from Kitasatospora sp. NPDC041988, assembly GCF_055588525.1. NCBI lineage: Bacteria > Bacillati > Actinomycetota > Actinomycetes > Kitasatosporales > Streptomycetaceae > Kitasatospora > Kitasatospora sp. NPDC041988. The sequence goes on from NZ_JBVJCO010000037.1 coordinate 67,403, forward strand.
CGCGATGAAGAACGGCGCCCTGCTGGTCAACGTGGCCCGCGGTGCCGTCGTGGACACCGGCGCCCTCCTCGCCGAGCTGCAGGGCGGCCGGTTGGCCGCGGCACTCGACGTGACCGACCCCGAACCGCTGCCCGCCGGCCACCCCCTCTGGCGGGCCCCGAACACCCTGATCACACCCCACGTGGGCGGCAGCAGCTCCGCCTTCCTGTCCCGGGGCCTTCGCCTGATCCGCACCCAGCTGGAGCGCTTCCTCGCGGGCGGCCCGCTGGAGAACGTGGTGGCCCGGCCGGGTGACTGACCGGCGCCCGCCGCCGTCCGGGCGCTGAGCCGTCGGGGGGACAGTGGTGCGCCGGCGGGCGAGCCGTTCCCCGTGCCGCGAGCCGGGCCGACCAGTGTTGTCACCCGGTGCCGGCTCGCGGCCAACGACGGGAGAGATCAGTGACCTCAGCTGTGGACGAGGGGCGGCGGCCGGTTCCGCCGATTCTGCGGGGGCAGAAGGCCCTGGTGACCGGCGCGAACTCCGGTATCGGCAAGGCGACCGCGATCGGTCTCGGCCGCGCCGGCGCCGATGTGGTCGTGAACTACGTCTTCGGCCCGGAGGCGGCCGAGGAGGTGGTCGAGGAGATCAAGTCCTACGGTGTGCGGGCCTACGCCCACGAGGCGGACGTCTCCCAGGAGGACCAGGTCGTCGCGATGGTCGACCGGATGGTCGGGGAGTTCGGCACGATCGACATCATGGTGGCCAACGCCGGGTTGCAGCGGGACGCCGCTCTCACCGAGATGACCGTCGCCCAGTGGCAGAAGGTGCTGGACGTCAACCTCACCGGGCAGTTCCTGTGCGCCCGGGAGGCCGCGAAGGAGTTCGTCCGCCGGGGCGTCGTGCCGGAGGTGTCCCGCTCGGCCGGGAAGATCGTCTGCATGAGCTCGGTGCACCAGATCATCCCGTGGTCGGGCCACGTGAACTACGCCGCCTCCAAGGGCGGCGTCCTGATGCTGATGCAGACCCTGGCGCAGGAACTCGCCCCGCAGGGGATCCGGGTGAACGCCGTCGCGCCCGGCGCGATCCGCACCCCCATCAACAAGTCCGCCTGGGACACCCCCGAGGCCGAGGCCGACCTCCTGCGGCTGATCCCCTACCGCCGGGTCGGCGACCCGGAGGACATCGCCCAAGCGGTGACCGTCCTGGCCTCCGACCTGATGGACTACGTCGTCGGCGCCACGCTCTACGTCGACGGCGGAATGACCCTCTTCCCCGGCTTCGCCACCGGAGGCTGACCGCACGGTGGAGGCCGCCGTGCCCACCACGTTGTGACGCCCGCCGACCGATCGGCAGGCTGATCCGGCTGGTCGTCCCGACGCGGCCCGAGGCGCTGCCTCCCGCCGCCGGTCCGCACGCCCTCTCCCCCGTCCGGTCCGGCTGACCCCGCGGTCACCCGGCACGAGCCACCGAGGCCCGCATGAACACGGCAGCACACCTCCTGGCTGACACCCCGGCACAGCTGCTCCCCGCCCGGGAGTTGATGGCGTTCACCCTTGCCTCCCACATCCTGCTGGTGCCGCTGGGCGTGGCGCTGCCGTTCGTCACTCTGGTGATGCACTACCGGGGGCTGCGGAAGGCCGATCCGACCGCCTTGCTGCTGGCGCGGAGGTGGTCCGCCGTGATGGCCGTCCAGTTCGCCGTCGGCATCGTCACCGGCACCGTGCTCTCGTTCGAGTTCGGCCTGTTGTGGCCGGGCATGATGGGCCGCTGGGGGGACGTCTTCGGCCTCGGCTTCGGCGTGGAGGCGTGGGCGTTCTTCCTGGAGGCGATCCTGATCGCGATCTACCTCTACGGCTGGCGCAGGCTGAAGCCGTGGACGCACTTCTGGCTCGGCGTGCCATTGCCGCTGACGGCGTTGATGGGTGCGTTCGGCATCATCGCCGCCAACTCGTGGATGAACACCCCGCAGGGCTTCACCCTCGACGCGAGCGGCAATCCCGTGGATGTCAGCGTCCAACAGGCCATCTTCACACCCATGTTCGGCCCGCAGTACTGGCACTTCGTCGTCGCGATGTTCCTCACCGCCGGCTATGTGGTGGCGGGCGTCTACGCGGTGGGATGGCTGCGCGGCCGGCGGGACCGCTACCACCGCCTCGGCTTCACCGTGCCGTTCACGGCCGCGGCGATTCTCACCCCCGTCCAGTTCGTGCTCGGCGACGCCATCGCCCGGGCGGTCTTCCACAAGCAGCCCGTCAAGTTCGCCGCGACGGAGATCGTCTGGAACACCGACACCCATGTGCCCGAGTACATGTTCGGCCGCCTCCAGGAGGACGGGACCGTCAAGGGCGGTCTCAAGATTCCCCAACTGGACTCCATCCTCGCCGGGTTCAGCCCCAAGACCCAGGTCACCGGACTGACCTCGGTACCCGCCTCCGACCGCCCCACCACGACCCAGGCGACCATCGCGCACTGGGCCTTCGACATCATGGTCACCATCGGCAGCCTGCTGATCCTGCTCGCCCTCTGGTACGGCTGGTGCTGGCTGCGCCGCCGTGACCTGCCCCGCTCCCGGTGGTTCTTCCGGTTCGCCGCGGTTGCCGGTGTGGCCAGCCTGCTGACGGTGGAGTGCGGCTGGATCACCACCGAGGTGGGCCGCCAGCCCTGGATCGTCTACCAGAACATGCGGGTCTCCGAGGCCGTGACCCCCACCGCCGCCGCCTCGCTGTGGACCATGTTCGGTATCGTCGTCACGGTCTACGTCCTCGTCTTCGGTGCGTTCCTCACCGTCGTCCTGAAGATGCGTAGTCGTTGGCGGCTCGCCGACTCCGGATCCGCCCGAGCGCTCGCCGAGGGCCCCGAGACGGACACCCCCTACGGTCCGCGTCCCGAGCCGGCCGCGAGTGCCCCGGGTACCCGCCGGACCCCCGGGAGTGAGCTGTGACAGCGAACGTCGTCGCCTGGATCCTGCTGCTCGCGATCGCCGCCTACGCCTGCGGCGGCGGCGTCGACTACGGCGCCGGGTTCTGGGACCTGGTGGCCGGCGGCGCCGAGCACGGCAAACGCCCCCGCTGGCTGATCGACCACGCCATGGCACCGGTCTGGGAGGTCAACAACGTCTGGCTGATCTTCGTGCTCGTCCTGATGTGGACCGGGTTCCCGGTGTTCTTCCAGACGGTGTTCACCGCACTCTGGCTCCCGCTGGCACTGGCCGCCGTCGGCCTGGTCCTGCGCGGCGCCGGGTTCGCGCTGCGCAAGCCCACCCGGCGACTGGCCGAACGCCGGTTCTACGGCGTCGTGTTCGCCGTCTCCTCCCTGCTCACCCCGTTCTTCCTGGGCGCCGCCATCGGCGCCGTGGCCTCCGGGCGGGTCGCCCCCGGCACCGTCGCGTCGGCCGACGCCTGGGCCAGCACCACCTCGATCATGGGCGGCCTGGTCGCCGTGGCGGCCACCGCCTTCCTCGGCGCCGTGTTCCTCACGGTGGACGCCCGGCGCTTCGAGGCGCACGACCTGGTCGGCTACTTCCGGCTGCGCGCCTGGATCGCCGCCGCCGCCCTGCTGATCCTCGGCGTGATCGGCCTGATCGTGACCGAGCCGCACGCCTCGTACGTCCACCACGGGCTCACCCACGGGATCGGGCTGCTGCTCGTCCTGCTCGCCGCGGCGGCGCTGGCGGTCACGGCCTGGCTGGTCGCCGGCTCCGCCGCCGGGTGGGCACGCTACACCTCGGTGGCGGTCGTGGCCTTGCTGGTCGCCGCCTGGGGCTTCGCCCAGAAGCCCTACCTGGTGCCCACCTCGCTGACCGTCCAGCAGGGGGCGGGGGCGAGCGCCCCGCTCCAGTGGATGCTCATCGTCGCGGCCGTCGCCCTCGTGTTCATCGGCCCGGCCCTCGTCGTCCTCTACCGCCTCGACACCCACGGCGTACTGGAACCGCTGGCCGACGAGGACGTCGCACGGTGACGGCCGCGGCGGGACTCTCCCTCCTGGCCGGCCGGAGCATCACGCGGCTCGCCGGGTAGGACCGGCGCGTCCAAGGAGGAGATGTCGTGACATCCAGTCAGATCCTGATCGGCATCGCACTGATCGTCGCCCTTGCCGTCGGCTCCCAGCTGCTGGCGAGCCTGCTGCGGGTGCCGGCGATCCTGTTGCTGCTGCCCGCCGGATTCGTCGCGGGCGCGTTGACCGACGACGTCAATCCCGAGAAGCTGCTGGGCGCCGCGTTCTCACCGCTGGTGTCGCTCGCCGTGGCGGTGATCCTCTACGACGCGGGACTCGGGCTGGACCTGCGCCGGCTCAAGGGGCACACCCGCCGGGTCGTGGTCAGGCTGATCTGGTTCGGTGGCCTGGTCACCTGGTTGTCGGCGGCATTGCTCGCCGTCCCGATCATCGGCATGTCACTGGGCTCCGCCGTGATGCTGGGCGCGATCCTCGTGGTCAGTGGCCCCACCGTGGTCGGGCCGCTGCTGGGCTTCGTCCGCCCGACCGAACGGTTGCAACGCATCCTCGTCTGGGAGGGCTCCCTGATCGACCCGGTGGGCGGCATCCTCGGGGCGTTCGTCTTCCACGGCGTCCTGGCCGCCGAACAGTACGGTCTCGGCAGCCAGCTGGGCATGTTCAGCGGCAGCGCTGCGGTCGGTCTGGCAGGCGGCGCCGTCGGAGCCGCCGTGCTCTGGCTGCTGCTGCGCCACCTGCCCCTCGGCGAGGTGCTCGGCACGACGGTGCAGCTCGCCGCGGTGGTCTCGGTGGCGGGGCTCTGCGACGCCTTCCGGGACGACACCGGCCTGATCGCGGCCGTGGTGATGGGGATGGCGCTGGCCAATCTGCCGGGGCTCGACATCCCGGCCCGCCGGGTCTTCTTCGAGACGCTGGTCTCGCTGACCATCGGCCTGCTGTTCATCTCGATCTCGGCCACCGTCACCCCGCAGTCGCTGCGCCACGTGGTTCTGCCCGCCCTCGGCCTCGTCGCGGCCCTCGTCCTGGTGGTCAGACCCCTGGTGGCGCTGCTCTCCACCGCCCGCACCGACGTCCCCCACCGGGAACGGTGGTTCATCGGATGGATGGCACCGCGCGGCATCGTCGCCGCGGCCACCGCGTCCACCTTCTCCGCCGCCCTGGTGCAGGCCGGTGTCGGCGGGGCACAGAAGATCCTTCCGGCCACCTTCGTCGTGATCGTCGCCACCGTCATGGTCTACGGCCTGACGGCGCTCCCGGTGGCGCGGCGGCTCGGCGTCCGCCGTTCGGCACGGTCGCGGCCGCTGCTGGTCGGGGGCGATCCCTGGGTGGTGGAGCTGGGTGGCGCCCTGCGGTCGGCGGGCCTGGACGTGCTCATGTGGGCAGGACTCGACCAGCAGCGCCAGACCATCAAGGACGCGGGCCTCGAACTCGCCCCCGGCGAACTCCTCGCCGCCGCCACCGGGGCCGGTGCCGAGCTGGAGGGCATCACCGAGGTACTCCTGCTCACCGACGAGGACGACTTCAACGCCCTCGCGTTCATGACGCTGAAGGAGACGGTGGAGGGGCCCGTCCACCGCCTGGCGCCGGCCACCCCCAGCCACGGCGTGGTCGCCCCCTACATCGAGAGCGAGGCGCTGTTCGCCCCCGCCCTCAACCGGCCCGAACTGGCTCGCCGGTATGAGGGGGGAGCCCGCATCGTCGCCTTCCGGGTCGACGGAGGTCTCCCGGCCGGACACGACGTGCTGTTCCTGGTGAGCGCGGACGGCCGGCTCGTCGCCACTACCGAGACCACCGCGCCGACGCCGACCGGCGGCGACGTCGCCGTCCTACTCACCCCTGCGGCCGGGTCCGCGCCGTAGGTCTGCCCGCGCAGCCCGTCGTGGAGGCCCTTGAACCGCTCAGGTTCCGGCGGCACGGTTGGTCGCGCGGTGCCGTGAACAGCGCTCCCCGGGCCCTGTCAGGGGCGCCCGCGGTCGAGGGCCTCGTCGAGGGTCGATGCCGCCATGATGAGCGACAGGTGGGTGAACGCCTGCGGGAAGTTGCCGAGTTGTTCGCCGCTGGGACCCACCTCCTCGGCGAAGAGGCCGACGTGGTTGGCGTAGGTGTGCATCTTCTCGAAGGTGTAACGGGCGGGCCGCAGGCGCCTGGCCCGGGCCAGTGCATCGACGTAGAGGAAGGTGCAGAGGCTGAACGTGCCCTCCGAGCCGCGCAGGCCGTCGGGGGAGGCGGCCGGGTCGTAGCGGTAGACGAGACTGTCGGACACCAGGGTGCGGTCCATCGCGTCCAGGGTGGACAGCCAGGACGGGTCCCGGGGGGCGACGAACCCCACCCGGGGCATCAGTAGCAGCGAGGCGTCCAGGACGGCGTCCCCGCCGTAGTGCTGGACGTACGCCTGCTGCTCCTCGCTCCAGCCGCGCTCCATGACCTGCAGCAGGATGGCGTCGCGGGCTTTCGTCCAGCGCTCGGTGTCGGCCGGCCGGCGGAAGTCGTCGGCCAATCGCAGGCCGCGGTCGAAGGCCGCCCAGCACATCACCCGGCTGTAGGTGAAGTCCTGCCGCCCGCCGCGGGTCTCCCAGATGCCCTCGTCGGGGCGGTCCCAGGAGTCGGCCAGCCAGTCCAGGCTCCGGGAGAGGATCTTCCAGCCGCGGTAGCCGGCCTGGGCGGCGATCTCCCGGCCCTCGGAGAGGGCGTAGAGCGCCTCACCGTAGATGTCCAGCTGCAACTGGTCGGCGGCTGCGTTGCCGAGCCGCACCGGCGCGGAGCCGCGGTACCCCTCCAGATGGCCGAGGATCTCCTCGGTCAGCAGCGGTTCGCCGTCGACGCGGTACATGATCTGGAGCGGTTCGCCGCCCTTCCCGGCCGTCTCGCCCAGGCGGTCGCCCAGCCAGTGCGTGAAGTCCGTCGCCTCCTCGACGAAACCGAGGTCGAGCAGGGCGCGGACGGAGAGCGAGCCGTCGCGGACCCAGGTGTAGCGGTAGTCCCAGTTGCGCTCGCCGCCGACCTGTTCGGGCAGGCCCATGGTGGCCGCCGCCACCGGTGCGCCGCTGGGGGCGTAGGTGAGCAGCTTGAGGGTGATCGCGGAGCGGTTCACCATGTCCGGCCAGCGGCCGCGGTAGTTGGATCCGTGCACCCACTTCTGCCAGAAGTCGGCTGCGTCCCAAAGCTGTTCGGTGATCCCGTCGACGGTGGGCGGCGGCGGTACCTGGCCGTCGGCGTCGCAGACGGTCAGGACGACAGCTGCCGATTCGCCGACGTTCAGCGTGACGGAGCCCCGTAGGTCGTTGCCGTCCCGTTCCACCGGGAAGGTGCTCTGGAGGTACGCGCAGACGCCCGGCGCCCGGAACACGGGTGCGTCGGGCCGCAGGTCCAGTTCGTGGGTGGCCCGGCCGTAGTCGAACCGCGGGCGGCACTCCATGTCGAAGCGCACGGTGCCGCGCACGCTGCGCACCGTCCGGATCAGGGTGTGCCGGTCGGTCGGGGTGCGGCTGGTGTTCGGCGGCATCCAGTCGATTAATTCGCCCACCCCGTCGGGCGACATGAAGCGGGTGACCAGGACGGCGGTGTCCGGGTAGTACAGCTGTTTGCAGGTGGCCTGAGGATTGACGTCCGCGAGCCGGAAGTAGCCGCCGCGGTCGTGGTCGAGGAGGGCGGCGAAGATGCTGGGGGAGTCGAAGCGGGGTGCGGCGAACCAGTCGACGACGCCGCGCGAGGTCACCAGCGCGGCGGTTTGCAGGTCGCCTATGAGGCCGTGCTCGGCAATGGGCGGGTAGCGGTCCATGAGCGTCCCAAGGTCAGGGTGGTCCTTTGATTTCACTATCGGCCAGGACGGTCGGACGCGCCCGTTACGGTGGCCGGCCCGCCGTCGAGAGGAGTCGCGGCTGGAATCTGTGGCCGCTCGCGCGCGGCGAGGCCGCGGCGGGCGGGGCCGGGCGGGGGATCCTGGACTGAGCCGCCCGGATGACGTCCGGTGACTCGCCGGGCAGTCACGGACCGGAAGTGCCGGGCATGCCCCCGAGCCGTGGTACGACGGCTCCGAGGCCTGTCGACCGACGTGTTTCAGGCTGCCGTCCGGTGCTGAGGAGACGATGAGCATGCCGACCACGGCCGTCGGACCGGCCGCTGCCCCACCACCGGATCCCCTCGTGCTGATCCGGAGCCGCAAGTACGCGGTGCTGCTGGTGATGGCGGCGCTTCTCGGCGTCCCGATCTCCGCGGTCGCGTTCGGCTTCCTCGCGCTCGTGTCCGAACTGCAGTCGCTGACCTACACCGATCTCCCCGAAGCGCTGGGCTTCGACGGAACGCCTTCGTGGTGGCCGATCCCGCTCCTCGCCCTGGCCGGGCTGCTGGTGGCCCTGACCATCAGCCGCCTGCCGGGACAGGGCGGGCACAAGCCGGCCGAGGGGCTGGTCGCCAAGGGAGCGCCGACGGCGGCGGAACTGCCCGGTATCGCGCTCGCGGCGGTGCTGTCGCTCGGGGCGGGCGTGGTGCTCGGGCCCGAGGCTCCGCTCATCGCGCTCGGCGGGGGGCTGGCGGTGTTCGCCGTCCGGGCGGTGAAGCGGGACGTGCAGCCGAGTTCGAGCGCGGTGCTGGGGGCGGCGGGGAGTTTCGCGGCCGTCAGCACGCTGCTCGGATCGCCGCTGCTCGGCGCGTTCCTGCTGATGGAGGCGGCCGGTCTCGGTGGCGCCATGATGGGTGTCGTTCTGGTGCCGGGCCTCCTCGCGGCCGGCGTCGGCGCACTGATCTTCACCGGCCTCGGGTCCTGGACCGGTCTGGGCACGTACTCGTTGGCCCTTCCACAGGTGCCGCACGCCGACCGCCCCGACCTCGCCGGGTTCGGCTGGGCACTCGTCATCGGGGTGGCCTCTGCCTTCCTCGGGGCGGGGATCCACCGTTCGGGCCTGTTCCTGCAGGCCCGGGTCGACCGGAGGCGGGTGGTGCTCACCACCATGGCCGGCGTGCTCGTGGGAGTCCTCGCGCTGGTGTACGCCGAGTGGACGGGCAAGGAGGCGTCGGACGTGCTGTACTCGGGGCAGAGCGCACTCGGGCCGCTGCTGGCCGGTCAAGCCGGGTACACGGCGGGGACCCTGGTCGTCCTGGTGGTCTGCAAGGCGCTCGCCTACAGCCTTTCGCTCAGTGGTTTCCGTGGCGGCCCGGTCTTTCCGTCGATGTTCGTGGGAGCGGCGGGCGGGCTCGCCCTTGCGCACCTCCCCGGACTGGACGTGACCTCAGGGTTCGCGATGGGCGTCGGAGCGCTGTGTGTGGCGATGCTGAAACTGCCGATGACCGCGGTGCTGCTGGCCACCCTGCTCCTGGGAGCGGAGGGCCTGACCGTCATGCCGCTCGTGATCGTCGCGGTCGTGGTCTCCTACGCCCTCACGTTCAGGCTCGCCCCCGCGCCTGCCGCCGCGCCGCCGCCGCCTCCGGCCGCAGTGTCCCGCTGAATCGTGGTCCGCGATCTCCCCGCTCCACCCGATCGGGAGGCCGGCCTTATCCCGGAGCCCGACCGGCGGCACGCCGAGCACCATCGGCCCGCAGCGGCTGGACACTCCGTTCACCGAACTGGAACGGGACTCCTCCGGTCGGGCGCGGTGCGGTGGAATCGCCGCTCAGGCGTACCAGGAAACCTCCGTCAGCCGCGCTCTGCGGGCTATCTCCCTCTCGGGCATCGGGAGCCGGGTGCCGTCCTCGACCAGGACGCTGGTCGGCTCTCCCCGGACCGGGCCGGGCAGTGCCACCTGGACGTCGATGTGGCGTGGCGGGTCGGTCGGCAGGGTCGTGGCCAGCGACCGCACCTCGGAGTGGTGGCCATGGATGCGCACCGCCGCAACCTCCTTGCCGTCCACCAGGAGCGCGAGCTCCCGGGGTCCGCCCAGGTGCACGTCGACGGTCACGGAGTAGCCGGCGTGTTCACGGTGGAAGTGGTAGTAGCGGCCCATGACCGCCTCCGATCGCGGCGGAACTCTTGAGTCCATCGTGACACCGGCGGGCGGCCGCCGCGAGATCCGGAAGGTGTGGCTACCAGCGACGATCGGCCGGCGGGATCGGTGGGCGCGGCGGGCCCGGCCGGGTCGGAGACGCTCCTATCGGCCGGGCCCGCCGGGGGGTGCCGGGGTGTCGGGCGGTGCGCCCCTGGGATGCCGCCCTCCGCCGATGCCCTGGGGGTCGGGGGTCCGGGCGTCGGCCCGGCGGGGCGTGTCGCCGTACTCCCGGTCGACCGCGAGGTCGAGGAGGGAGAGTTCGAGGCGGAGGGCGGGTTGGCACTCCTGCGGCAGCGCCGCGAGGAGGCCTTCGAGGACGGCCCTGAGCCGTCGGCACACCTGGACGGAGCTCGCGCCGTAGTCGCGGATCTCGGTGACGGCGAGTTCCAGGTAGTCCTCCCACGGCCGGCCGGGCAGTACGAGGCGCGGCCGGCCGTTGTCATCGGCGAGCACGTAGCTGCTGCGGAGCCCGACGCGGCCGACGGTGTAGAGGAACGTCTCGATGTGGTTCAGCACCTGGACGGCGGTGGTGGGGTCGTTGACGGCGGGGGAGAGGGCCCGGATGGCGATGTCGACGAGGATGCGCAGGGCGAAGGCCGGGTCCTGCTCGATGGTCCGCTCGGCGCCGAGGGCGAGGAGGCCGGTCACCAGGTGGGGATCCGGCGCGGGTGCGCCGCCATGGATCTCGACCACGGTGGCGCCGGGCGGTACGAAGTCGCCGACGGAGGCGGCCAGGACGAGGACGCAGTCGTGCTGGGCGGCGAGCGCGACCATGCCGGGCGCGTTGATCGCCTGGATGACGCCGCCGCGTTCCGACCGGATGCGGCCGGCCGGGGAGCTCGGCTGCGGCGCCGGGTCGCGCGCCGTGGAGCTCCGGATGCCCGCCGCGGCGCGGTCCAGGACCTGCTCGCCCAGGCGTCCCACGATGTCGGCGATGGCCACGGGGCGCAGGTTGTGCGTGAACCGGTTGAGGTAGATCAGCAGGAGGAGGAGGCTGGCCGAGACGGCGATGCCGGCGAGGGTCACGCCGAGGTTGGGCACGGAGTCGGTCTCGATGCTCCGCAACAGGGTGTAGGCGAATGCGAAGGTGCCGGTGAAGGTCGCCAGTACGGCCTTCTGCAGCCGGTCGCGGTACCAGAGCCGCATGTAGCGGGGGGAGAGTGTGCCGGTGGCCTGCTGGATGACGAGGACGCCGATGGTGACGACGAACCCGAGCAGCGCGATCATCGAGCCGACCACGGAGCTGAGGACGCTGCTCGCGGTCGACGCGGAGTAGTCCCAGGTCTTCGGCAGCCAGGACGCCCCGTCCACGGCGGCCGCCGCCTCGGCCAGGGCGACGCCGAGGACGAGCCCGAACAGCGGGACGATCCACAGGCTGGCCTTGGCGTACTGCCGCAGCCGGAAGCGGGCGGCCCAGGACATCATGCGGGGCCCAGCAGGACGGCGGTCTCGTCCGGCTGCGGCGTGATCGCCTGGGCCTCGGTGACCGGGGCCAGGAGGCCGTCGGTGCTGATGACGAAGAGGAGGTCGTGGTCCGGGGGGATGGGCAGGGATCCGGGTTGCACGTGGAAGCGGGAGCCCTGCTCGTAGCGGGCCGCCAGGCGGTGCCGGACGAGAGCACGGCCGAAGAGGATGTCGCCTCCCGTGTAGGGGGCGACCACGCCGTGGCTGCCCCGTGGCGGGCCCACGCGGTAGACGGGGCCTTCGACGTTGTCCTTGACGACGACGGAGGCGAGCGCGTTGAAGTCGTCGTCGTCGGTGAGTAGGAACACCGCGGTGACGCCCTCCAGACGGGCCCGGGGGTTGGTCGCGGTCGCCAGCATCTCCCCGTGTGCGAGTTCGATGCCGGCCATGGTGATCCGGTCGCGTTCCTCGTCGAGCCCCGCCCACATCAGCACGTCGAGTCCGGCCGACTGCAGGGCCTTCCCCAGGCCGATCACCCAGGGTTCGCCGCCGACGAGGAGCGGGCGGGTCCGGCTCGGCCGGACGACCTTGAGCCGTCGTGCCACGGGGGCGGCGGTCAGCGCGTAGAGCACGACCGTCCCCACGATCACGAGGAAGGTGATCGGGAGGATCTTCCTGGCGCCGGGAAGCCCCTTCTCCACCAGGGTGGCGGCGAAGGCGGACGCGGTCGAGGCGGCGACGATGCCGCGGGGCGCCATCCAGCCGATGAAGCCCCATTCGCCCGTGGTCAGGTCGGAGCCCCGGGCGGAGGCGAAGGCGATGAGCGGCCGGACGACCAGGACGAGGATCGCGATCAGGATCAGGGAGGGGACGAGCACCGGCGTGACGGAGGCGGGGGTGACGGCGGAGGAGATGGAGATGAACAGCAGGCCGATGATCAGCTGGACTAGTGTTTCGAGGAACGGCCGACGGGCCGGCATGTCCAGGCCGGGGAGGTTGGTGACGGCGAGTCCGGTGACGATCGCGGCGATCAGGCCGGTGTCGTCGCGGGCGATGTCGCAGCCCGCGGAGACGAGGACCACGGTCGCCAGCTGGGCCAGGGTGCCGAGCGTCTCGCCGAGCCGCAGCCTGCGCAGCGCGAGCCAGAGGACGGTGGTGCCCACCGCGCCGCCGGCGAGGCCGACGCCCATGCTGATGAGGAACTGTCCGAACTGGTAGCCCCGCCCGATGTCGATCTGCCCGGTGGTGGCGACGGCGTGGAAGACGATGGCGCCGAGGATGCCACCGATCGGGTCGGTCAGCGTCCCCTCCCAGATGAGGATGCGCCGCAGCCTGTCCGTCGGCCGGACGTACTCCAGCAGGGGGCCGACCACGGTGGGGCCGGACACCACCAGGATCACAGCGATCATGGCCGCGACCCTGAGCGGGATCCCGAACAGCGCCGGCCCGACGGCGCAGACGGCGAAGAAGGTGACCAGGATGCCGATGACCAGCAGCTTGACCACGATCCCGCGGGTGCGGCCGGTGAGGTGACGCAGGTTCAGTCCGAGGCCGGCGTCGTAGAGGATCACGGCGACGGACAGCGACACCAGTGCGGGGAAGTCCGGGCCGACGAGCTGTCCGGGGTGGATGACGTCGGTCAGCGCGCCTGCGGTGAAGCCGACCGGCAGTAGCACGATCAGGGCGGGGACCCGCAGCTTGTTCGCCAGGACCTGGGACCCCGTGGCGAGGGCCACGGTCAGGGCGATGCCAAGGAGGATGTCCTCGTCGGACACGGCGGTCGCCCTCCTCACGACGTCGGGGTCTACGGGATCAAACCGCGTCCCCCCGGGCCCGTACTCGCCCATCGCGGTCGGACACGGCAGCGGCCACCCGATCGGCCCTGCCGGCGCCCTGGGACACCGGGAGGTGACCGCCGCCGTGAGGTCTCCTGTGCCGGTCGAGGGCCGCCGGGCCGAGACCGGCAACACGCACAGGGCCGCGACGAGTCGGCCCGGTGCCGAGGAGGCGTGCGCTGCCGCGCAGGCGGTGTCGTGCGGCGTGCGGTGCGTGGCGAATAGGGTGGGTGCGGTCCGTGATCACCCGTGCCCACTGGAGAGCCGATGAGTCCGATCCCCGTCCCCGATGCCCCGTTGCCGGTCGGGGTGATCGGTCTTGGCGACATCGCCCAGAAGGCGTATCTGCCGGTGCTGGCGGCGCTGCCGGGTCTGGATCTGCGTTTGATGACCCGGGACCGGGCCAAGCTCGACCGGATCGGCGACACCTACCGCATCGATCCGGGCAAGCGGTTCACCGACCTCGGCGAGCTGATCGCCGGCGGAATCCGGGCCGCGTTCGTCCACGCGGCAACGGACCAGCACGTCCCGATCGTGGAGCAGCTGCTCACCGCCGGCGTCGACGTGTACGTGGACAAGCCGCTCGACTACACGTCGGACGGTTCCCGCCGGCTGGTCGACCTCGCGGATCGTACGGGTCGTTCGCTGATGGTGGGCTTCAACCGCCGCTATGCGCCCGGTTATGTTCAGGCGAAGGAGCGGCCACGCGACCTGATCGTGCTGCAGAAGAACCGGGAGGGCCTGCCGGAGGCGGCGAGGTCGATGGTTTTCGATGACTTCATCCATGTCGTGGATGTGCTTCGTTTCCTGGCCCCCGGTGAGGTCGAGCACGTGGACGTCCGCTCCCGGGTGCGTGACGGCCTGGTGGAGCACCTCGTCCTCACCCTGGCCGGTGAGGGGTTCACGGCGCTGGGCATCATGAACCGGGTGAGCGGCTCCACCGAGGAGGTTCTCCAGGTCTCGGGCGGGGACTCCAAGCGCGAGGTCCACAACCTGGCGGAGGTGATCGATCACCGGGGCCAGCCGACGATCCGTCGCCGCGGCGACTGGGTGCCGGTGGCTCGCCAGCGCGGCATCGAGCAGATCGTCATGGCTTTCCTCGATGCCGTCCGCGCCGGCCGCACCCTCGACGCCCGCGACGCCCTGCGCACCCACGAGCTGTGCGAACTGATCGTGGAGCGCATCGAGGCGGCCTGAGTCGCGGGCCTTGCCGGGTGCCCCGTGCCGCGCGCACGGTGGAACCCGGTGCCACGACCACGGGGCGGGTGCCGCGGCTACGGGGCGGGGGTGGGGGCCGGGACGGGGGGACCGGTGAGGAGGGTGCCGGTTTCGGAGTAGGGCCAGCCGTTCGGTACGCAGTCGTGCAACCCCTTGATCTGCTGCATCATCACGGGAGCCGGCAGGCCCGGACCGGGGCAGTCGACGTGGCCGAGGCCGAGTATGTGGCCGACCTCGTGGTTGACGGCGAGTGCGTGGTAGAGGTCGGGCCGGCCGGTGTAGTACTCGGTGAGCTCGGTCCAGCGCTTGAGGTTGATGACGACCTGGTGGCCCACGCCGCAGTTCACCCAGCCGCCGGTGTCCAGCCCGTACTGGCCGCAGATCCGGTCGGTGGTCTCCGGGGTGGCCAGGTAGACGGTGAAGTCCACCGGGTCGGCGGGCATGCGCTGGAAGGAGCGGGTGCCGTCCGCGGCCCAGCCGCGTTGGACGTTGCCGAGGACGGCGTCGACCTCGGCGGCGAACTGTTCGGGGCGCTCCTTGATTCCGTTCTCGGTACGCACCTTGTAGCGGTAGAACTGTTCGCCGGTGCCGAAGCGGGGGGAGCCTCCGGTGGCCGTCGTGAACTCCAACGGCTTCTGCCGGCCGGTGGCGGCCGGGGTCCACGGATGCCACCACAGCAGGCCGGCGGTCACGGCGGAGACCACCACGGTGGCGAGCACGCCTCTCCGGACCCTGCGTCGGCCGGTCCGGTCGCTCGCCTGGACCTGCGGGGAGGCTTCGTCGCGCCGGAATCCGGCAAAGCCCCTCACCGGCTGCTCCTCGGAGCGGGGTGGCCGTACGACCGGCGGGTTCGCTGCGGGTGGGCGGGCTGTGGCACGCGGGGCCTCGGGAGGACGGTGGCGGCCGCGCGGGGGCGGGCTGGGGCCTGGGCGGACATGGTGGTGCGATGACTCCTGTATGGGGGTCGGACTAATGCACGGTATGTAGGTGATAACGGGCCGGAGTGGACCGCCGGTTCAGACGGCTGCGGGAGCAGGCAGTGGTGGGACGCTGGGCGGTCCACGGGTGGTTCCCGGTCGGTCCCCGGCGGGATCGGCCCGCGAGCGGCGATCCGGGATCGCCTCTGGAACCGGCCGCGGTGCGCGGTACTCTGGACGTTCACGGTTGCCGGACGCGAAACGGACGGGCGATGCACGCACGCCAACGGCGGGACGAGAGGGCCCTCTTCGGGCTCCCGCTGCCGTCGCGCACGGCGTTCCACCCGCCGGCCGGTGCCCACCGTGTTGCCGCCGGGGGCCAGGGCAGCGGGGCCGGGCTCGTGCGGCGCCGCTGGATCGACGGGGTCGGCTCCCCGACCGGGCTCTGTCGCCCGTAAGAGTCCGGCATCCGCGCACTCACGCGTTTCCACCGGCGGGGCGACCTGCTCCCGGGGCCCGCACGCCCGCTACACCCGGTATGCCCGGTCGTTGCGCTCCGTCGCAGC
The DNA here is from genome assembly GCF_055588525.1 of Kitasatospora sp. NPDC041988. Classification (NCBI taxonomy): domain Bacteria; kingdom Bacillati; phylum Actinomycetota; class Actinomycetes; order Kitasatosporales; family Streptomycetaceae; genus Kitasatospora; species Kitasatospora sp. NPDC041988. The sequence continues at coordinate 83,252 of NZ_JBVJCO010000037.1, forward strand.
CGGGGCCGGCCACGCCGCCGCCGAAGACAGCGAGAAGTATCGAGACCGAGGAACGGCTTCGTATGCCCCACCACCCCGCGCTCACCCCCGACGGCACCACGGACGACGCCCCGCACCACCGCGTCCTGGACAACCCGGCCCACATCCTGGACAACCCGGCCCGCGCCGCCCTGCTCGGCCCGCACGCCCACCTTGCCCAGCGGCGCGGCGACGTCCTGCGCTACCCGGCCGACGTGTCGCCGTTCGTGGCCCTCCCGGACCGGCCCGACCGGGAGACCTGGCGGAACGTGGCGGCGCTGTGCGGCCCGGGCACCGTCCTCGCCGCCACCGGCTCGCCGACCGCGGTGCCGGCCCACTGGGAGATCCTCATGCAGGGCCCCGGCGTCCAGCTGGTGGACGACGGCGTCCGGGCCGTGCCCGACGAGGAGGCCGTCCGGCTGGGCCCCGCCGACGTGCCGGAGATGCTGGCGCTGGTGGAGCAGGCCCGGCCCGGCCCGTTCCTGCCCCGCACCGTGGAACTCGGCCGCTACCTGGGCATCCGGCGCGGGGGTGCGCTCGTCGCGATGGCCGGGGAGCGCCTGCGCCCGCCGGGCTGGACCGAGATCAGCGCGGTCTGCACGGCCGACTCCCATCGCGGGCAGGGTCTGGCCTCCCGTCTCGTACGGGCGGTCGCGGCCGGGATCCGCGAGCGCGGCGACAGACCGTTCCTGCACACCTCCGCCGAGAACGCCACGGCGATCCGGCTGTACGAGTCGCTGGGGTTCCGGCTGCGCCGGCGGGTCACTTTCCTGGGCCTGAAGGTCCCCGGCGGGGAGCACGCCATGTGACCACGTCCCCACCGGGCGCAGCCGGGCGCCGAGGTCGGCCCGTTTCGGGTGCGGGTGCCGGGAGATGAAGCGTCCGACGGCCGCACGGTAGCGTTACGTTGAGGTGGCATGTACGCTGCGTGTCGCTGGCTGAACAGCATGCGGGCCTGGCAGCGACTCCGTGGGGGAAGTCACGTCCAGGCCCGGCCGCCAGTCGGGGCCCGGTTGCGCTCGTGGGGAGTTCCAACCGGGCCCGTTGACGGGCTATCCACGGTATGCCCGGTCGGACGGGGTTTCAGTCATGCCAACTGTCCGGCAGCGGCGCGTTGTGGACGAACCGTCAGTCGGCGGTCGGCCCGGCCATGTTCTTGGTGAGCCATTCCAGGGTGTTCGGGATCATCTTCTTGAAGTCCGAGGTGAGGTGCTGACCGCCGGGCTGCTCGTAGTAGTCGATCGTCAGCGGCGGGACGGCCTTGGCGATCCAGTCCTTGACCAGCTTGACCTCGGGCGCGGTGCCGCCGGCCGCGGTGGCGAGCATCCGCACGTCAGCCTTGCCCTGCGAGACCATGGCGTTCGGGCTGTTGGCCTGGCGCTCCGTCTCGTGCCCCTTCCAGAGCGGCGAGTCGGGGGCCCAGTAGCCGTCGACCGGCACCGCGACCTTGAACGTGTCCGGGTGCTGCAGGGCGAGCTTGGCGCTGCAGAAGGCGCCGGTGGAGGCGCCCATCACGCCCCAGCCGTCCCGGCTCTTCAGGGTGCGGAAGTTGGCCCGGATGAAGGCGGGTATGTCCTCGGCCAGCCAGGTGCCCATCTTGGGCTGGCCCGGGATGTCGCTGCACTCCAGCGCCTTGTGCTCGTCGGGGTCCAGGTTCTGCACCGGCATGATCATGATGAACGGGTGGGCCTTGCCGGCCTTCGTCATCTCCACGTCGGCCGCCTGGATGGGCAACTGGTTGTCCGTGTAGGTGTTGTAGCCGGCGCTCTGGCCGCCCGAGAAGAGGACGATGACGGGGAAGCCGGTCTTCGCGTACTTGGGGTCGTTGTACTCGGGCGGCAGCCAGACCCAGACCTTTCCCGACACCCCGGACTTCGCGCCGGTCAGGGTGGTCACGGTGATCGGCCCGGCGGTGGTGTCCCTGGCCTTGCCGAACGTCGTGGTCGGACCGGTGGGCATGGCGACCTTGCTGCCGGCCGCGGGGGCGGCGGGGGCGGCGGACGCGCCGCCGATGGCGGCCGGGCCGGTGGCGGTACCGGCGTCCTTCGCCGCGTCGCCTCTGCCGCCGTCGCCGCCGGAGCAGGCGGCCAGCGAAGTGGCCAGGACGAGCGCGGTGGTGCCCGTCAGAAGGGCACGGAAGCGAGGAGACGGCGGTTGCACGGTGAGAACTCTCCGACCAGTGTGGCGTCCGGTCCGCGGAGCCGGACGGCGGCCCCGGGCGGGACCGGCGCGCGACCGGGGGCGGCCGGACCTGCGCACCCCCGGATGGTGCACCGCCCCGGCCGGGGCGGTGCACCATTGTGTGATCTTAGGACGTGATCACCGGTCCGTCGGTTGCACTCCCGGCCAGGAGTCGGGCGAGCCGGTGAGGGGTCGGTGAGGGGTCGGTGATGGCGGACGCGCCGGCGGCCTCACACGGCCTTCGCCGGGGAGGTCCGCTCACGCCACCACGCGACCGTCGCCCCGAACTGCTCCTCGGCCGGAGTGGCGCGCACGGCGAAGGCGGACTCGTAGGCGGACGAGTCCATCACGAACGGACGGTCGAACTGATAGCGGACCTCACGCAGTTCGCGGATCAGGGGTGAGAAGAGCGAGGCCAGCCCCAGCACCGCCGCCGGCATCCTCCGCACCGCCACCGGGCCGGTCCCCGCCTCCGCGGCGAGCCGGTCGACCATCTCCCGGCTCGACAGCGCGGGGGCCGTGGGCACGTGCCAGGCCCGCCCCCAGGCCCGCTCCTCACCCGCGACCTCGACCAGAGCCCGGGCCACATCGGGGAGGTAGCTCCAGCTGTGCGGCGCCTCCGGGTCGCCCAGTACGGTGACGGGCCTGCCGTTCAGCACGCGCGGCACGACCCGCGAGGCCAGGTGGCCGCCGTCGGTCACGCCGGGGCCGAAGAAGTCCGAGGCGCGTACCTCGACCGCCCTGATGCGGCCCGCCTCGTGCAGGGCCCGCGCCTGCTCCCAGACCGCGGCCCGGACCCGCCCCTTCGGGCCGGTCGCCGCGAGCGGCAGGCCCTCGGTGAGCGGGCCGTCCACCGGGCCGTAGCCGTAGAGGTTGCCCAGGCCGACCAGGACGGCCCCGGTCTCCTCGGCGGCCGCGCAGAGCGCCGCGGCCAGCGGCGGCCACTCGGCCGCCCAGCGATGGAGGGGCGGCGCGGCGCAGCTGTAGATCGCCACGGCGCCGCGCGCGGCCCCGGCCAGCTGCCCGGCGGCCGCGGCGTCCAGCGCCACGTGCTCGATGCCGGGCTCCGCGGGACGGCCCGACCTGGTGACCACACGTACCGAATGCCCCTGCTCGGCCAGCAGCCGAGCGGTGGCCGCCCCCGCGGGCCCGTATCCGACAACCACATGAAGACTCACCGTCACAGCCTAGTCCGGGCCTCGGAAGCGCGTGACGCGGGCATGGCGGCGGGGGCGGCGGGCCGACGCCGGCCGTTCCACCCGGGTACCGCGTCCGCCGGGCGGAGCCGGTGCCGAGGCGGGCCCCGGCGCGTGCGCCCCGGCGCTCCAGGGGCGTCGGCGGCCGGAGTGCTGACAGCGATCCTGATGCCGCCTCAGGATGGCCGGATGTCCGACGAACTGAGCACACCGCGCCGGATGGCCGACGAGTACGTCGCCCGGGTCGCCGCGCTGGATCCGGTGCTGGCGACGCGGCTCGGTCAGCAGCCGGGCGACGACCGGCAGCCGGATCCGTCGCCGGAGGGCTTCGCGGCCCTCGCCGCTCCGGCCCGCGAGGCGCTGGCCGCGCTCGACGGCGCTGAGCGGCCCCGGCCGGCCCGGGCGGACACGGCCGACCCGGGCCTGCGGCCGGCTGCTCCGCGAGCGTCTGGCCGCGGAGCCGGCCGTGTACGACGCCGGCGACCACTTCCGCCGGCTGCGCAACGTGAACTCGCCCGTGCACCAGGTGCGGAGCATCCTCACCATGATGCCCACGGCCACCGACGAGGACTGGGCGTTGGTGGCCGGGCGGCTGCGCAACCTGCCCGGCGCACTGGAGGCTACCGGGCGACCCTGGCGGAGGGCATCACGCGCGGGCTGCTCTCCGCGCCGCGCCCGGCCCGGGCCGTCGTCGACCAGCTCGCCGCCTGGACCGGCCAGGCCGACGGCGGGGCAGGCCGGTTCGCCGGGTTCGTGGCCGCCGGGCCCGAGCGGCGCAGGCCCGAGCCGGAGGCCGCCGCCGCCCGGGCGACCGCCGTCCCCGCTCGCGCGGTCAGCCCAGGGCGCGGACGGCGGCGAGGACGTCCAGGCCGAGGTCCGGGTCGGCGTCGTCCGGGAGGCTGACGGAGAGCCGGGTGACCAGGCCGGCGTACCGGTGGTGGATCTCCCGGGCGGCCTCCTCGACCGGGCCGGCGACGGCGAAGGTGTCCAGCACCTCGTCGTCGACCAGGGCGGCCATCTCCTGCCACCGGCCCCGCACCGACAGGTGGTGCAGCTGCTCCTGGAGGTCCTCCCAGCCGTGCTGGGCCAGCACCGGGCGGTAGGCGGGCGTGGAGGCGTAGAAGGCCAGCCGCTCGCGTACCGCGGCCCGGTTGGCGTGCAGTTCCTCCTCGGTCCGGCCGGTGGCGGTGAGCACGTTGGCGGTGATCTCGAAGGGGCGGTCGGTCCAGGCGGCGCCGTCCGCCTCGGCGCCGGCGCGGGCCTCGGCCAGACCGGGAAGCACCTGCTCGGTGAGGTAGGCGACCGAGGTGAACGGGTGGCCGAGGAAGCCGTCGGCCACCGCCCCGGCGGTGCGGGTCATCAGCGGACCCACGCCGGCCAGCAGGATCCGGGGCGCGCCGGCGGGGATCGGGTCGGGGGAGAAGACCGGGGTCATCACGGTGTGCGTGTAGAAGTCGCCGCGGAAGCGGAGCCGTTCGCCGGTCTGCCAGCTGTGCCAGATCGCCCGCACCGCGTGGACGTACTCGCGCATCCGCGCGGCCGGCCGGTCCCAGGGCATTCCGAAGCGCTTCTCGATGTGCGGCTTGACCTGCGAGCCGAGGCCGATGACGGCGCGCCCGCCGGAGGCCGCGTGCAGGCCCCACGCCTGGTAGGCCAGGGTCATCGGCGTGCGGGCGAAGGCGACCGCGATGCCGGTGGCCAGCTCGATCGTGCTGGTCCGGTCGGCGGCGCGGGCCAGTTGGACGAACGGGTCGTACGCGGTCTCGGCGACCACCAGCCGGTCCATGCCCCGCCGCTCGGCCCGCCCGGCGGCGTCGAGGATGCCCGCGGGATGCCCGGACGCCTGCGCGTCGAGCCGCAGAGCGGCGCGCGGGTGGCCCGGTGGGTGGTCGAGCGGCTGGCCGGGCGGCTGCTCCGGCAGGTGGTCCGGCAGGTGGTCCGGGCGGCGGTTCACGGGGGCTTCTCCTGGCGGCGGCGGGCAGTGCTCCCGTAGCCTCCCACGTCCCGCCTGCCCGGCGAGGGGCACCGGCGGGCGGGGCCGGCGTCACCCGAAAGGGTTGAGTCGGCGGCCGGGATGCCCGGCACGGGCGAATCGGGGGCCTGAGCGGCCCGGATCCCGGTGGAGGATGTCCGGCAGCGCCGGTGAAACCGCGACCGGGGCGAGTGCGAGGGCGGGCCCATGGAGAAGCCGCAGGAACGCTGGGAGCTCCGGCTCTTCGACGGCTTCGAGCTGCGCTCCGGGAGCGAGCGGCCGACGCTGCCCCTGAACAGCCAACGCCTCATCGCGCTGCTGGCGTTGCGCGTGACGACCACCCGGGGGCAGGCCGGCGGGATCCTCTGGCCGGAGGCACCCGAGCGGCAGGCGGGCGGGCGGCTGCGGACCACGCTCTGGCGGGTCCAGCGCGCCGGGCCGGCGATCGTGGAGCGCCGCGGCGGCCAGCTCTCGCTCGCCGCCGGGGTGGACGTCGACGTCCGCACCTGGCTGCGCAGCGCCCGGCAGGCGCTCGACGGGCCCGGCCCGGCCGGCCCCCCGGACGCGCAGGGGGTGCGGCTGGTGGGCGACCTGCTGCCGGGGTGGTACGAGGACTGGGTGCTGGTCGAGCGGGAACGGCTGCGCCAGCTCCAACTGCACGCGCTGGAGGAGCTGTCCGCGCAGTCGCTCGGGCAGGGGCGGCACGCGGCGGCGCTGGAGGCGGCGTTGAGCGTCCTGCACCTCGACCCGATCAGGGAGAGCGCGCACCGGGCGGTGATCGCGGTCCACCTCGCGGAGGGCAATCTCGGGGAGGCCCGGCGGCAGTTCGAGGTGTGCCGGGCGATCCTGTGGCGGGAGCTGGGGGTGGGGCCGTCGCCGCTGCTGCGGGCCATGCTGGACCGAGCGGAGGGTGCGACGCGTTGGCCGGCCCCGGAGGAGGCCCCCCGGCCGGCCGCCGAGGGCGTGCCGCTCGCCCCGGTGGTGCCGCGCCCGGCGGAGCGGCCGCGGGTGGTCCAGCAGCTGGGGCGGTACCGGCAGGAGGCGCGGCAAGAGGCCGACAGTGCCCAGGGCTGACGCCTCTGCAGGCCGACCGCTGAGCCGCTGTCGGCTGCCGGGCCGCCACCGGCCGATCGCCACTACTGACCGGTCACTGCCACCGGCCGATCGCCACTATTGACCGATCGAGTGAGTTTCAGCGCGGCACTTCACCCGTTCTGGCCAGCGGTGACAGGCCAGTGACACCCCGGTGACGGGAACTCTGTGACCGTACGACCGTCTGCTGCGAGAGGAGACGGCCATGGCTGCCCAGCTGAGCTATCCCGGGGTGTACGTCGAGGAGATCCCGAGTGGTGTGCGCACCATCACCGGTGTCGCCACATCCGTGACGGCGTTCGTCGGGCGGGCGTTGCGCGGGCCGGTCGACGAGCCCACCGTCGTGTTCGGCTTCGAGGAGTTCGCCCGGCGGTTCGGCGGGCTCTGGCGCGAGAGCACGCTCGGCTACGCGGTGCAGGACTTCTTCGCCAACGGCGGTGGTCAGGCGATCGTCGTCCGCCTGACCGACAGCACGACGACCTTCGTCCGGTTCACGGTCGGCGGGCTGCCGCTGGTCGCGGTCGACCCCGGCACCTGGGGGGTCTCCCTCCGGGCGGCGGTCGACCGGAAGGACACCGACCAGCAGGTCGCCGACGAGCTGAAGGTGCCCAAGGCGGAGCTGTTCAACCTGACCGTCCGGGAGGCGGCCCCGGGCGGGCGCACCGAGACCTTCCACAACCTCTCCACCGGGCCGAACGCCCGGAACGTGCGCAGCGTGCTGGAGGCGCAGTCCGCGCTGGTGCGGGTGGACGGCGACCTGGCCGGCGTCACGCCGGCCGCGGGCAAGGACGCACTGGGCAAGGCCGAGGAGGACGTCGACCGGGCGCGGGGGGAGTACCAGGACGGGACGGGCACCAAGGCCGCGTTGGACGCCGCGGAGCAGGCACTGCGCACGGCCGTCGACGCCGCGCTCGCCGGCGTGAGCGACGGTGCGCCGCTGGCGGCGGCGGACTTCCTGCCGCGGCCCGGCGGGGCGGAGCACGCCGGGCTGTACGCGCTGGACCACGCGGACCTCTTCAACCTGCTCTGCATCCCCCCGCACAAGCGCGAGAACGGCGACATCGAGCCGGGGCTGATCTCGGCCGCGCTGGCCTACTGCAGGAAGCGCCGCGCGGTGTTCCTCGTCGACCCGCGGGACGACTGGACGGACCCGGCCCAGCAGCCGGAGGCCTGGCTGGCCCCGATCGACGGCCCGCGGGAGAACGCCGCCGTCTACTTCCCCCGGCTGCGCCGGGCCGATCCCGAACAGGGCGGCCGGATCCTCGACTTCGCTCCGTGTGGTGCGGTGGCGGGGGTGTTGGCGCGGACGGATGCGGTGCGTGGGGTGTGGAAGGCGGGGGCGGGGTTGGAGGCGGGTTTGGTGGGGGTGCCGGATCTGTCGGTGCGGTTGTCGGATGGGGAGAACGGTTTGTTGAATCCGTTGGGGGTGAATTGTCTGCGGTCGTTTCCGGTGGTGGGTCGGGTGGTGTGGGGGGCGCGGACGTTGGCGGGGGCGGATGTGTTGGCGTCGGAGTGGAAGTATCTGCCGGTTCGGCGGTTGGCGTTGTTCATTGAGGAGAGTTTGTTCCGGGGGACTCGGTGGGTGGTGTTCGAGCCGAATGGTGAGTCGTTGTGGGGGCAGGTTCGGTTGAATGTGGGGGCGTTCATGCAGGAGTTGTTCCGGCAGGGGGCGTTGCAGGGGAGTTCGCCGCGTGAGGCGTATTTCGTGAAGTGTGACGGGGAGACGACGACGCAGGCGGACCGGGATCTGGGGGTGGTGAACATCCGGGTGGGGTTCGCGCCGTTGAAGCCGGCGGAGTTCGTGGTGGTGCAGGTGCAGCAGCTGTCGGAGCAACTCCCGTCCTGACCGGGCCGGGTGACCAGCGGAACAGGAGTGGCCGTGCCTGAGCAGCTCGCCCAGCCGGGCGTCTACATCGAGGAGATCCCGAGCGGCGTCCACACCATCACCGGGGTGGCGACGTCCATCACCGCCTTTGTCGGCCGTGCCGCCCGCGGCCGCACCGACGCGCCGGTCACCGTCCTCGGCCTCGACGGGTTCGAGCGGGAGTTCGGCGGGCTCTGGGCCGACAGCCGCCTGGGCTTCGCGGTGCGCGACTTCTTCCTCAACGGTGGCGGCCAGGCCGTCATCTGCCGCCTCTACCAGCCGCCGGCGGGCGGCACCGGCGCGGCCGTGCTGGCCTTCGGCCAGGGCGCCCAGGCCGTCAAGCTCGTCGCCGCCTCGCCCGGGGCCTGGGGCAACAGCCTGCGGGCCAGGGTGGACGTGACCGGCGCCCCGGCCGGCGAGCTCTTCAACCTGGTGGTCAGGGACACGGGCACGGGCGCCACCGAGCGGCACGCCGGCGTGTCGCTCTACTCCGACCACCCCCGGTGCGTGCGGAACGTCCTCGAACGCGACTCGGCGCTGGTGCGCTGGGGCGTGGACCCGCTCGTTCCGGTGCCGGGCACTCCCCGGGTCCGCCCCGTCCCGGCCGCCGCTCCGGCCGGCGCCCCGCCTTCCTGGCAGGACCCGGCGGGCATGGCGGACGCCGTGGCCACGGCCGCCGCCGCGGCGCTGAAGGCGGCCGTCAACGGCAGTGCCATGGAAGCCGCCGCGGCGCGGACGGCGCACTCGGCCCTCGCCGACGCCGCGCACGCGAAGGAGGAGGCCGACCGGGCCGGGCAGGCCGCGGACGCCGCCCTTGCCGCGGCCGGGCAGGAGAAGCAGCGGACGGCCGCCGAGCTCAGGACCGCCACGGAGGCGCTGACCGCCGCGCAGCAGGCCAGGCCCGTCGACCCGCAGAAGGTCAAGGCGGCCGAGAAGGCCCAGGCCGCGGCCAAGGACGCCGATACCGCTGCCGGCAACGCCGAGACCCGGGCGACGGACACCCAGGCCGAGGCGAGCACCCGGGCCGCCGAGGCGCTGGCCCGGCTGACGGCGGCCACGGCCGCCGCGACCACGGCGGACGACAAGGCGGCCGACGCCGAGCAGGCGGTCAACGGCAGGCGCGACGATCTGGGGGCCGCACGGGCCCAGGCCGTCGCGGCGGCCGCCCAGCTCGGCGGCGACGACGGTGCAGTGCCCGGCACCGAGGCGGTGCGCGCGCAGTACGAGCGCCTCCTCGACCAGGCGGACCTCTTCAACCTGCTCTGCATCCCGCCGTACCGCCCCGACGGCGCCGACGTGGAGCCGGCCCTGTTCGATCTCGCCGCCGCCTACTGCCGGAAGCGCCGGGCCGTCCTGCTGGTCGACCCGCCGTCCGGCTGGACGACGGCCAACGCCGCGGTGACCGGCTTCGGCGCGGCCGCCGACCAACTCGGCGGCCGGGGGCCGAACGCCGCCGTCTACTTCCCGCGGCTCAGCCGGCCCAACCCGTTCCGTGGCGGCGTCATCGAGCCCTTCGTCCCGTGTGGTGCGGTGGCGGGGGTGTTGGCGCGGACGGATGCGGTGCGTGGGGTGTGGAAGGCGGGGGCGGGGTTGGAGGCGGGTTTGGTGGGGGTGCCGGATCTGTCGGTGCGGTTGTCGGATGGGGAGAACGGTTTGTTGAATCCGTTGGGGGTGAATTGTCTGCGGTCGTTTCCGGTGGTGGGTCGGGTGGTGTGGGGGGCGCGGACGTTGGCGGGGGCGGATGTGTTGGCGTCGGAGTGGAAGTATCTGCCGGTTCGGCGGTTGGCGTTGTTCATTGAGGAGAGTTTGTTCCGGGGGACTCGGTGGGTGGTGTTCGAGCCGAATGGTGAGTCGTTGTGGGGGCAGGTTCGGTTGAATGTGGGGGCGTTCATGCAGGAGTTGTTCCGGCAGGGGGCGTTGCAGGGGAGTTCGCCGCGTGAGGCGTATTTCGTGAAGTGTGACGGGGAGACGACGACGCAGGCGGACCGGGATCTGGGGGTGGTGAACATCCGGGTGGGGTTCGCGCCGTTGAAGCCGGCGGAGTTCGTGGTGGTGCAGGTGCAGCAGCTGTCGGAGCAACTCCCGTCCTGACCGGGCCGGGCACGATCAGGAAGCGCGGGACACATGGCCCAGTTCACTGTCAACACCCAGCGGTTCGACCCCTACAAGAACTTCAAGTTCCGGGTGCGGTGGGACGGCCGGTACGTCCTCGGGGTCAGCAAGGTGAGCTCCCTGAAGCGCACCACCGAGGTGGTCAGGCACCGGGAGGGCGGCGATCCGTCCAGCAGCCGCAAGTCGCCCGGCCGGACGGAGTTCGAGGCGATCACGCTCGAACGCGGCGTCACCCACGACCAGGAGTTCGAGCAGTGGGCCAACAAGGTCTGGAACTACGGCACGGTGGGCGCCGAGTCCGCGCTGAAGAGCTTCCGCAAGGACATCATCATCGAGCTCTACAACGAGGCCGGGCAGCTCGTCATCGCCTACAAGGTCTACCGCTGCTGGGTCTCCGAGTACCAGGCTCTCCCGGACCTCGACGCCAACGCCAACGCCGTCGCCATCCAGCACCTCAAGCTGGAGAACGAGGGCTGGGAGCGCGACGCCGAGGTCACCGAACCCACCGAGCTGGGGTGAGGCCGTGATCGCATCGGGTACCGCGCGGGGGGCCGTTCCCGACCTGCGCCCCATGACGGACGAAGCGCTGCTCGACCTCTGGGAGTCGGCCGGCGCCGTGGCCCCGGTCGGCCGGCCGCTCGCGCTGCTCGCCGCCGCCTTTCCGCAGTGCCGGATCGAGCAGCTCGCCGCCGAGCCGCTCGGACGGTGCGACGCCCTGCTCGCCGAGCTGCGCGCCTCGCTGGTCGGGGACGGCGTCGAGGCGGTGGCCGGCTGCCCCGCCTGCGCCGGCCTGGTGGAGGCCTCGTTCTCGCTGTCCGCCCTGCGGGACCACGACACGCCCGCGGCGGAGACGGAGGCGGAGCTGACCGTGACCGCGGCCGGCCATGAAGTGCGCTGCCGGCCGGTGACGTTGAGCGACCTCATCGCGGTGCGCGGGGCGGCCGACACCGAGTCGGCCCTGATCGCCCGGTGCGCCGAGATCCGCCGGGCCGGGGTGGAGGTGCCACCGGAGCACCTTCCCGAGGAGGTCAGGGCGGCGGTGGAGGAGGCCATGGAGACGGTCGACCCGCGTGCGGAGACCCTGCTCGGCCTGCACTGCCCGGCGTGCGGGGCGCACTGGTGGGCCCCTTTCGACCTCGCAGCGTTCCTCTGGACGGAGGTCGAGCGGCTGGCCCAGTGCCTCCTCGTCGAGGTCGACACGCTGGCGCGGGCCTACGGCTGGCGGGAGTCGGACATCCTGGCCCTCGGGGCGCTCCGGCGCCGCCGCTACCTGGACTTGGTGACGTCATGAGCGCGCCCACGGGCGGCCCGGCCCAGCCGGCACCCGCCGTGGCCGGCGGCTTCCTGAGCCGGATCGCCGCGCGGGCGGGCGGCGGTGGCGACCTCGGCCGGCTACGGCCGCGACCGTTCGCGCGGTTCGAGCCGGTACGGAACGACCGCACCGCCGACGAGGGCCGGGGCGCTCCGGCCATGTCGATGGACGGGGCGTGGCCGAGCCCCGCGGCTGATCCGACAGCGCTTCGGGAGGAGGCGGCCGAGCGGTCCCGTCCCAACGAGGGGCGGCCTACCACGGAGTCGGCACAGCCCGCCCGGTCACCGGCCGTTCCGGGCCCGGGGCGGCATGAGTCGGCCGCCCGGCGCGGGGCGGTCGGGGCGCGGCCGGAGGAGGCGCCGCCCGGCACGGTGCCCAACGATGTCGGTGGCGCGGGCCGGGTCCCTGGGGCCTGCGCGCCGGGACGGGCCGGGGGACGGACTCCGGTGGAAGGCCCCGAGTCGGAGCCGGCCGATGCGGTGGACGGCGCGGCAGGCCGTCCGACCCGGCGGCAGGGCGCGCCCGACCTGCCCGCGGACCATGAGCGCGGCGCCCTCCGCCCCGGGGCCGCTCGGGGCGGGGGCGAAGACGAGGACGAGGGTGCGCCCGCGGGGCCGGTGCGGCCGCCGCAGACCGCCGACGGCCTGCCGGTCGACGGCAGTGCCTGGGCCGAGGGCGCTGTCGCAGCCGATCGCGGTGTCTGGGCCGGTGACGGTGGCTGGGCCGACCGGGCGCGGGCCGCGGCGGGCCGTCGGCCGGCACCCGTGCCCGCGCCGGCCCCGGTGGTCCTTGTCTCCATCGGCCGGATCGAGGTGCGCGCCGTCCCGAGCGGGGCCGCGGCCGACCGGCGTGACCGCTCCGAGGAGCCCGCCGTCACCACGCTGGAACAGTATCTGCGCCGACGCGCCGGGAGCCAGGCATGAGCGGGCCGACGCGACACAGACCGGCCGGGTGCGGGCCGGCCGGGTGCGGGCCGGCCGGACGCGGCGTCTGCCCGCCGGGGAGGTGGGGCGGATGAGCACCGGACGCGCGATCGAAGCCGTCACCCAGGCCCTGCGCGCCCGGCTCGCCCCGGTCTCGCCGGTCACCGCGCGCCCGCCCGACCGGGCGAGGACGGGCGCCGCCCACGGGCCGCAGCTCAACCTCTTCCTCTACGACGTCGCGCCCAACCCCGCATGGCGCAACCTCGAACCGCCCACCCAGGCCGGCGGGGGCACCGGCCTGCACCCGCCGCTCGCCCTCGACCTGCGCTACCTGCTCACCGCCTACGGCGACGGCGACGACGAGATCGCGGCGCACAAGCTGCTCGGCGAGGCGATGCAGGTGCTGCACGACGGCGCGCTCCTGGCGCGGGCCGGCCTCAAGGGCGTGCTGGCCGAGGCGGGCGTCCACCTGCAGCCGGACCGCGTGCGGCTGACGCCCGTCCACCTGGGGACCGACGAGCAGTCCCGGCTGTGGACGGCCTTCCAGACCAACTACCGGATCTCGGTCGCCTACCAGGCGTCGGTCGTCCTGATCGACACCCTCGACCCGCCGGCCGCTCCGCTGCCGGTACTCAAGCGCGGTCGCGCTCCGGTGGACGAGCAGGGGCGGGACGAGGGCGTGCCGGCCGGCGCGGCGGCGGGCCCCCGGCTGGACCGGGTCACCGTGGCCGCCTGGCGCGGCAACGTCTCCGTCCCGGCCCGGACCGGCGACCAGCTCGTGGTCGACGGAGTGGGGCTGACGGGCGGTCCGGTGCGTGCGCGGTTCGCCCACCCCCGGCTGGCGCAGCCGGTCTGGGCGGACGCGGCGCCGGGCTCCACCGCCGAGCGCGTGCTGCTGCCCGTCCCGGCCGCGCTGCCGGCCGGCTTCGCCACCCTGACGCTGGTCGTCGGCCCTCCCGAGGGGCCGCGGATCACCAGCAACGCCCTGCCGCTGCCGGTCGCCGTGCGGCTCGGCCGTCCGTCCGTCCGGCCGAGCCCCCGGCCCGGGGCGGTCCGGGTCGCGGTGCCGTCCGACCGGCTGCTCGTCGACGACCAGGCGGTGCTGCTGCTGGCCGGCGGCCTGCAGACCGTACCGAACGCGCCGGTCAGGGCGGGTGCCGTCCTCTCGTTCGACCTCCCGCGCGGCAGGCCGTCCGGGGCGGCCGTCACGCTGCGGCTCAGGGTGGACGGGGTCGACTCGGTGCCGCTGCCCGAGCCGGACCCGGAGAAGCCCCTGCCCACCCGGTTCGATCCCGCACAACAGGTGGTGCTGCCATGACCGGTGCTACGGAACGGACCCATGCGACGGGGCGGGTCGATGCGACGGGGCGGCCCGGCGTCACCGAGCGGGCCGGTGCCACCACGTCGGTCGGTGCCACCACAGGGACTTGGGAGGAGCGGAACAACGCCTACCTTGGTGCGGCCCTGCACTGGCTCCGCGGGCGGCTCCTCGCACTGGCCGAGGAAGGTCACGGCTCCGCCGGGGCGCCGCAGGCCCAGGCCCCGGGCGTGAGAACGGGCGCGGAAACGGGGCCGGGACCGGCCGTCGCGGGTTCCGCCGCACCGTACGAGGCCTCCGAAAGGCGCTCCCGGGGGCTGTTCCACCGCCGCCCGAAGGCCGCCCGCCCGGCCGCCGGCGCCGGTGCGGCGCCGGCCATGGCATGGGCGGCCGACGACGACCCGCCCGGTCCGGACGGTCCGGCGAGCGCGCTCGCCCCAACGAACCTGGCCCCCCCCGTGGCGGACGCAGCCGTGTGCTCTGCCCACGCACAACCCGCCCACCCGCCCTGCCTTACATCCGTT
>NZ_JBVJCO010000038.1:0-76095 GCF_055588525.1 Kitasatospora sp. NPDC041988
ATCCGCGACTGCGCGTCCCCGTCGACCGAGGGATCCCGGATCCACACACCCGGCTGCCCGCTCCCGAACTCCGACAACGGACGGGCCTGCGGCAGATCCCAGCTGAATGGCAGCTCTTCGTCCCCGCTGAGGACCTTCCACAGGTCGTGGCGCAGGTCGGCGGCGCCGATCTTCCCGTCGCCGGCGCCTGTGATCGGGTCGACGAGCCGCTCGGTCAGGCCGTCAACGAGCCGCCCGACGGCCTCCGGTCCCTGACCGTCGATCTCCGTGACGGTGGAGTGGTACGGGAGCGTGAGCTCCAGGACCTCGATCATGCCCCGGTAGCGTCCGAGGTCGATGGGCGACTGGCCGGAGAGGTGTTCGTCGGTGAGCGCCCGGGTGCTGTCCCAGAGCTCCTCGAACGCCTGGTCCGGTGCGTTCTGCGGCTCGGCCAGACCGGCCTCCGGCGGTCCGAGCCGGCGGAGGTGGGCGAACTGCGAGCCGCTCCAGTCACCGACCGTCATCGAATCGCCCGGATCGGCGAAGAGTGCCTGGTCGCGGAAGGCACCTCCCGGCACGGGCGTGGTGGCGTCCAACCCCGGCCCGTGCGTCCCGCCGAGCCAGTGGCCGTCCGGGGTGAGCAGGCTCGCAACGGCTGCTGCGACGGCTCTGCGGTCGCCGTTCTTCCAGCCCGGCAGCCAGGAGTCCTTGTCCATGACGACGGCGAACCGGCGGTCCGGTACGGCCTGGACGAATTCGTCGTAGGTCTCGGATCGGATGGTGACCGTCAGTTTTACCTCGTCGTCCGCGGAGCGGACGGTGAACACACTGCCCCGGTTCCCGTCCCGCTGTGGGCCGTCGATGCTGTGGCCGTCGCCGACGTACGGCCCGAGAGCGCGGCGCATGTCCTTCTCTAGGGTTTCGAGGTTGGTCGTCCGGATCTTCTCGTCGTGCTGAAGGTCGCCGTTGAGCGCCTCCGGATTGAGGGAGACGAAGGTGAGATCGTTGGCGCCGGTGGTGAACAACGGCGTCTCGATGTCGGCGTCTCCGCCCAGATAGAGCAGGGTTTCGCCGTTGGCTCCGGTGCCGTCGTGGACCATGCGGTTGAGTTGCAGCAGCATGCGGGCGCGCTTCGGGTACTCGAAGCCGACCAGCCACTTGCCGAGTTCGCGTCGGTCGACCCAGTCGGGGACCCGACCGAGCTCGTGGTCCAGGGCGTGCGGTTGCGCACCGTCGTCGAACAGGAACTTCACGGTCTCCGGTCGGAGGCCGTGCGAGACCGCTCGGGTGCGTGCGGCGTGGTTCTCGTTCTCACCGAAGCTCACCGCGCCGTCGATCGGCGCGTGGACCTGGTCGGCGGACACCACCTGGTAGTCGGCCGCAAGCGGCGCGGGCTGCTTGTCCGTCGACGGCAGGTGGGAGCTGAACTCCTGCCAGTGGCCGGGGCCGGCGACCACCCTGATCCGGCCGGAAGCGTCGACGCCGACCTGATCGGCCACGATGAGAGCGCCGCGGTGCGTGGCGCCGTTCGGGGCGAACACGACCTTGCTGGTGGCGGCGAGGGCGTCGGTGGACAGGCCGTACTTGGTGGCCAGGATGTCGACGACCTCCTGGACGTACGTCGCGTGGTCGGTGGCGAGCCGACAGGCGACGAAGCGGATCGGCGTGACGCCGTCCCAGCGGTCGGCCCGGTGCTCCCGGTACAGCCGCTCGGCGAGCTCAGACGCCGTGTGCGGCGGTCCGGCGGGGCCGATCTCCATGGCGACGACGAAGTGGTCCTCGTCGGCCGGGAAATGGGCGAGTGACTCCTCGACCCGGAGACGGGCCTCCCGCGGCATGTTGGGGTGCGGCATCCACAGATCGGGGTGCCCGGGGGTGCGAGCGGCGGGGGCGGGACCGCCGAGAACGGATTCGATCGAGGAGACGAGGCCGGTGGCGCCGGCGGGGGTCTCGTCGGGCGTCGGCCGGGTGAGCGCGCTGTGGTCGGTGTGCTCCGTGCTTCCGGTCGGCTCCGTGACGGTGTCCCGTTCGGTGGCGTCGGCTCGTCCGGGCCCGCGCTCCTCGTGCGCGAAGGTGTCCTCGTGGGCCCGCTCGTGGGCGCGCCAGTGGGCCGGGTCCAGGTTCCTCGGGCCCCACAGTTCCCGGTACCTGTCGAAGAAATCGGCCCCGTACTCGCGCTTGAAGGAGGCGATCAGCTCCTCGCCGAGCGGGTGCGCGGCCGCGAGGTCCTCGTAGCCGTCGGCGGCATCGCGCAGGGCGGGCAGGATGTCCGCCTCGAAGGCCACCCGCTCGTCCAACTCCTCCGTGAGGAGTCGCTGTTCCTCGCGCCACCGGTCGGCCTTCCCGGCCGCTCCGGGACCGGTCAGGTCGGCGGGCCCGGTGAAGACCTCGTCGAAGGCCTTCGTGACGCGGTCGGCGTGGCCCTCCCGGACCCGGTCGGCCCCGTGGTCGGACAGGGTGCCGTTGCGCCAGGTGGCCTGCCGGGCCGCGCCGGCCGCGTCCTTGAGCACCGCGGCGCGGGCGGCCTCGTAGGAGAGCCGGTCGTGCAGCCGCGCGGTGTCGGTCAGGTCGCTGAGGTCGACCGTGCGGCGGGACAGGTCGAAGTGCTCGGTGACCCGCCGGTCCAGTGCGGCCGCCAGGTCACGGGTGACGGCACCGCGCGCCTGCTGGACGTGCTGCTCGGTGACACCGAGGGCTTCGGCCAGTCCGGTGTCCAACCGGGCGCGGCCACCGCCCTCGGGCCAGGTCGAGACGGCGTTCAGCGCGGCGTCCACACCCTGGCGGATCGCCGCCTCGCGGGCCGCCTGGATCGCGAACTCGCGGGGCAGGCGCGCGGCGTGGTCGGTCAGCGCCTGCTCGAAGAGGTCCACGGCCTCGCGCCGCTCGCGGATCGCGGCCGTGGCGGAGTGCGTCGAACCGGCGAAGTCCTCGAAGTCCTCGGACAGCCGGTCGCGCAGCGAGTCCCCGATCAGGGTGAGGCTCTCGGCGGAGAGCTCGGGTTGCCCGGTCGCACCGAGGGACGCCAGCAGCTCGCGCTCGGCGGGATCGGCCCGGTCGAACCAGGAGGCCTCCGCCTCGGTCGTCAGGTGGGCGGCCCGGTCGAGGGCGCGCTCGTAGTCGGCACGCAGGTCCAGGTCGGCGCCGAGCCGGCCGGTCAGCCGGTCCAGGGCCTGCTGGGCCTGGGCATTGCGGGCATCGGTGAGGTCCTCGGTCCTGGTGTAGAGCTGGGCAACGGCTTCCTCGGCCCGTGCGCGGAACCGACCGGACATCTCGGTGCGGATGAGGTGCAGGGTGGCGGGCGGCAGGTCGGCGGGCCCGGTCCCGGGTTCACGGGCGACGCCGTCCTCCAGCGCGTGTGGCGGGGCGCTCCATTCCGTCACCGTCCGCTCGAAGCGCTGCATCGCCACCCGCACCGCCGCCTCGCGGACGGCGGCGACCCGCGCTACCCCGTCGAGGTCGGCGACGATCTGTTCGCGGGACGCCGGGCGGGCGGCCAGCTGCTCGTACATCAGGTTGCGGGCACGCTGCTGGACGGCGACGGGCAGGCCGGGGCCGGCCGCCTCGGGGAAGTGGAGGGATCCTTCGGCGAAGGTGCGGCGCAGGAGTTCCTCGGCCTGCTGGTCCCGGGGGTGGCCGGTGGCCGGGTCCGGCGGTGGGTTCTCGGCCGCGTCGGCCAGCTTCGCGTCGTAGGCGTTCTGGAGGTCGCGCTGGGCCTGCCGCCACTCGTCGTGGCGCGGATCGTCCGGACGGGCACCACCGTGCTCGGGTGCAGGGGTGTAGTGGTAGGCGTGGCCGGACGCGGTGTGCGTGGGCGTCGGCGTGTGCGCGGGCAGCGGGGGTTGCGGGTCGTCCGGCGCACCGGTGGGTGGATCGGACGCGTGGGGCTGCGTCGGCGCGGGCTGATGGCCCGGCTGGTCCTGGTGGCCGCTCGGCGCCGCGTCGTCGGCCGTCGGGACGCCGGGTTGCTCGGCGGGAGCACCGGGATCGTGACCGGTCCTCGAATCGGAGGTCGGTACGGTCGCCGGGGCCGGGACCTCCCCGGCGCCGTCCGCCGGGCCGTGTGCCGTCGGGACCGGCGCGCCGGCCGGGTTGTCGGGGCGGGTGGCCGGCCCGTGCGGCTGGGCCGGGGTCGTGGACGGCCGGTGCTCGGCCGTTGACATGGTGGTGCCCGCTGCGGTGACCGTCGGGGCGGTGGTGTCCCGCCCGAGGGTGGTCTGGTTCCCGGGCGCCGCGGGCTGCTGCGGTTGCCGCTCGGAGGCGACCGTCGACACCTTGCGGGGCGCCTCAGGGGCTCCGTGGTCGCCCGGTTTCGGCGACGACGACGAGGAGGCGTGCGACGATGCGTCCGACGGAGGGGTTGTGGAGGACCGTTCCTGCGGGTCGGTGCCTCCGGTGGTGCGCACCGAGTTCGCCGCCGGGGCCGCGCCGGGGGCGGACCGGGAGTCGGCCCGGGGAGCCCCGGACGGTTTGTCGCCGCCGACGGTGGCGGGCCGGCCGGTCCCCTCGCCGTGCGGGTGGGCCGAGGGCGCCTCTGCGGGCGTGTGCTGCGGCCGCGGCACCGGGAGCGGCGAGGAGATACCGGTGAGGTTGGCCGCCACGGAGGCCAGGGTCAGGGGGTGGAGCGGCCCGTAGTGCTTGCTGTCGGCGTTCATACCGGCCGGGTCGGCGAGCCGTTCGTGCACCCAGGTCTTGTACCGCTCGCCCAGCGGTTGGCCTGCCAGGCGTCCCATGTGGCCGAGGAAGCCCATGCCGACTCCGGAGGCGAAGGTCTCCCAGGTCACCGAGAAGGTGTGGTCGGGGCCGAAGCTGAGGTTGTAGAAGCCCTCGGTGAGCAGGTTCTGCGTACCGCCGTGCAGGTAGCCGCCGAGGGCGTAGCCCAGCTTGAACACCATCGTGTCCCCGCCTGCGCGGCCCATCAGACCGGGCACCTGCCGGACGAGTTCGTTGACGGCTCCGCCGTGCAGCCCGGAGGATCCGAGCGCCTCCCCCAGCGCCTTGCCCAGGGCCTCGTGCCCGGCCGCGCCCTGGCCGCCGCCCTCCGCCATGGCGCGGCCGAAGTCCCGGCCGAGTGCCCTGGCCTCCTCCTTGCCGAGCAGGCCACCGAGGTGTTTCTCGAACACCGCGCCCATGTCACGGGAGAACCGGCCGACGGCGTCCGCGCGGAGTTCGCGCAGGCCACCTGCGAAGCCGTTGCCGAACTCGTCGGCGTACTTGCCGATGGTCCGGCCCAGTTCGTCGCCGAACGCCCTCGCCGCGTCCTTGCCGAGCCACTTCTCGCCGGCGCCGGCCCCGTGCGAAGCCGCGCTCTCCAGCGCGGACGACACCTCGCGGGCGGCGTGCTCCGCGCCGCTTCCCGCGGCGCGGCCGGCGGCACCGCCCGCCCCGCGGGCGGCCTCGTTCGCGGCCGCGTGCTCGGCCGCCCGGGCGGCGTTCCCGGCGGCCGCCTCCGCGGTGCGCGTCGCGCTGTTCCCGGCGGTCCGTGCGGCGTCCCGCCCCAGGGCGTTGAGGCCGTCCTTGCGGGCGATCGCGAGACCGTCCTTGGCCAACCCGTTCGAGACGTGCGCGAGGCCGTTGCCGAGCTCCCGGCCGCCCGACTTGCCGAGGCTCTTTCCGACCGTGTTCCGGAAGAGCCGGCCCAGCCCGCTGCCGAGCAGGGCGAGCGGCCCGCCGATCAGGCCGTTGAGCGCGCCGAACCTCACTGCCTGGAGGGTGGCCTCGTTGTCCCACGTGTCCTTGTGGCCCTTGTTGATCTGGATCCTCTGGATGATCCCGTCCATCACGATGCCACCCATGATGCTGATGAAGGTGTGCATCGCGATCCGGTCCAGCAGCCAGGCGAGGATCTTGCGGATGGCCCCCTCCGCGACGAGCCGCGCCGCCACGATCGTGCCGAGCGAGGCACCGCCGGTGAACGGCGACGCGGCGATCGCCCAGGCGATCTCGGCCGCCAGCTGGACCAGCTGGGCGATGGTCATCCACTTGGCGTACTCGACCTGATTGGCCGTTTCGTGTGCCGTCTTGCCGAGGTCAGCAGCCTGCTTGCCGGCCAGTTCGAGGTAGTTGTCGCCGCCGCCGTAGCCGACCAGCTGCCCGGTCGTCTGCTTGAACGCGTCGGCCGCCTCGCCGGAGAACTTCTGGTCGCAGACGCCGACCATCAGCCGCACGTAGTCCGCCAGTTGCGGCATGTCCCGGGCCACGGCCAGGTAGTCGTCGCCGGCCGCGCGCAGGTTGTCCTCGTCGGCCTCCGGCCACGCCATGCCGGTCAGGCCGTGGAAGAGTCTGGCGAGGCCTTCCGGGATGATGATCGACATGGCGGGACGTGCTCCTGGTGGCGGGTGGCGGATCGGGGGGAGCGGCCCCGGGGGGCGGCCGGGGCTCGTCGGGCGGGCCCTTGCCGGGCCCGCCGGGGTCCGGGGACCGGCGTCAGGCGATCCCGGTCAGGTCGTCGTCGGTTTTGGTGAACAGGTCGCTGCTCTCCGTGCCGGAGGTGGTGACCTTCTTCACGGCCGCGCGGACCTGGGCGAGCAGGTCGGTGAGGTTCTTGGTCGGCCCGTCGACGGTCGCGTGGTAGTGGTTGCCGATCTCGTCGTGGCCGCCCGACTCCCTGTTGTACTTGCTGATCTGGTCGACGTGGACCTCCAGCGTGCCGAGCAGCGCCGTCATCGAGCCGAACTTGTCGAAGGCCGTCTTCAAGTCCGCGAGCGCGGTGAACTCAGCCACGGAACTCCTCCTGGCGGGTGTGGCGGTGCGGATCCGTCGGGAGGCCCGGGCGCATGGCCTGGAGCGGTGCCAGCAGCTCGTCGAGCTCGGTGCCGCCGGTCATCGAGGTGCGCAGCATCTCGCCGAGGCCCTCGAAGGAGCGCATCGACTCCAGTACCTTGGCGCCCATGTCGGCCCGGGCCCGGTTCAGCACGTCGGTCAGGACGTCGGCCAGCTGGGCCGGGGCCATCGAGCGGTAGGCGGTCGTGTGGAACGTGAGCGACACGACCTGGCCCTGCGCCCCGAGGACCGCGGTGACCAGCCGGTCCTTCGAGGTCACCGAGACGGTGGTTTCCTGGAGCTCCTTCGTGGTTTCGGCCAGCTCGGCCTGCTGCTCGCGCAGCGTCGCCATGGCCTGCTCGATCTGTTCGGCGAACGGGGAGACCGCCATCGACACACCTCTCGGTCACGTGGGGCACGCGTGCCCGGTCCCGCGGGTCGGGCCGGGCGCGCGTCGTTTCAGGACTTCCGTGGGATTCAGGGTTTCCCTGGGGAGGAACGGCCGGGGCACCGGGGCGCGTTCAGCGTCCGATCACCCCGTCGACGGCACCGCTCTCGGTGCCCCAGACCTCCTCCTCCTCGGCCAGCCAGGTGGTGCGCTGCCGCTCCTGGCCGTTCTGCGGTCCGCCGGCGCCCGTCCCACCTCCTGGCGGCATCATCGGCGGCATGCCGGTTCCGCCGGTGGTCGAGATGGACCGGCCCATCAGCTGGGCCTCCTCCTCGGCGAGGGCCGCCGTGGCGGTCCGTTGACCGGCCACGGTGCGCTGTGCGAGGGCAGCCTTCTCGGCGGCCATCAGGGCGGCTTGGTCCTTGGGGGAGTTGACCATGCCGCCGTGGGTCAGGGCGTTGCCGTTGTAGTAGCTGCCGGACACCGTCAGCGGCACGCTGGTGGCGCCGTCCTTCGACACCGACGACAGGCCGGGGAGCCCACCGGACCCGGTCCTGACGCCGACCGTGCCAGGCCAGTCGTCGGTGAGCCCGGTGCCGACGGGATCGGGCCAGCGGATACCGCCCACCGACGGTCCTGGGATGAGGCCGGTCCCGCCGCCCGTCCCGCCCGGCGAGAGGATCTGGTTCAGGACGTGCTCCTCGTCGGCGAGCAGCTGGTCCTGACTGCTGATCGGCGTGCCGTTGGCGTCGACGATCCGGCCGTCCTTGTCGATCGAGGACTTGTTCCCGGCGTACACCGGATTGCCCCGGGCGTCCCGGACGGGCTTGCCGTCCGGGCCGATGACCATGCCGTCGCCGTTGATCGTGGACCCCTTCGGCACCGTGAAGGGGCCGTTGCCGGCGGGGACGGTGATCGGGGGCGGGCCGAAAACGGTGCCCTTGGGGACGACGAGCGGTTTGCCGTCCGGGCCGAGTACCGGTTTGCCGTCCGGGCCGATCACCTGGCCCTTGCTGTTGATCGTCGAGCCGGGGGGAGCGGTCAGCGGTTTGCCGTCGGGGCCGAGCAACTGTTTGCCGTTGGAGTCGAGTAGCGGGAGCTTCGTTCCAGCGGTGCCGCCGGGGACGGGGGTCGGGGTGAGCGGCACGTTCTTCGGCGGCGGCGGGGGCGGGGTGCTGGTGTGGTTCGGCGGCGGCGGGGCGGTGAGGTCCTGCTTCTTGTCACCGCCCCCGTCCCCGCCGTCCTTGCCGCCGTCCCCGCCGTCCTTCCCCCCGGATCCGTCGCCGCCGCCCGTTCCCGGAGGTGGGGTCATGGCGCCCGGGGAGGGCGTCTGCGTGGTGATCTTGACGTTCACGGCCGTGGCGACGTCGTGGAAGGCATCGGTCAGCGCCCTCGTGACGGCGGCCGCCGGTACGTCGAGATCCTTCTCCACCCACGAGATCCAGATCTGCTTGGCGGTCTGTTCCACGGCGTGCCGGAAGGCCTCCGATTTGACGTCGAGCCCGCTGGCCATGACCTGGAAGTTCTTCTTGTCGCCCGAGACCGTCGCGATGGTGGGGTTTGCGAGCTTCAGGAGGCCGCCCTTGAGGCAGCTCACGGGCGACGCCACGGGTCCGAAGGGGTATATCTTGTGGTTGCCCCAGGTCTGGCGGGCGGTGAGGAGGTCCTGGTACCCCTTCTTCAGGGCGAGCATGGCCTTCACGAGCGGGACGGACGGCTGGCCGTGCACCGTCATCGACACTTCGAGACGGAGCAGGGCCTCCTCGATGCTGGTCAGATAGGACTTCAGCTGCCCAGCGGCGCTCCCCTGGAAGTCGCTGTCCGGAACGTCCAGGGTGTCCGCCCACTTGTGGACGCTGCTCCGCATCTCGGTGATGAACGCGTCCAGGTTGGTGGCCAGGTAGAGCCCCGCCTCGATACTGCCGACGCTGGTGGCGGCGTTCTGGCCGCCGGCCACGAGCGGCTTCAGCACGAGGTCGGCCCGACCGCAGAACTGGTCCCACTTGTTGCTGGGATCGTCGAACCCGGGCTTGCCGTCGCCGTTGCCCTTCCAGTTCGCGTTGAAGGCCACGTAGACGACGTACGAGTTGTCCGGGGGCATGAGACTGAGGTTGACGTCATGGGCGCTCGACGGCGAATCCGTGCTGCAGTAGATGTCGCCCTTGATCCAGTCGTCGGCGACGGCGAGGTCCGCGACGCTGTCCCGGGTCACGCCGAGCGTGTCCCCGAACGACTTGAGCGCGTCCTCCCACGGATGACTCGGGGTGGCTTGCTCGGACACTCGACTCACACTCCCACGGGACGATGGACAGAACTCGGTACGACCCGGGGCCCGGCGGTGGGCCGGGCCCCGGGCGGCCTCATGCGGGCTTCGGCCCGGGCGGGGCCACCTGCGGCGGCCCGGGCGGCTGCGGCGGGCTGAGGATCGCGAACATCTCGGCGACGGTGAGCGTGTGCTCCCCGGCGTCGTGGAACTTCACCTTGGCCATCTCCAGGCCGACCACGATGTTGTCCAGCGAGGTGCCGATGGCCTGCAGCTGCGCGTTGATCGCCGCGGTGTAGGCCTGGAAGCCCTTCTGCATGTCGGTGTTGGCCGAAAGGCCGGCCGCACCCAGCAGTTTGATGTATCCGTCGGCGCCGCCGTCGATCCCGGCTCCCTCGCCACCGGCGGCGAAGTTCTGGAGCATCTTGATCAGGTTCTGGTGCGGCCAGTCCTTGGGCGGTGGCGGGAACGGCGACGCGCTGCCGTTGACCCAGGCCGACCAGTCGCGGACCTGTCCCTCGAGCGTGGTGATGCTGTCGTCGTCGGTCCGGAACTCCTTGGCCATGAGTACTCCGCTCAGAAGCCCGCGGCGGCGGCCCGGTCGGCATACCGCATGGTCTGGTTCATCTCTTCGAGGGCCATCGCGCCCTTGTGGATGTCGTCGTGCATCTGCTGGGAATTGGCGTCCACCACGTCGAAGAACGTCCTGAAGGCCTCGTGGTACTGACCGGAGGTGGTGTCCAGAACCCTGAGCTGGGAGACGAGGTTCCCCAGGTTGTCCTGCATGGTCTTGGCGGCGTTCAGCAGCTCCTGGAACGCCTCGTCGATGGACTCGTGCCTGAGCTGGATGTCGGAGGGGCCGGGCATGAACTCTTCCTCTCTACGGGTCTTGAACCGGTCAGTGCTGGTTGAGGGCGTTGTAGACGCCGTCGGAGGCGCCCCAGTTGCCGCCCGTCACGTGGGCGTCCTCCTCGGCCTTGTTCAGGACCTCCCGGGCCCGACCCAGGTTCGAGGTGAGGTGGTCGAAGGCCTGCATGACCTTCTTGTAGCGGTCGACCCAGTCGTTGATGTTCGCCTGGAACTTCGTGCTGGCGCCGGAGACGTAGTTGGCGGCGATCTCCATGTTGATCCGCTCGACCGTCTGGCCCGAGGTGATCATCGCGGAGATCTGTCCCTCCAGACTTTGCAGCGCGGTCATGATCGCCTGGTCCTGCACACTGAGTGTGCCGGGCGCGGGAGTGCTCATCGGAGTTCCTCTCTAGCGGGTTATCTGTGTCAACGGGCCTGCGAAGTGCCTCGGTTCAGCCCGGGCAGCCGCTCGTTCCGGGCTGCGGTCCGACGACCTGTCGGGTCAGCGCGGCCGGGTCCAGAACCGGCCCGGTGGGCAACAGCGCCAGAAGGGACTGCGGGAGGGGTTGGGCCGGTGCTCCGCCGTATCCGAGCTGCTGGCGGCCGGCGGCCGGCAGTGGGTACTTCACGCCGTTGTCCGTCACCAGGTATTCCGACGAGCCGGTGTCGGCGCCGGAAAGCGCCCGGACCAGCGCACCGGAACCGGGTCGTACCGCGATCCGGTCGGCGGCCGCGCAGCCCGGGGCGACCCCGGGCTGGCTCTCCGGCAGCCGGCCGCCGAGGGACCCGGCGTCCAGCAGGGAGACGTCGGTGACCGGGGAGACGCCGGTGCCCGGGCGGACGACCGCGCAGACCGCCTGGCCGCGGCCCGGTTCCACCAGCACCGGCCGCTCGGTGGGCAGCCCGCCGGGCAGGCCGGGCCCGGGGGCGGTGTGGGCCGCGAGGTCGTCGGCGCCGATCGAGGCCGGCGCATCGGCCTCGCTGGCATAGGCCTCGCGCTGGGTCCGCCGGTCGGCGCGGAGCAGGTCGTACTGGAGCGGGGTCAGCGGGGTGAGGCCCGCCGCCGTCAGGACGTGGTGGCCGCCGGAGGGGTCGGTGAAGAGCTGCCCGACCCGGGTGGGCCGCGCGGACAGGGCGGGTCCGGGTCCGCCCCGCCCGGGGATGTCCGGAGCGGCGAGGTCCGGTCCGGCCGGGAGGGTGCCGAGCAGCGCCTCGGTCACCGGGTAGGGGGTGGCGGTGGCGGTGGTCCGGGTGAGGGACTGCAGGGCCCCGTTCTGCCGGTCCACCCGGAGCCGGCGGCCCTGCCAGAGCAGGTGCACGGCGCCGTCGGGGGTGCTGACCAGGACGGCCTGGTCGGCGCCCAGGGCGGTGCCCTGCCGGGCCGGGGCCACGGTGAGGACCAGCTGGGGCGTGGCGGCGGTGGCCGGCGGGACGGCGGCCTGCCGGGTGCCGCAGGCCAGCCAGCCGTCCCGGGCCAGCCGGTCCGGCCCGGGCAGCGCGTCCGGTGCACCGGTCAGACCCACGGCCGAGCCGCGTTCGGCGCTGCGCACCGCGGCCTCGGGGACCTCCCGGACCGTCAGTTGCTCCCCGGCCAGGAGCCTGGCACTCGCCTGGTTGGTGACGGGGTGCAGCGCGCCCTCCAGGTAGAGGTAGCGCGCGCCGCTCTCCCGGACCACGACGAGCGTCCCGGGCTTGGCCCACGTGCCGTCCCCGCCCGGTTTCACCGCGCCGTAGACGGCGACCCCCAACCCGAGCAGGACGCCGATCACGAGGCCGCCGAGGGCTCCCCGGGTGGTGCGGCCGGTGGGCGTGTCGGGAGCGTCGGGCTCGGCCCGGAGCATGCCGGACGCCAGCCTGCTCATGACGAACATGTGGGCCTGTACCTGGTCGCGTCGGGACTGCATGGGTACTCTCCTTAGGTTCTCGGACCCGGTACGTGTACGGGTGGAGCTCAGCCGCTCATGGCCCGCACCGCGTGGTAGGCGCCGGACGCGATCAGCGCGAGCGGCAGCAGGGCCAGCGCCGTGAGGGTGTGCAGGACGTCCGCCAGTCGGCCCCAGTAAGGGAGGAGGCGACGGCCCGGGACGGTCCAGGCGACGACCAGCAGGGCGGCCGAGAGGGCCAACAGGGTGCCCAGCAGGGCGCCCAGGCGGGCGGTCGGCGAGACGTCGGCGGCCTGCCGGGCGAGCAGGACGGCGGCGCCGTACACGCCGGGAAGCAGGACGGCCAGGCGCTGGCGGATGCTGCCGATCGCCCGGCCGTGCAGCAGCAGGAGCAGGCTGAGTACGGCGGCCTGGGTGGGGGCGGCCCAGCCCGGGGTGAGGGCGAGCGAGGTCAGGCAGACGGCGCAGAGCACCCCGAACGCGGAGTGGAGGGCCATCAGGTAGTCGTCGGCGACCAGGCTGCGCGGCAGGATGGCGGCGGCCGGGAAGGGCTCGATGTTCTCCTGCAGCTCCTCCGCGTTGCGCGGCAGCATCGGCAGCCGCAGGCCGGACAGCCGGAAGGCCAGGGACGGGACGAACGAGCCGACCAGGACCGCCACCACCGCGAGCACTGCAGCGAGCTGCTCGGGCGTCAGGCCGGCCAGGACCAGCACGCCGGCCGACACGCCGAACCCGCCGACCAGCATCAGCCCCAGGAACAGCGGCGCGGCGCCGCCGACCGCGGCCAGCGCCAGCACCGCCGCGCCGGCCGCTGCCGAGGACGCGGCCAGGATCCGGGCGCCGAGCAGGTCATGCCCGCCCGGGCCGCCGGGCAGTAGCAGCGCCGCCAGCGCCAGGTACGGTACTGCGGCCGCCCCCAGCGCGGCGCCCGCGCCCGCGTCGGCCATTGCCCGGGAGGCGCTGCCCGCGCCGAGCAGCAGCAGGAGCGCAGTGGCGGCGGACGCGGCCATCCGCGGCCCGCCCGGACCGGGCAGGGCAAGCAGCACCCAGCCGCCGGCCAGCGCCAGCAGCGCCACGGCCAGGGCCAGCCGCCGGGTGAGGTCGGGGCGCCAGCCGTCGCCGCGCTCGTTCATCCCGGTGGCCACGCCGTCGACCAGGTCGTCGAAGTGCACTGGCGGCAGCGCGTCGTGACGGGGCCGCAGATGGAGTGCGTCACCGTCGCGCAGGTGGAGGGATTCGGCGCTCTGCTCCTCGTCCAGCGGCTCCTCGCCGAGCCGCTGGAGCACCCAGCCGCCGTGGTCCAGACCCTCCTCGGCCAGGTCGGGGCCCGCGTGGCCGAGGACGGCCGGCATCAGGTCGGCGAGCGGCACGTCGGCCGGAACGGCGAGATCGAGGACTGCCCCCGGCACGTGGAACCTCAATCGGCACAGTCCTGCCACCACACTGCTGCTCACGCCACTCCTCAGGTCCGCGGTCCGTTCGCGATGACTCTCGTCCTGTCGAACGGGTGGTGCGGCCCCGAGCGTTCAGAGGCCTGCTGAACCCGTGGCGGTCCGCGGTCCGTCAGCCAGGAGGGACGGCAGCGGCAGTGAGGAGCCCCGAGGTGAGTGTGGTTCTGGTCAAGCGGACGCCCCGGCGTCCGGGGCCCGAGATGCCCGAAGGCGAGGTGCAGTTGCAGGAGCCGCCGAGTCTGCCGGAGAAGCAGAGCGGCATGGCGAGCGTGATCAGCATGATGCCGATGGCGCTCGGCTCGCTGTCGATGGTCTTCATGTTCCTGCACCCAGGCGGCAGCGAGGGCGGCGGAGTGCTCGGCTACGTGGCCGTCGGCATGATGGGGCTTTCCGCGGTCGGCATGCTGGTCACCCAGCTGATCCGCGGCTCCAGCGACCGCAAGCAGCTGCTGCGCGCCGAACGGCGCGACTACCTGCGCTATCTGTCCCAGATCCGCCGCCAGGTGCGGCGCTCGATCGACGGTCAGCGCCGGGCACTGGCCTGGCGGCACCCGGCACCGGACGAGCTCTGGTCGCTGGTGGGCACCACCCGGCTCTGGGAGCGGCGTTCCACCCACCCCGACTTCAGCGACGTCCGGATCGGCCTCGGCTCCCAGCGCCTGGCGACGCCGCTGGCCCCGCTGTCGACCAAGCCCGTGGAGGACCTGGAACCGCTCTGCGCGCACGCGCTGCGCCGCTTCATCCACGCCTACGGGACGGTCGCCGAGCAGCCGATGGCGATCCACCTGCGCGGCTTCGCCCGGCTGCTGCTGCAGGCCGACGACCCCGACGCCGGGCGCGCCCTGGTCCGCGCGGTGCTCGCCCAACTCGCCGTGGTGCACGGGCCGGACGAGCTGCGGACGGCGGTCGTCGCCGGGCCGGGGAGCCGCACGGAGTGGGAGTGGGCCAAGTGGCTGCCGCACGCGCTGCACCCGACCGACAGCGACGGCTCCGGCCCGGTCCGGCTGGTGGCCGGCAGCCTGGTCGAGCTGGAGCAGTTGCTCGGCGAGGAGTTCACCGGCCGACCCGGCTGGGAGCCGGACGCCGTGCCGAACCGCGACGAGCCGTTCACCGTCCTGGTGCTCGACGGCCCGGGCGCCCACTCCGGCAGCCGTGCCGCGCTCGCCGGCTACCGCAACACCGTGCTGATCGACCTCACCGGCGACCTGGAATGGCGGGCGGCCCGGACCACGCTGCGGCTGCGGATCGAAGGCGGCCGGCTGGCCATGGTCGGCGCGGACCGCAACCGCAAGGATGTCGACACCGACCTCGGCCGCCCCGACGCGCTCGGCCTGCCCGCCGCGACGAGGCTCGCCGCGCTGCTGGCGCGCTACCGGATCGCCGACACCGTGGACGTCTCCGAGCCGCTGGCCACCGACTTCGACCTGACCGCCCTGCTCGGCATCCCCGACCTGCACGCCTTGGACGTGGACGCGCTCTGGGCGCAGCGCGGCATCCCCAAGCGGCTGCGGGTGCCGCTCGGGCTGGGCCCGGACGGCCGCCCGGTGGACCTCGACCTCAAGGAGTCCGCACAGGGCGGCATGGGCCCGCACGGCATGCTGATCGGTGCCACCGGCTCCGGCAAGTCCGAGCTGCTCCGCACCCTGGTGGTGGCCCTGGCGATGACGCACTCCTCCGAGGTGCTCAACTTCGTCCTGGTGGACTTCAAGGGCGGCGCGACCTTCCTCGGCCTGGACACCCTGCCGCACACCTCTGCGGTGATCACCAACCTCGCCGACGAGGCGGCCCTGGTGGACCGGATGCGCGACGCCCTGCACGGCGAACTCGTCCGCCGCCAGGAGGTGCTGCGGGAGTCCGGTCATGCCTCGCTGCTGGAGTACGAGACCGCGCGAGCCGCAGGGATGCCGCTCCGGCCGCTGCCCACGCTCTTCCTGGTGGTCGACGAGTTCAGTGAACTGCTCGCCGCCCACCGGGACTTCATGGAGCTGTTCGTGATGATCGGGCGGCTCGGCCGCTCACTCGGCGTGCACCTGCTGCTGGCCTCGCAGCGGCTGGACGAGGGCCGGATGAGCGCGCTGGAGTCTCACCTGTCCTACCGGATCGGCCTGCGCACCTTCTCCGCGATGGAGAGCCGGGGCGTCCTCGGTGTGCCCGACGCCTACCAGCTCCCGCCCCAGCCCGGCAACGGCTTCCTGCGCAGCGACATCTCCACCCTGACCCGGTTCAAGGCCGCGTACGTCTCCGGCCCCTACCGGCCCAAGCGCCGCGCCGCCCAGCAGGCCGCCCTGGCCGGCCAGGTGGTCGCGTACGGGACCGAGTACCTGACGCCGCGCCAACGGCCGCAGGCCGTCGAGGAGCCGGTGCAGGAGGAGGCCGCCGGCACGCTGCTGGAGATCGCGGCCGACCGGCTGCGCGACGCCGGCCCGCCCGCCCACCGGGTCTGGCTGCCGCCGCTGGGCGCGCCGCCCACCCTGGACGAGCTGCTCCCGCCGCTCGTCCCGCACCCCGAGCGCGGCCTGACCACCGCCGACGCGCGGAGCCACGGCGCGCTCGGCATCCCGGTCGGCGTCATCGACCGCCCGTTCCAGCAGCTGCGCGACCTGCTCACCGCCGACCTCGCCGGTGCCGGCGGCCACGTCGGCATCGCCGGTGCCCCGCAGAGCGGAAAGAGCACCCTGCTGCGGACCCTGATCACCGGTCTCGCGCTCACCCACACCCCGCGCGAGGCGCAGTTCTACTGCCTGGACTTCGGCGGTGGCACGCTCTCCGCCCTGCGTGGCCTGCCGCACGTCGGCGGGGTCACCGGCCGGCACGACGGCGAGCGGGTGCTGCGCACCGTCGCCGAGATCAACAGCATCATCACCCGGCGGGAGAAGTACTTCGCCGAGCTCGGCATCGACTCGGTCGCGTCCTTCCGCCGCCGCAAGGCCGCCGGGGAGCTGCCCGACGACCCGCACGGGGACGTCTTCCTGGTGGTCGACGGCTGGAACACGCTGCGTCAGGAGTTCAACGACCTCGTCCAGCCGCTCACCCTGATCTCCCAGCGCGGCATCAACTACGGCGTCCACCTGGTGGTGGCGACCACTCGCTGGGGCGAGATCGCCGGCGGCCTGCGCGACCAGCTGCAGACCAGGTTCGAACTGCGGCTGGGCGATTCCGTCGACTCGGTCATCAACATGCGGGCGGCGGCGAAGGTCCCCAAGGTGCCCGGCCGCGGCCTCACCGACGAGCAGCTGCACTTCCTCACCGCGCTGCCCCGGATCGACGGCGCCGGCCGCGCCGACGACCTCGGCGAGGGCGTCGCCGACCTGGTGGACGCTGTCGCCGCGCACTGGACCGGCCCGCGCGCCCCCGAGGTGCGGATGCTGCCGCTCACCCTCGACGCCGGCCTGCTGCCTGCCCCCACGGGCCGGCTGCGGGTGCCGATCGGCCTGGAGGACACCGAGCTCGCGCCGCTCTGGCACGACTTCGAGGAGAGCCCGCACCTGCTGGTGGTCGGCGACAGCGAGTCGGGCAAGACCAACCTGCTCAGGCTCATGATCAACGCCATCACCACCGCGTACACGCCCTCCGAGGCGCGGATCATGCTGATCGACTACCGGCGCGAGCTGTACGACAGCGTGCCGGAGGAGTACCGGCTGGGCTACGCCGTCGCGGTGGACATGCTCCGCCAGATCGTCGACGGCGCCTCCCGGGCGATGAAGAACCGCATCCCCTCCGCCGACATCACGCCCGCGCGGCTGAAGCTGCGCGACTGGTGGGAGGGGCCGGAGCTGTTCATCCTGGTCGACGACTACGACCTGGTCGGCACCGGATCGGGCGCCCACCCGTTCGCGGCGTTGCTCGACGACCTCGCCCAGGGCTCGGAGATCGGCCTGCACCTGGTGGTCGCCCGCGGCGCCAACGGCATCGGACGCGCCCTCGGCGACCCGCTGCTGCGCAAGCTCCAGGAGGTCAACTCGCCCTCGCTGCTGCTCTCCTGCCCGCCGTCCGAGGGCTACCTGTTCGGGAACCTCAAGCCCCGCCAGTTCCCCGCCGGCCGCGGCCTCTACATCACCCGCCGGCGCACCGTGCAGGTGCAGACCGGCCGGCTGGCCGCGGCGGAGGGTGAACCGCTGGACCCGTCCGGGCCGTAGTCCCGGCAGGCGCGCCGGTCCGGCGGCCCGGCCCAGTCCTCCACGACCGGGCCGCCGGGGCAGCTCCCGCCGCCCCGTACCGACCGGCCGCAAGCAGCCGGCCGGCCGCAACCACCAGAAGGGAGGCCGGCCCATGAACCCGCCGGCATCCGGCACCGCCGAGCGGTCCACGCTCCGCGCGGTGGGCCCGCACCTCGTCATTGCCCCGCCCGGCGCCGAGGCGGCCGGACTGGCGGCGGCCCTGGACCCGGTACGGGCCGAGCCCGGCACCCTGCTGCTGCTCGCCGCGGCGGCCGACGCCGCCCCCGTCCTGCTCGGCTCGCTGGACGAGTTGGCCCGGACGGCGGCCGGCCGCGGCGCCGACACCCTGGTGCTGGCCGCCTCCGGCCTCGCCGCGACCGGGCCCGACGGCCGCCGCCCCGCCGAACAGCTCGCCCGGCGCACCGGGCTGACGGTCGTCGCGCCGGACGCCGTGGTCTCCGTCGAGGAGGACGGCACCCTCGCCGCCCCGGGCGGCTGCTGGTGGCGGTGCCGGCCCGGCGGCGGGCCGGCCGAGGCACTCGGCGAACGCTGGCCGGCCGCCGCGACGATCACTCCGCTGCCCGGCGGTGGCTTCTGGGTGACCGCCGCCGCCCCGGACACCCGCCCGGCCGTACTCGACCGGGCTGCCGCCCCGGGCGCCACCCTCCTGCTCGTGGTCGGCGAGCCCGACGGGCGACTGCCCACCGCCGTCCAACTGGCGAACGCCACCGCCCTCCTGCTCGACACCGTCGGCGCGGACCGGCCTCTGCTCAGCCTCCCCTGGGCAGCGCCGGTCGACCTGATCGAACTCGCCGCGGTGCTGGCCTCCTCGCTCGGCCGCGAGGTGCGGGCGGCCGTCGGCCTCCCGATCGCCGACGCCGCCGGCCACCGCACCGTGCACCTGGCCGCCGACGGCACGCCGGGCTGGGAGCCGTACCTCACCGAACTGTCCGCCTGCCCGGTCGGCCGGACGGTGACCGCCGTCGGCCGGCGCACCCGGCCGGGCGCCCCCCAGGACGACGGCCCGGTGCGCTATCCGGCCTTCCCCGGCTGGGAGCTGGAGCCCGTCGCGGCCGGCCTCTGGCTGCACCCGGAGGGGACGGTGGACCGCGGCCCCCGGCTGCGCCGCCCCGACCCCCGGCAGCCCGTCCTGCTCATCGGCGACGCCGGCCGGCCGGTGACCGAGGACGCCTGGGCGCACCTCGGCGGCGTGCTCGCCGGGCTTCCCCCGCTCGGTGCGGCATTCGCCGTGGCACCGGCCGGTACGGCGTTCGGTGCGACTCCGTTCGGGGAGGTGCCGCCGGGCCCGGCACCCGACGGGCCGCCCCGGCTCGCGCTCGCGGTGGCGGGCATGCCGGACGTCGCCTCGGACGCGGTCGGGCGGTTCTGCGCGCGGATCCACGGACTCGACTGGCTTGGCCCGGAGGGCGCGGTCGGGCCGGTGGCGCCGGTGTCCGTCCCCGTCCCCGGGCCCGTTGCGCCCGCTGTCCCCGCTGTGCCCGCCGGGCCTTCGGCGCCGGCCGCGCCGCCGTTCGTGCCGGGTCCGGTGACCGGGCGGGTGTCCGAGCCGCCGGCCGGGGCCGAGGAGGCGACCGCCGTCCTGCCGCTCCGGCCGGAGCCGGTGCAGCCGCCCGCCGCGCCTGGTGTGCCCGCCGTCCCGCCCGGGCCGGTCGCCGTGGCCACGACGTCCGGAGCTGCTACGACGGCCCCTGCCACGACGTCCGGAGCTGCAACGACGACCGCCGCCGCGCCAACGGCCGCGGGACCGTCGGAGCCGGGCGCCGACGGCCCCACCGCGGGTGCCGCGCCGGTGCCGGGGGCCGCTCACGAGACCCTCCCCGAGCCCGAACCGACCCCCGACCCGCAGCCCGCTCCCGAGCCCGTCCCGCAGCCCGCCCCCGACCCGCAGTCGGCGGCAGAGGCCGCCGGGGCACCCGAGCCCGGCGCGACCGTGGCGGCCGCGCTCCTCCCCGAGCCCACCACGCCCCTGCCCGACGAGACCGGGCCCGCGACCCCGGCCGAGGACCGGGCGGCGCTGGTCGCCGCTCTCGGGCCCGCCTACCAGCGCTGGGCCAGCCGCGCCGACGACGCGACGACCAGGCTGCCCGGGCTGCGCTCGGTCACGGACGACGACGACTCCCGGCCCGAGCTGGTCGCCGTCCTGCTGCACCACACCGACGCGGGCGTGCCGGCCGGCCGGGCCGAACTCACCGCGGCGGCGCGGGCGGGGACGCCGGGCCCGCCCGCCGCGTACCTGCGCTGCCTGGCCGCCGGCCTGCGCCGGCTGCCCAGCCACTACGGCGGCGTGCTGGCCTCCGCCCCGGCCGGCTGCACCGACCTGGCCGCCTACGTCCCCGGCACGGTCCTCACCGAGCCGGCCCCGGTCAGCGGGATCACCACCGCGGGTGCCGATCTCGGCGCGGACGTCGGGATCGAGTTCGCCATCTGGTCCGTCGGCGGACGCCGTACCTCGGCCTTCGGCGATCCGGGCGACCAGCCGACCGTGGTGTTCGCGCCGGGGAGCAGCTTCGAGGTGGTGGCCGTCGAGCCGCCGGACGCCGACGCGGGGCGCCCCGCGCGGGTGCTGCTCCACGAGGTCGGTGCCATCCGCCCTGCCCCGGACCGCCTGCGCACGTGGCTCGGCCGGCGGGACGCCGTCGCGCCCGCCGACCGGATCCGCCCGGCCGCCCCCGACCGCTTCCGCATCGACCTGGGCGGCGTCGGCGGGCCGGCCGGTGAACCTCCGGCCACCGGCGGGCCGTCGGAGGAAGGGAGGACCGGCGAGTCGTGAGGAGTGCAGGGATGTCCGAGACGGTGCGGGCGGGCTTCGAGCTCGCGGCGGTGTTCGACCACGTGGATCCGGTGACGGGCCCGGGCTTCGAGCCGGGGCGCCCCCGGCTCGCGGCGGGCGCCGAGCGTGAGGCCGTCGCCCGCTACCTGAGCGCGGGGACGCCCGTGCTGCTGACCCCGATGCTGATGGACGACGTGGTGGACCAGGAGCGCCGGGGCGTGGTGCCGATGGGCTACCGCACCGACGGGCAGTGGATCTGGACCGACACGGTGACGTACTACCTCGACGAGTACGGTCTGGCGCCCGAACCGGGCCTTCTGCGGCACGTCCTGTCCCGGGTCGACGAGCCGCCGGCCATTCCGCTGCCGGAGGTGCTGGAGCGGGCGGTGGCGTTCCTGCTGACCCCGCCGGAGCCGGCGGACGCCGCCGTGTGGACCGTCGGGCAGCAGGGCTGAACCTCCACGGCCACGCCGCCCGTACCTCCCCACAGGAGTGTTGTCGAGCCGAGCGCAGGGGATGACGGTGGGCGAGCAGAATCGCGGTGCAGGGGAGCGGGCGACGCCCGGGTTTCAGCTCCCCGCGGTGAACTGGGCCGTGGCGGCCGAGGCCGAGGAGGAGACCCCCACGCCGGACGGGGAGAAGCCGGCCGCCGCCCCGTCCGGCCCGGGCGCCACCAGCAGCACCGCCGCCGGCGGCACCAGCAGCACCGCCACCGGCGCCGGCAACAGCACCACGCTCGGTGCCACCGCGCCCCTTCCCCCGGTGCCCGGCGCGGGCGCCTCCGGGGCCGCCTCCGTGGCCGCGCCGCCCGCCGGCGGCGCCGCTGCGGCGATCGCCGTCGCCTCCCCCGCCGACCCCGATCAGCCGGGGGAGGCCGAAGCGGCCGGCCCGAAGCCGGGCCGGGTCTCCCGGCCGATGATCGCGGCCGCCGTCGCCGTGGGACTGGTGCTGGTCGGTGGGTCGGTGGTGGCCACCCGGCTCGGCGGGTCAGAGCCGAACCACGGGCCGGCCCGGGCGGACGCCCCGCCCGGCTACGGCCCGGAGAACGGCGACGGCGGCAGCGGCTTCGTCCCCGGATTCGACCAGCACGGTGCCGTCACCAACACCCCGGCCCCGTCCGAGACCACCCCCGGCACGCCCGCGCCCGCAGGGGAGACCGGCCCGCCCGCACCCGACCCGGCCGCCGGCCAGTCGGCGCCCGGGCCCGGCCCCGCCGCCGGCGGTGGCTCCCCGGCCCCCGGCAAGGCCTCGCCCCGCTCCGGGGGGACCGTGGCCCCCAGCGGTGCTGCGGCACCGCCCCCGGCCGCCGGCGGCAGCGCTGGCGGCGGTGGCAGTGCGTCCGGGGGCAGCGCGTCCGGAGGCAGCGCTTCGGGCGGCAGCGCGGGCGGCGCCCCGCCGCCGCCGCCCGCCCAGGGGGCGGCCCCGCCGCCCGCCGCGCAGCAGCCGGCCCCTCCGCCAGCCGCCTCCAAGGCCCCCGCTCCCGCCCCCGTGGTCGCGGTGGCCGGCCCGTACTGCAGCGCCAGCGGCACCAACTACACCCCGATCGGCTGGTGGGACCAGGGCGACGTCGGCTGGAAGAAGTACTCCGGCGGCTGGAGCAGCGACGGCTGCAACGGGACGTACGTGTCGGTGCCGATGTCCGGCGACGCCAACAAGGACGACAGCAACTCCGTGGTGTGGACGTTCAACCTCGGCAACGTCAAGAGCTGCACCCTGTCCGTCTACATCCCGGCCGACAGCGACCTGAAGAAGGTCGGCGGCAAGGCGACGCTCTACACCGTGAAGAGCGGCAGCACGTCCGGCTCCTTCGTCATCAACCAGACGGCCAACCGCGGCCGTTGGGTGGACCAGACGGCGTACGCCTACCAGGGCTCGCTCACCGTCACGCTGCACACCCGCGGCGAGGACTTCGTCGGCCCCACCAAGAACAACGCCCACCACGCGGCCTCCGCGGTCAAGGCCACCTGCACCTCCTGAGCCGGCGCCGGCCACCCGGTCTGCCGCACCCACCCATCCCGGTGCCCCGCTTCGGCGGACCCAGCCGGTGAACCCACCCCGACGAAGGGAACCCCTGGCATGTCGCGCCCGGTGCTGACGGTCTGCGCGGAGCAGCGGGAGGCCGGCTCCTACCGCACGATCGGTGAAGCCCTCCAGGTCGCCCGAAGCGGGGCGGTGATCTCGGTGCGCCCCGGCCGCTACGACGAGAACCTGGTGGTCACCAAGATGGTGACCATCGCGGCCGAGGACGTCCGGGGGAGTGTGCGGATCAGCCCGCGGCGCGGCTCGGTGGTCCAGGTCCTCGCCGAGGCGGTCCAGCTGACCGGCCTGGTGATCCAGGGGCAGGACGACGACCTGCCCGCCGTGGACGTGCCGCAGGGCCAGCTCGCCCTCCAGGACTGCGAGGTGATCGGCAACTCCTGGACGGCCGTGCTCACCCGCCGGCAGGGCTCGCTGGCGATGCGCGGCTGCCGGGTGACCAACCCGGCCGGGGCCGGCCTGGTGGAGACCTCCGACGGCACCAGCGTCGTCGAGGACAGCGTGATCGAGCACCTGGGCACCTCCGCCCTGGTGATCGGCGAGCGGTCCAACCCCGTCGTGCGGCGCTGCGTGCTGCGCGACGCCCGCGGCAACGGCGTCTGCGCCAACGGCGAAGCCCGCGGGGTGATCGAGGACTGCGAGATCTCCGCCACCGACAAGCCCGCCGTGGCACTGGAGGAGCAGAGCACCACGCGGCTGGTGCGGACGGAGGTCCGGGACAGCGCGCAGGGCGTCTACCTCGGCTCCACCGCCCGGGTGGTGCTGGAGGAGTGCACCGTCACCGCCGTGCGCGGTCACGGGTTCGTCCTCGCCAACGGCACCGACCCGCTGCTGCGCCGCTGCCGGGCGGTCCGCACCCAGGGCCACGGCCTGCACGTCGCCGGCCGCTCCCGGGGCACCTTCGAGGACTTCGAGGTCACCTCCGCCGCCCAGGCGGGCATCTTCGTCGGGGAGTCCTCCGGACCCACCCTGGTACGGGCCGTGGTGCGCGACGGCGAGGCCGACGGCGTGGAGCTGAGCGGGGAGAGCGCCGCCGAGTTCGACCGCCTGGAGGTGCGCGACGCCGCCGGCAACGGCGTCGTCGTCCGCGAGGGAGCCAACCCGCTGCTGCGCCGGATCATCGTCTCCGGCGCGTCCGGACACGGCGTCGAGGTGGTGCGGGACGGGCGCGGCCGGCTGGAGGAGGCGACCGTGCTCGACGCGGGCAAGTCCGGCGTCCGGATCGCCGACGGCGCCAACACCTACCTCGGCGGCGGCGCCGTGCGCGGCAGCCGGGCGAGCGGGATCTCGGTCGGCGCCGACGGCATCGCCACCCTGCGCGAGGTCGAGACGGCCGACAACGAGTACGACGGCGTGAGCGTCGAGCGCGGCGGCGAGCTGACCGCGACCAGGTCACGGCTGCGGGCCAACCGCCGGCACGGCCTCCACCTGCTGCCGGGCTCCCGGGCCACCCTGACGGGGTGCCGGCTGACCGGCAACACGGTGGACGGCATCCGCTCGGAGACCACCGAGCCGGTCCGGCTCACCGACTGCGTGGTCGCCGAGAACCAGGGCGCCGGCCTGCGCCAGAGCGAGTCCAGCGAGCGGCTGTCGGTCGAGAACCTGGACAGCCGCGACAACCGCACGGCGGACGCCCACGGCACCGCCACCGCCGCGGTGGGAGCGGCCGGTACGGCCGACACCCCCGAAGGCGAGGGCGAGGCCTCCGGGGGCGCGGCCCCGGCCAGGCCGGACGCCGGCCCGCAGGGCCCGCAGGCCGTCCTGCGGACGCTGGTCGGCCTGGAGGGCGTCAAGGAGCAGGTCGCCACCCTGGTCAACCTGAACAAGCTGGCCAAACGCCGCGAACAGGCCGGGCTGCCAGCCCTGCCGATGAGCCGGCACCTGGTGTTCGCCGGCCCGCCCGGCACCGGCAAGACCACCGTGGCCCGGCTCTACGGGGCCATCCTGGCGGAGCTCGGCGTGCTGCGCAGCGGCCACCTGGTCGAGGTGGCCCGGGCCGACCTGGTCGCCTCGATCATCGGCGGTACGGCGCTCAAGACCACCGAGGTGGTGAAGGAGGCCCTCGGCGGGGTGCTCTTCATCGACGAGGCCTACACCCTGTCGGCGGGCTCCGGCGGGACGGGCCCCGACTTCGGCCGCGAGGCGATCGACACCCTGGTCAAACTGATGGAGGACCACCGCGACGACCTGGTGGTGATCGTGGCGGGCTACGAGGCCGAGATCCGCGCCTTCCTCGCCTCCAACCCGGGCCTCGCCTCCCGGTTCAGCCGGACCGTCGAGTTCGCGAACTACAGCGTCGACGAACTCACCACCATCGTCGAACGCGCGGCGGCCGGCCACGGCTACGAACTCGCCGACGGCACCCGCGAGGCCCTCGCCCAGAACTTCGAACGGATGCCCAGGGGCGCCGACTTCGGCAACGGCCGGGCGGCCCGCAAGGTGTTCGAGGAGATGGTCGACCGCCAGGCCTCCCGGCTCGCCGAACTGGAGAGCATCAACAACGCCGACCTCGCCCTGCTCGTCCCGTCCGACGTCGACGAGCACGCCGCCGCCGCGGCCGCCCGCGCCACCGCGGGCACCCAGCAGCCCGAGGAGCCCGGCCTGCTCGACCGGCTGCGCGCCATGGTCGGCCTCGGCGCGGCCAAGGAGCAGGTCGAGGACCTCGTCAACCTCACCAAGCAGACCCGCCGCCGGGTCGAGGCCGGGCTTCCGGCCGCCGTCATCAGCCACCACCTGGTCTTCTCCGGCCCGCCCGGCACCGGAAAGACCACGGTCGCCCGGCTCTACGGCGAACTGCTCGCCGAACTCGGCGTGCTGCCGAGCGGCCAGCTGATCGAGACCGCCCGCGCCGACCTGGTCGGCCGCTACATCGGCCACACCGCGCAGTTGACCCGGGACGCCTTCGAACGCGCCCGCGGCGGCGTGCTCTTCATCGACGAGGCCTACACCCTGACGCCGCGCCACGGCGCCGGCGGGGACTTCGGCCAGGAGGCGGTGGACACCCTGATGAAGCTGATGGAGGACCACCGCGACGAGGTCGTCGTGATCGTGGCCGGCTACCAGGAGGAGATGCAGGGCTTCCTGGCCTCCAACCCCGGTCTGGCGTCGCGCTTCTCCCGGGAGATCACCTTCGACCACTACAGCGACGAGGAACTGCTCACCATCGTGCGGCTCCAGGCCGAGGCCGGCGGCTACCGCTGCACCCCGGAGACCCTGGCGGCGCTCGGCGTCCGGTTCGCGTCCGTCCCGCGCGACCGGAGCTTCGGGAACGGACGCTTCGCCCGGCAGGTCCTGGAGTCGATGATCACCCGCCAGGCCGGCCGACTGGCCCGGCTGGACATCGCCGACCTGGCCGAACTGAGCCTGCTGCTGCCGCAGGACATCCCGGCCGAGCGGATCGGCAGCTTCCTGTGAGGCCGGTGGCCGCAGTGCTGGCCGGGGCCCTGCTGCTGCCGGCCTGCGGCCTGCTGGCGGCGGGTACGGCCCTGGCCGACACCCACGGACCGTCGGCGGCACCGGGGTCACCCGGGGCGTCGGGTGCGCCGGCGGCGGGCGCACCGACAGCGGCGGGCGCACCGGCCGACGCGCTACCGGGCGTCGGCCAGCTGCGCCGCGACCCGTCCGGGCGCCCGGCCGGCTGCCTGCCGGCCTCGGCCAAGGGCACCCAGCTCACCCCCTGGCCGCAGACCTTCCTGCGGCCCGACCGGGTCTGGCCACTGAGCCAGGGCGACGGCGTCACCGTCGCGGTGCTCGGTTCCGGGGTGTCCGACGGGGCCGGCACGCTCGCCGGGCGGATCGGCTACGCGGCCAAGCTGCCCGGGGCCGGCGACCCGGCCGCCGACTGCGTCGGGCACGGGACCTTCCTGACCGGCCTGATCGCCGCGGCCCGGCGCGACGGCACCGGATTCGCCGGCCTGGCCCCGCACGCCCGGATTCTCGCGGTGGCCGTCACCGACGACACCGGAGCCACCACCGCCGATCTCCTCGCCCAGGGGATCACGGCCGCGGTCGAGCGGGGCGCGCGCGTCATCGACGTGGGCGTGACCGTCCCGGCGGGCAGTGACGCGCTCGCGGCGGCGGTGAGGCAGGCCCGGAGCCGGGGCGCGCTGGTCCTCGCCCCGGTGGCCCCGGACGCGTCGCCCCCCAATCAGGGGGACGCGGCGAAGCCGCAACCGGTCTACCCGGCCGCCTATCCCGAGGTGCTGGCCGTCCGCGACCTCGCACCCGGCGGTGCGCTCCCGGAGGGCGACGCGGCAGTGGTCGGCGGCCGGGTGGATCTGGCGGCCCCCGGCGACGCGGTGATGAGCGTCGGCCCGAACCCGGGCGGCTACTACACGGGCACCGGGTCCAGCTACGCGACGGCGTTCGTGGCGGGCACCGCAGCCCTGGTGCTCGGCTACCGCCCCGGCCTGACCGCGGACCAGCTGGCACAGCGACTGAAGGCGACCGCCTACCGGACGGCCGGCCCGGCGCCCGACCCGCAGGTCGGCCACGGCACGGTCGACCCGGTCGCGGCCGTCACCGCCCTCCTCCCGCAGGAACAGCCGTCGCCTCCCGCCGCCGCCGCCGTCACCGCCGGTCCGGCCGCCGTGGCCATGCCGCCCGGCCGGCCGGACTCCGCCGCCCCCCACCAGGCGGTCGTCGTGGCGCTGGGCGCCATGGGTGTGATCGGCCTGGTCGCGGTGGGCGCGGTCGTCGGCCCGCGCGGCCGGGCCCGCGGCTGGCAGCCACCGAGGCCCGAGCAGGGAGCCGGGACCGGGTAGGGCGTGCGGAGCGGTGCTCCGAACGCGCGGGCTTGCGGGGCGTGTGTCGCGAGGAGCCGGCGGAGCGGGTGGAGCGGCGGGTCAGTGCCCGGCCACCGGCAGGCCCGCGGTGGTGGCCGCGGCGGCGTACGGCCTGGCAGCCGCCCACGGGACGGTCGCGGCCAGCGCGTCGCCGACCAGAGCGGCCAGTTCCAGCATCGCCGTCCCGGCCGACGCGGGCCTGCGGTCGGGGGGAACGACGACGCCCCGGCAGCGGGTGCCGAAGTGTGCGACCAGCTCGCGGGCCGGTACCGGGCGATCGGCCCCCGCCGCCGAGGGCGGGCACGGTGTGAAGACGACGGTGCCGCCGCGGACGAGTGCGCCGTGCCCCTGCGCGACCAGGCGCTCCAGCAGGGTGGACACGGCCGTCGCGTCGGCCGCCGAGGTGCTCGCGCAGATCACCAGCTGGTCGGCGAGTTCGACGGCGGCCTGCCGGACGTCGTCCGCCGCAGCCGTGGTGTCACTGAGGATCAGCGGGTAGTGCCCGCTCAGCAGTCCCGCCGCATGCCGGTAGCGGTCAGCGTCGAGGGCGGGGGCCGTCGGTTCGGGACGTGTCGTCAGTACTTCGAGCCGGTCGGCCGGACGGGCGAGGCCGTCCGGCCCGGGCACCGCCGCGAACAACTCGCCCACGGTCAACGCGCCCG
Organism: Kitasatospora sp. NPDC041988; assembly: GCF_055588525.1. Taxonomy (NCBI): domain Bacteria; kingdom Bacillati; phylum Actinomycetota; class Actinomycetes; order Kitasatosporales; family Streptomycetaceae; genus Kitasatospora; species Kitasatospora sp. NPDC041988. Next base: position 28,004 of record NZ_JBVJCO010000038.1, read on the forward strand.
CGGGTACGTCCTGCTGTGGACCGGCGGCGGTCCGGCGGGGGCCCCGGTCCTCCAGGCCGAGGACGACCACCCGGTCCGAGCGGTGACGGGAGAGCAGGGCAGCCAGTGTCACCGGGGCACCGGTCCAGCGGTCCTCGACCGGCCGGCCGAGGACGGCGATCCGGTGGCAGCCGAGCAGCGGGGTGCGGATCCGGTCGACCAGAAGCCGTCGCGCCTCCGCGCCGCCCGCGAAGGGCAGCCGCAGCATGCGCGGCCGCTGCGGTGCCGGCGGCAACGGTCCCGCCGCGGGCGCGAATCCGGCGAACGCGGTGTGCGGTGCGGGCGGCGACGCAGGTCCGGCCGGGACCGGGACCGGGGCTGCTACGGGGCTCGCGGCCGGGGCTGGGCCGGTCGGGGGCGGGTCCGCCGGAGCGGGCGGTTCCCCGGCGGCCGCGGCACGGGCGAACAACGACCGTTCGGCGGGCGGGATCAGCTGGGTTCCCAGCGTGTCGAGCGGCCGCCGGGCGACCACCGGTACGGGGACGGGCCAGTCGGCCGGCGTGTAGTCCGGATGGGCGTCCGGGCCCGGGCGTCGCGCCTGGCCAGGGCTGTCGTCCGTGAACGTCATGCCGTGTCCCTCCTGGGGTGCCCACCGTGTCGGCCCGTCCAGTCAGGAATACGGCTGTCGGCCCGTCCCGGTTCACCCGGCGGCCCTGCCGACGGCGCCCTTCCGCCGCAGCCGGACGCCGCGGGACGCGGTGAACCGCTTCAGACGGCGGGCCCGTTGAGCGGATCGGGCGCATGCGGCGCTCCCGTAGCGCTTGGAGGACCAGATGCGTACCACCACGACCCGCGCCGTCCGTACGGTCGGCCTGCTCATGGCCACCGGTCTGATCGGTCTCACCGGCGCCACCTCCGCGCACGCCGGGGACCTGGATCCGACGGAGCCGAAGCAGCCGGCCATCCCCGCCGGGAAGAACTTCGTGCTGTGTTCGTACGGCAACTACGCCTCCTACGCGGTGTTCCCGAAGCGGGGCAACATGTCCACCGCGGTCGCCGAGTCAGGGCGCTGCGTCGGTGTGTCGCTGAGCGGCCGGGGTAGTGAGACGGTCGTGATCTACGGCCGCAAGGCCGACGGCAGCAAGTTCAAGATCGGCACCGACAGCTTCGACCTCCCCGACGGCGAGCGCATCAAGACCCTCAACACCCCCGACAACGACGACTGGACGACGTTCTAGGACGGCCCCGGAAGCAGGCCGGGCGGGCGGCAGGGCGGCGAGCGCCCGTCCGTTCGGCCGCTGTGAGGTTGCCGGCTGTGCGGCCGGCCGCCGGAAATCCGCTGCTGGATCCGGCGGCCAATCGATACCGTTTCCCCGGGGTGTACGGCCAGTGGCCGGCACCACCGAGGAGAGTCGGCATGCGTCCCGGTTCGGGGCGGGGGAGGGAGAACGATGGCGGCGGACGGACGGAGACCGGGCGACCTCGTCGCGGCCCTGGTGCGCGAGCGGGTGGAGAGCCTGCCCGGGCCGCCCGCGTTGGCGGTACCCGAGGCGCCGGCGCACGAGGTGATCGCCGTCGCCCGGCGGATCGCCCTGCGCGCGCTGCCGGCGGCGCGGCCGCGTCTGGCTCCCTTGCCCGCGCTGCTGCGGCTCGCGACGGTGCTGGTCGTCGACGAGCACCCGTCCGCGGCGGCCTGGTCGGTGGCCGACCGGGAACGGCTCGCCGAGTGGGTGGCCGTGCTGATCGAGCACCGGGGTGAGGACGGGGTCCAGGAGCTGGTCGGCGCGCTCACCAGGGGCTGAGCGGGCGCGGTCGCGTGTTGGCGGAATGCGCGTTGGCGGAATGTTGGCGCACTCTTGGCGGCCCCCGGCAGCCTGTTGTCTGGCCGCCGGGGGGAATCCGGTCGGTCCCTGCCCTGCCCTTGCCCGACCCGAGAGGTAGCGCTTCCCCATGCCGTCCGTCACCCCGTCACAGCCGGTCACCCAGCCGCAGCCCGTCACCCAGTCACTGCCGGTCACCCAGCCGCAGCCGCTCATCCCGTCACAGCCGGGCCCCCCCGCCCAGTCCGGCACCCTGCGGTCCGCCGCCGAGCCGCCGGCCGCTGCGGACGCCAAGGCCGCCGCCGCCGCCAAGTCCGCCGCCAAGTCCGCCGCCGCCGCGGCGCGCAAGGCCCGTCCGACCCTCGACCCGGACACCCTGGCCGAGATCCACCGCCTGCACGGCGGCTACCTGCTGCGGGCGCTGCTGCGGGTGACCGGCGGCGATCGCGGCAAGGCCGAGGACATCCTCCAGGAGACCCTGCTGCGTGCCTGGCAGCACCCCGAGGCGCTGGCGGCCGGGCCCGAGCAGAGCCGGCCCTGGCTGTTCACCGTCGCCCGGCGGATCGCCATCGACCACTACCGGATGGCCGCCGCCCGCGCCCGCGAGGTGCTCGGCGAGGAGTCGACGGACCGCCCGGTCACCGACGACCCGTACGAACAGGTGGTCGTCGCCCGGGACGTCGACTCGGCGCTCCGGCGGCTCCAGGAGCACCACCGCGACGTGCTGGTCGAGCTGCACCTGAACGACCGGTCGGTGGCGGACACCGCCAACCGGCTCGGCGTGCCGCCGGGCACGGTCAAGTCCCGCAACTTCTACGCGATCCGCGCGCTGCGCCCGGTCCTGGCGGCGGAGCACGGGTACGGCCCGAAGGAGGCCCGCACCGCGCCGGTGGCTCCCGTGCGTCGCGGGGTGGGCGCGTGACGGCCGACCTCGGCGTGACGATCCGTCAGATCATCCGGTCGGTCCGCGCGTTCAGCGCCTCCTCGATGGCGCTGGCCCGTTCGCTGGTCGCGCCGGCCAGGTGGCCGCAGGAGCGGAACCGGCCGAGGGCCGAGCGCATCCGTCCGACCGCCTCCGGATCGCGGCCCCGGGCCGCCAGGAAGGCGGCGTAGGACTGCTCGGCGAGGGCCTGCAGGTGCAGCATGCCCGCCTCCTCGCAGGTGGCCAGCAGCCGGTGCCAGGCCAGCTCGCCGGCCTCGTGCCGGCCGAGCGCCTGCAGTGCCTGCGCCTCCGTCAGCATCGACCAGAGCTGGACGGAGGAGGCCGGGCGGCCGGGCAGCAGACCCCTGGCCTCGCGGGCCTGGCGCAGCGCCCCCTCCCGGTCGCCCGCCAGCAGGCTGACCCCGGCCTGGTAGCCGAGGGCGTAGGAGAGGCGCCGGGGGTCGCCGCCCTCCCCGGCGAGCGCGGCCGCCGTGGCGGCCAGCCGGGTGGCCTCGGCGGTGTCCCCCCGCAGTGCGGTGGCCAGGGCCAGGGTGGCGAGTGCCCGGAGGTGTGCGGCGCCGTCCGCGGGGGAGGTGCCGGCCACGGCCGTGCGGGCGGCCTCCACCGCCTCCTGGCGGCGCTCCAGGCCGAGCAGGGCGTTGGCCAGGGCGCCGCGCAGCAGGCCGAGGCCGGCCCGGTCGCCGCAGGCCTCGGCGGCCCGTTCGCCCGCGCGCAGGCAGTCCAGCCAGTCGGTGAAGCGGCTGGAGCCGTAGTAGAGCGGGCAGGCGGCCGCGGCCAGCCGCCAGGCCCGCCCGGGGTCGGTGCCGGCGGCCGCGGTGACCAGGGCCCGGATCGCCGGCTCCTCGGCCGCGAACCAGTCCAGCGCGCCGCGGGTGCCGGTCACCGGCGGCAGCGCGGCCGGCGGGTGGGCGCGCTCACCGTGGTCGTCCTGCCCCGGCTCCAGCTGCTCGCCGCAGTGCCAGGCGGCCTCCAGGTAGTAGTCGAGCAGGCGCTCGGTGCCGATGCGTCGGAACCCTTCCGGGTGCTCGGCGAGCAGCTGGACGCCGAACAGGCGGACCAGATCGGGGCGGCTGTAGCGTCCGGGCGCGGTCTCGGCGAGCACATGGTGCGCGACCAGTTCGCCCAGGGCGTCGCGGGCGGTGGCGGGATCCCCGCCGAGCAGCGCCGCGCTCGCCTGGGTGTCCGCCTCCCGGCCCGGGTGGGTCGCCAGGAGGGTGAACAACAGCGTGGCGTCGAGCGAGAGATGACGGTAGGTCAGTTCCAGCGCCTCGGCGACGCCGGCCACCCCGTCGGCCTCCAGTGCGCCCAGGCGGGTGCGCTCGTCGGCGAGCTCGTCGGCCAGCTCGGCGATCGTCCAGTCCGGCCGGGCGGCCAGCCGGGCGATAGCGGTCCGCAGGGCCAGCGGCAGCCGGTCGCAGAGCCCGGCCAGCCGCGCGGCGGCCGCCGGCTCGGCCCGCACCCGTGCGGGCGTCAGGCCGTGCTCCAGCAGCCGCAGGGCGTCGGCCTCGGGCAGCGGGGCCAGCCGCAGCAGGGTGGCCCCTTCGGCGACCAGCAGGCCCTCCAGTGATCCCCGGCTGGTGACCACGGCCGCGCAGCCCGCCCCGCCGGGCAGCAACTCGGCGACCTGCTCGGCGTCGAGGGCGTTGTCCAGGACCACCAGCAGCCGCCGCCCGCGGGTCCGGTCGCGGTATCGGGCCGCGCGCCCGGCCCCGTCCGCAGGGATCTCGGACGCCGGAACGCCGAGCGCGAGCAGGAACCGGCCCAGCAGCTCGGCCGGGTCCGCCGGGCCGTCCGGGTCGAAGCCGCGCAGGTCGGCGAAGAGCAGGCCGTCCGGGAAGTCCTCGGCCGCGCTGTGCGCCCAGGCGAGGACGGTGGCGCTCTTCCCGACCCCGGCCGGGCCGACCACCAGCGCCGGCCCGTCGTCGCCGCGGTCCGGCCCGCACATCCGGTCCAGCCACTGCCGTTCGGCCTCCCGGCCGACGAAGTCCGCCGGCCGGCGCGGGAGCTGGTGAGGCGCCGGGTGGGCGGCCGCAGCCGGCCGGGCCGGGGTCGGTGCGTCCGGCGCGGGGTCGGCCGGACGGGCCGGTGGCGAAGACGGCGCACCCCCGCCCCCGGCCAGCACCTCGGCCAGGGCCGCCTGGAGGGCCGGGCCGGGCCGGATGCCGAGCTCGCCGTCGAGCCGTACGCGGGCGCGGTGGTACGCGGTGAGCGCGTCCGCCTGCCGCCCGCTCTGGTGCAGGCACCGGACCAGCAGCGCCACCACCTCCTCGCGCAGTCCGTCGGCCCGGACACTCTGTTCCAGGACCGGCACGGCCGCCGCGCCACTGCCCTGGCGCAGGCGCAGCCCGGCCCAGGCGATCAGGGCCCGGGTGCGGGCCTGGTCCAGCTGTTCCACCAGGGCGCGGCGTGGCGCGGTGTCGGGCAGGTCGGCCAGTGCGCCGCCGCGCCAGAGCCGCAACGCCTGCTCCAGCAGCGCGATCGCCGCGCCGTCCGCGGCGCAGCCGTCGGAGCCGTCGGAGCCTTCGCAGCCGTCGGGGTCGTCGGAGCCGTTGGATCCCGCGCCGCCGTCGTGGCGGCCGGCGTGCCGGCCGGCCCGGCCGGCCAGCGCCTCGAACCGCAGCGCGTCCACCTCGTCGGCCGGCCCGGTGAGCAGGTAGCCGGGCGCCCGGGTGTGCAGCACGAACGGCGTCCCGGCGAGCGCCTTGCGCAACGCGGCCACGTGCCCCTGGAGCGCCGCCCGGGCGCTGGCCGGCGGCCACTCGCCCCAGAGCAGTTCGCAGAAGGTGTCGACCTCGACCACCCGCCCCAGCCGCAGGGCCAGCAACGCCAGGACCGCCCGCCGCTGCGCCCCCGGAAGGGCCGTGAAGTCGGCTTCTCCGGCGCGTAGTTCCACCGGGCCGAGGAGCCGAATCCGCACCCGTACCCCCACCCTCCGACCACCCCGACCAGGCCCGGGATCGTCCCGGGTGGTGCAGTGTAGTGCCCGCAGGTGTCTCCCGGGACACGGACGGCGACGGGCCGGGGGAGACCGGGGGCGGCGGACCCGGCGCGTGCCCGTGGCCGGCCCGGGCCTATCCTTCGGACGGATCGGACGGATCGGACGCCCTCGTCGTCACCCCGGGCCCGCCCGGCCGATGCCGGCCGGACCGACCGGACCGACCGGATCATCAGGCGAATCGAGCGGTCTCGGACGGCTCGGAGAAGCGCCGCCAGGCGGAGTGCCCGCCCGGCGCGGGAGGGGAAGCGGCCGCATGCGGATCGACCTGCTCGGACCGGTCGCCGTCCGGCGTGACGACGGGGCGGCGGTCACACCCTCGGCCCCCAAGCGCCGCGCACTGCTCAGCGCGCTCGCCGTCCGCTTCGACCAGCTCGTGGCCACCGACGAACTGATCGAACTGGTCTGGGACGCCATCGCGCCGCCCACCGCCCGCGCCGCCCTCCAAGGGCACATCGCCGCCCTGCGCCGGGTACTTGACGACGACTCACTCACCCTCGGCACCCGCGGCACCGGCTACGTCCTCACCGGCGACCCCGACCGCGTCGACGCGCTGCGCTTCCAGCGGCTCTGCGACCGGGCCGGCCTGCACCTGCCCGGCCGCCCGGACCCGGTCGGATCCGGCCCCGCCCGCCCCGGCGCGCGCCCGGACGACGACCCGGCGCTCCCGCTCCTGCGCGCCGCCGTCGACCTCTGGCACGGCCCCGCGCTCACCGACTGCGGCTCCGCCCTGCTCCGGGAACGGACCGCCCCGCACCTCGCCGACCTGCGGCTGCGCGCCCTCGACCGGCTCGCCGAGGGCCTCTGCCGGGCGGGCCGAGGCGGCGAACTCGTCGCCGAACTCACCGAAGCCGCGGCGGCCCACCCCTCCCGGCAGGGGCTGGCCGCCCGGCTGATCACCTGCCTCGGCCAGGCCGGCCGCCACGACGAGGCCTCGGCCCGGTACGACCGGGCGGTGGCCGCGCTGCCTGGCGCACCGGGCCCCGAGCTGCGCCTGGCCGGCGAGTTGCTCGGCCGGCGGGCGGTGGCCGGACCGCAGTCCGCGGCCCCCGCGCCCCGGCCCGGCCCGGCGGTACCCGCGGGGCCGGCACCGGCCGCGCCGCCGCCCGCCGACCGGCGCTTCGTCGGCCGGACGGCCGAACTCGACCGGCTGGACGAGGCGGTCGCCACCGGCCCCGCGGGCCGGCCGATCCTGGTCACCGGTCCGGCCGGGGTCGGCAAGACCGGCCTGGTCCAGTACTGGGCACACCGGTCCGCCGACCGCTTCCCCGACGGCCGGCTCCACGTCGACCTGCGCGGCTTCGCCGAGGACGGACCCCGCGATCCCGTCGAGGTGCTGGGCGTCCTGCTGACCGCCCTCGGCGTCCCCGAGGACGAGCTGCCCGACTCGCCCGACGACCGATCCCGCCGCTACCGGGAGCTGCTGACGGGCCGCCGGCTGCTGCTGGTGCTGGACGATGCGCGCTCGTACGAGCAGCTCGCCCCGCTGCTGCCGGACCCGCCGCCCGACCCCGCCCGCCAGGCCGCCGACGGAGCCGCACCGGCCGGGCCCACCGCACCCGTCGGGCCCGTCACGATCGTCACCAGCCGCAGCCGGCTGCGCCACGTCCTGGTCCGGGAGGGCGGCGTTCCCGTGCCGCTGGACGCGCTGACCCCCACCGAGGCGGTCGACCTGCTCGCCCGGACCCTGGGCGCGGCCCGGGTGGCCGCCGAGCCGCAGGCCGCCGTCGAACTCGCCGAACGCTGCGACCGCCTGCCGCTGGCCCTGCGCCTGGCGGCCGCCCGGCTGTCCGCCCGCCCCGGCTGGAGCCTCGGCGACCTCGCCGCTGAACTCTCCGACGACGAGGCCGGGCACGCCGCGCTCGCCGGGACGGGCGGGCCGCTCGGCATCACCGCCGCCCTCGACCTGACGTACCGAACGCTGACGCCCGCCGCGGCCCGGCTGTTCACCCTGCTCGGCCTGCACCCCGGCCGGGTGGTCGGGACCGGCACCGCCGCCGCGCTCGCCGACGTGCCACCGGCCGCCGCCCGGACGCTGCTGGCCCGGCTCGACGCGACCCATCTCCTGGAGGAGACCACACCCGGCCGCTACACCCGGCGCGAGCTGGTCCGCCGCTACGCCACCCGGCTGGCCGCCGACCTCACCTGCGACGAGCGGCTCGCCGCCCTGGACCGGCTGATCGGCCACTACCTGGCGGAGACCACGGCCGACGCACCCGGCCCGGCCGGCGCGGGGCAGGCCGAGGCCTGGTTCCACCGGGAGGAGGGCGCCGTGCGCGCGGTGGTGCTCTGCGCCGAGGAGCACGGCCGCAACGCCGAGGCCTGGCGCCTCGCCCACCGGGCCGGGCGCCTCTACGAGCGCACCGACTTCGACCGCTCCCACTGGCGGACCACCGTCGAGGCCGGCCTGCGCGCCGCCCGCGCCTGTGCCGACCCGGACGCCGAGGCCCGGCTCTGCACCGACCTCGCCGTCCTGCTGGTCGACCGGCGGGTGTTCCGCGGCGCCGCCGAACACCTGGACCGGGCGGTCGCCGCCGCCGACCGGGCCGGCGACCCGCTGCTGCGCCACCGCTGCCGGGCCCGGGTCGCCGACGCCCTGGTCCGGGCCGGCCGGTACGAGCAGGCCCTACCGCTGCTGACCGCCCTGGTGGCCGGCGCCCGGCTGCCGGACGCCGGCCACCTGCTGGCCCGGGCCCTCACCGGCCTCGCCGACGCCCTGGTGCTGGCGGGCACGCCCGGCCCGGCCCTCGCCCACGCCGACGAGGCACTGCAGGCCGCCACCGGCCGCCCCGGCGGCGTGGACGTCGTGCTGGCCACGCAGAGCCGCGCCCGGGCCCTGGACGCGCTCGGCCGCCCTGGCCTCGCCCTGGCCTCCGCCCAACTGGCCGTCGCGCTCGGGCGCACGGTCGGCGACGCCTCCGTCCAGCACCGTTCCCACACCCTGCTCGCCGACCTCCTCCAGGCGGTCGGCCGCACCGCCGAGGCCACGGCGGAGCGGCGGCAGGCCGAGGCGCTCCTCACCGGAGACCGCTGACCGCCCGGCCGGGCCACTCCCGGGAGTCCACTCCCGGGAGGTCCGGGCGCCCTGGCCCGGTCCGCCCTGGCCCGGTCCGCCCTGGTCCGCAGGACGCTCCCCCAAAGTGCCGCCGTAGGCAGAACTACCGGCAGATCCAGACTGCGCAACTGCCGCCCCGCGGCCCCGGCCGGCCGCTTCGCCGAGGCGGGGGAAGCCGCGCTGAGCTGGGCCGATGGCGGAGGACCGGGGTGGACCGGGCATACTTCTGCCTCACACGGCCGATGCGGCGCGAGTGGGGGCAGTAGTAGTGGCAGTAGCGGGGGCGGAACATGGCTGATCCGGGCAGCACGGTGGCGGACACCGGCGAGGCCGACGAGTTCTGCCTGCTGCTGGCCCGGTACCGGATGCGGGCGGGGCTGACGCAGGAGGAGCTCGCGGCGGTGAGCGGGATCAGCCTGCGCGCGGTGGGGGACATGGAACGCGGCCGCACCCGGGGGCCGCAGCGGCGTACCGTGCGGGCCCTGGCCGAGGCGCTGCGACTGGACCAGCGCCGGGCCGCCGCGCTCGAACAGGCAGCCCGGGCCGGCCGCCCCCGGGGCACCCGGGCCGCCGGCGCGGCAACTCCCGCCGCCGCACCCGCCGTCGTCGCCGCACCCGCCTTTACCGCCGCGCCCGCCGTCGCCGCACCGGCCACGGACGCCGCGCCCGCCACCGCCACCGCCGCCGAGGAGGGCACCGGCGTCGCCCAGGCCGCCGGGACGTACGCGCTGGCCCTGCCCCGCGACATCGCCGACTTCACCGCCCGCGAGGACGCCCTCGCCCTGATCGCGGCAATGGCCCGCATCGGCGAACCGGACTCGGAGGACCGGCCCGCCCACCCCCGCGTCGTCCTGATCAGTGGTCAGCCCGGCCTCGGCAAGACCGCCTTCGCCCTGCACATCGCCCACACCCTGGCCCACCTCTTCCCCGACGGCCAGCTCTCCCTCGACCTGCGCGGCATGGCCCCCGAGCCCCTCGGCGCCCGCGACGCCCTCGGCCAGATCCTGCGCGCCCTCGGTGTCGCCGACGGCGCGGTGCCCGCCGGCACGGAGGAGCGGGCCGGCCTCTACCGCGCCCTGGTCCGCGAGCGGCGGCTCGTCCTGGTCCTGGACAACGCCGCCGACGAGAGCCAGGTACGGCCGCTGCTGCCCGGCTCCGGGCCGGCCCTGACCGTCGTCACCAGCCGGCACACCCTGCCCGGCCTAGAGTCGGTCCACCGCCTGCGGCTCGACGCCCTCACCCCGGCCGAGGCCGCGGTCCTGCTGGGCCGCATCGCCGGCCCCGACCGGATCGCCGCCGAGCCCGAGGCCACCGCCGAACTCGCCCGCCTCTGCGGGTACCTGCCGCTCGCCCTGCGGATCGCCGGCCAGCGCCTGGTCGCCCGCCCGCAGCAGACCGTCGGCCACCTCGTGCGCCAGCTCGCCGCCGAGGAGCACCGGTTGGACGTGCTGGAGACCGGCGATCTGGCGGTCCGTCCGGCCTTCGCCCTCTCCTACCGCAGGCTGCCCGCCGAGACCCGGCTGGTCCTGCGCCGCTGCGCGCTGACCGCCGGGTACGACGTCACCGCCGCCGTGGTCGCCGCCTACGCCGACCTGCCCGTCCCGCGTACCGAGCGCCACCTGGAGCAGCTCACCGACGCCGGGCTGGTCCAGCTCTCCACCCCGGAGCGCTACCGTCTGCACGACCTCGTCCGCCTCTACGCGGGCGAGCTGCTGACCGCCGAGGAGACCCCGGACGAGCTCGAAGCCGTCCGCGGCCGGGCGGGCACCTGGCTGCTGCACCGCGCCGCCGAGGCCGGCCGGCTCTTCGACCCGGAGCTCGCCGAGGGCGGGTCCGACGACGACTCCGGCGCCGGCGGCTTCCCGGCGCCGGACCCCGCTGCCACGGAGGCCCTCGGCGAGGCCGCGCGCTGGCTGGAGGAGGAGAGCCCGGAGTGGCTGGCCGCACTGCGTCACGCCTTCGCCGCAGGCCGCTACCGCGAGGTCATCGACACCGCCGAGGCGATGCACTGGTTCTCGGACCGGCTCATCAGCTGGGACATCTGGGCCGAGGTCTTCCAGCTCTCCGTCGACGCCGCCCGGGCGTGCGGTGACCGGCTCGCCGAGACCGTCCACCTGAACTACCTGGCCTGGACCTACTGCACCTGCCTCCACCAGTACCGGCGGGGGGCCGAACTCGCCGGCGAGGCACTGGAGTCGGCCCGGCAGATCGGCGACCGGGAGCAGGAGGGCTGGGCGCTGATCTACCTCGCCGCATCGTTGCGGTTCCTGGTCCGGCACCAGGAGGCCCTCGACACGTACCGCCAGGCCGCCGACGTCTTCGCCACCGTGCCCAGCCGGTCCGCCCGGCTGGGCCGGCTGGTCACCCTGCGCGGCGCGGCCAACTGCCTGCGCGAGTCCGGCCGGGTCGAGGAGGCGGTGGAGTCCCGCCGGCTCGCCCTGGCCGGGGCCCTGGAGCTGGTGGAGCTCTGGTCCTCGCCGCTGCCGCACCTCATGGCCGCCTTCGCGGCCCACGAACTCGGCCTCGACCGTGCGGCGTTGAAGCGCTGGCCGGCCGCCGAGAAGGCGTACCGGCAGGCGCTGACGCACTTCGAGGCGGTCGGGCGCCCCGACTCGATGACCAAGACCCTCACCGAGCTGGGCACCGCGCTGATCGAGCAGGGCCGCGCGGACGAGGCCCGCGAGATCCTCACCGAGGCGCTGACCGACCTCAGCTCCGACAGTGCCCGGCCGCACGGCCGCCACACCACCCGCCCGGGCGCCACGACGACCCCGTAGCCCGGGCCGGGGCTGCCGGGTGTCGCCACACCGGCGCGCTCGCGGCGAAGGTTCCTGCCGACGTTCCGGTACGACGGCCACAACGTCGGCCAAGCCCTAACAACGGGTCGCCTCGTGGTCGGGGAGTGCGGCCGGGGCGGTCGGGGCTGCCGGGCGCATGGCCAGGGTCAGGACGGCCAGCCCGGCGAAGACGACCGCGGCGACGACGCCGGTGACGTGCAGGCCGGCGGTGAACGCCTCCCGCGCGGTGTGCAGCAGTTCCGCGCCCTGGCCGGCGGGAAGGTTCCGGCCGGCGGCGACCGCGCCGGCCAGCGAGTCGGACGTGCCGTCCATCCGGCTGCGGTAGACCACCGCGGCCATCGCGCCGAGCAGCGCGAAACCGAGTGAACCGCCGAAGTAGTTGCCGGTCTCCGACATCGACGCCGCCGAGCCGGCGCGCTCCGGCGGCACGGACCCGACCACCAGCCCGGTGCCCAGCGCGAACAGCGGGCCGGTGCCCAGTGCCAGGACGGCGATACCGGTCATCACCAGCGGCAGGGCGCCCGCACCGCCGACGCAGACCAACAGCAGGCTGCCCAGCGCCGATCCCGCCAGGCCGCCGGCGATCGCGGTCGTCGGCCCCATCCGCCGGGCCAGCGCCGGCGCGGCCGTCGTGCCGGCCGCCACACCCAGGCCCATCGGTGCGAACAGCAGCGCGGACGCGACCGGCGAGAAGCCCAGCACGCTCTGCAGGTACTGGGTCACCAGCAGGCCGGTACCTGCCATGGCCATGCCGGCGAAGACCAGTGCGACGAGTACGGCCGTGAATGGGCGGTTGCGGAACAGCCGCAGGTCCAGCAGCGGCGTCGCCAGCCGCAGTTGCCGGCGGACGAACAGGAATCCGATGGCCGCGCCGGCGACGAGGGCCGCCGCCGGCACGACCGGCACGCTCTCGACGGTCAGCTGCTTGATGCCGTGGACCGTCAGGAGCACCGCCACGAGCGACAGCCCGACGCTGACCGGGTCCAGCCGCCCCGCCCGGTCGCCGCGGAACTCGGGCAGCAGGAGCGGCCCGGCGAGCAGCAGCAACGCCATCGCCGGCACGGCGGCCAGGAACACCGATCCCCACCAGAAGTGCTGGAGCAGGACTCCGGCGAGGACCGGTCCGAGCGCGCCGCCGGTGAACTGGCAGGTCGCCCAGGTCGCGATGGCCCGCCCGCGCTGCCCTTCGTCGCGGAACATGTTGATGATCAAGGCAAGGGTGGACGGTGCCAGGGTCGCGCCGGCGACGCCCAGCAGCACACGCGCCACGATCAGCATCAGCGGGCCGGTCGCGAAGGCGGCCACGACCGACAGCACCGCGAACGCCGCTCCGCCGGTCATCAGCAGCCGTCGGCGGCCGATCCGGTCGCCGAGCGTACCCATGGTGATGACCAGGCCGGCCACCATGAGCCCGTAGCCGTCACTGATCCACAGCTGCTGGACGTTGGTGGCACCCAGATTGGCGCTCAGCTGTGGGAGCGCGAGGAGCAACGCCGTCGTGTCCATCGCGACGAGCAGTGTCGGCAGCATGAGGACGGCCAGTCCCAGCCACGCCCGGTTGACCCGCATATCCGAAACTCCCTGTTCTCTCGACGTTTCGCCGGTTGGTCGGAGCGGCCGGGAGCTTCTTGACATCCGTACCGGCGGAGAACTCCCGCGTGGGAACTCGTGCGAAAGTTCCGGCGGTGGGTGTCAAGACGGCGGCGTCGGCTCCGACCAACCGGTCGAAGGGCCCGCCCGGGGCTCGCGAACCATGAGGGGTACGAGATGCAGTTCCTGATCAGCATGCACATCAACCCGGCCGTGCTGGACGCGCTGACCGACCAGGAGAAGGCGGCGATCGGCGCCGGTCACGGCAGCTTCATCGAGGCGCTGAAGGCGTCCGGCGAGCTGATCACCACGCAGGCGCTGGTCCACCCGTCGCAGGCCGTCGTGGTGTCCGTACGCAACGGCCAGCCGGTGGTGACCGACGGACCTTTCCTGGAGTCCAAGGAGTACCTGGGCGGCTTCTACCTGGTCGACTGCGAGGACAAGGAGCGGGCGATCGCGCTGGCGGCGCAGATCCCGGACACCGCGATCGAGGGTCTGGGTGTCGAGGTGCGGCAGGTCATGTTCGCCGACGGACAATTGGAGGCATGACAGCACCGGACTTCGAGGACCTGCTGCGTGAGCTCACGCCGCAGGTCCTCGGCACCTTGGTACGCCGGCACGGCCAGTTCGAAGGGTGCGAGGACGCCGTGCAGGAGGCCGTCCTCGCCGCCACCGTGCAGTGGCCGGCCGAGGGAGTGCCGGGCAACCCGCGCGGCTGGCTGGTGACGGTCGCGTCCCGGCGGCTCATCGACCAGATGCGCAGCGACCACGCGCGCCGCGAGCGGGAGTCGGCGACGGCCGCCGAGGTGGTGCCCGCGTCCGTCCCGGACACCGACGACACGCTCGTCCTGCTGTTCCTGTGCTGCCATCCGACGCTGACCGCGGCCTCCCAGACCGCCCTGACGCTGCGGGCGGTCGGCGGCCTGACCACGGCCGAGATCGCCCGCGCGTTCCTGGTGCCGGAGGGCACGATGGCGGCCAGGATCAGCCGGGCCAAGCAGCGCATCAAGGCCGCCGGCAGCTCGTTCGGCCTGCCGGCCGGCGCGGAGCGCGAGGAACGGCTACGGGTCGTCCTGCACGTGCTCTACCTGATCTTCAACGAGGGCTACACCGCCTCCTCGGGCAGCGAGCTGCACCGCGCCGACCTCGCGCACGAGGCGATCCGGCTGGCCCGGACGGTGCACGCACAGCTGCCCGAGGACGGCGAGGTGACCGGGCTGCTCGCGCTGATGCTGCTGACCCACGCCCGCCGGGAGACGCGTACCACGGTGGCCGGCGACCTGGTGCCGCTGGACGAGCAGGACCGCAAGCAGTGGGACGGCGCACTGATCGACGAGGGCGTCGAGCTGGTCAAGGCGTCGCTGGCCGGCCCGGCGCTGGGGCCCTACCAGCTCCAGGCCGCCATCGCCGCCACGCACGCCGCCGCGGCCACCGCCGAGGAGACCAACTGGCCGCAGGTGCACGCCCTCTACCTGATCCTGGAGCGGATCGCACCCAATCCGATGGTCACCCTCAACCGGGCGATCGCGCTCGCCGAGACCGAGGGCCCGCAGGCCGGGCTGGCCCTGCTGTCCACCCTGGACGGCGACGAACGGATGGCCGGGCATCACCGGCTGCTGTCCGTACGGGCGCATCTGCTGGAGCGGACCGGTGACACGGCCGGGGCGTACGAGCACTACCGGCGCGCCGCCAGGGCCACCGCCAGCATCGCCGAGCAACGCCACCTCGAGTCCCGGGCCGTGCGAGCCGGTGGGAGCCCGGCGGAGCGTGGTCAGGACACGAGGGTCTGATCCTCCAGCTCCGTCAGCTTCACGGTGCACAGGCCGCCGCGCTCGGTCCTGACGTCCGTCACCTTGAGCTGTGTGCCCGGCAGGAGGATGAACTCCTCCTCGCCGGTGAACGCGGAGAAGCTGCGGATGCCCACCGCCCGGGCGGGCTGCACCTCGAAGAGCGTCCGCTTGCCGCGGCTGCCGAGGAACCCCCGGGCCACGCCGAGCTCGGACGTGCACGAGGACACGCCCCACCACGTCACGGTCCGCCCGAGCGGGTACTGCGCACGGAGGTCCAGCGACACCCCGCGCCACAACGGCGCCGTGCGGGCGGGCAGTTGCGACACCGCCGAGAACAGCAGCCGCAGATACGGGAGGTAGGGGACGATCCTGGTCCGGTCCGGGGAACGCAGGATGGCGTTGATCTCCCGGTAGAACGCGGACTCGCAGGTGTAGAGGTAGAGGGCGGCGATCGCGTCGGCGGACAGGCCGCCGGCCGCTTCGTCCGCCCGCCGCCTGCCGAACTCGTCCGACCGCACGACGTGCCGGTCGAGCCCGGACAGCAGCTCGGCGACCGGGCCCACGGCCTCGCGGAAGTCCATGAGCGGCGTGTCGAACACACCGGTGATGGCGGGGAGGACGAGCCCCTCGTCCTTGACGCTCGCGAGCCGGTCGAGATAGAGCTGGTGCAGCTCCATGGTGGACGCGATGAACGCGCCCATGCGGTCGGCGGTGTCACTGTCCGTCCCGCCGGTCTCCGCCCCGGTCCTGTTCCACCCCGTGCTCGGAAGCCAGTCGATCTCGTCGGTGCCCAGTGAGGCGAGGGCCGCGTTCACCATGGCGAAGTGGTCGTCGTCGCAGAAGATGTCGCCCTGTGCCGCGGGGTTGGGGTGGTCGATGTGCCGGACCTCGACGTCGGGGTACTTCTTCTGGAGCCGGAGGACGACCTTCTTCAGACTGCGCGCGTGCGCCCCCCACCACGCGAAGACGACGCCACGGTCCTCCTCGTCGGCGTTCTGCTTGGCCCTGAGGATCTCCTCGACGATCCCCTCGGCGACCGGCCGCCAGAACGCGGTGTGCCGGTCGGTCCCGATCGCCCCGTCGGCGCTGGCGGTGAGTGCCGCGTTCAGTAGCAGCACGCCCTGCGTGAGCATCGCCTGGAACCACTCCGGCGGCTGGACGGTGTCCTCCTTCTTCAGGAGTGCCCGTATGTCGGCGATCGGGGTCTTCTTGGGGATGCCGTACTTCCACATCGCCGCCGCCTTGATGATGCACCGGATGCTGACGACCCTGCCGAACTGACTGTCCTTCCAGTCGTGGAAGGTGTTGTCGAACATCGCGATCCCGGTGGCGCTCTCCGGCCGCGGGTACGGGTTCTGACCGAAGATCACGACCTTCCACTTGTGCGGCGCGTTGGGCTTGAGCGCCTGGAAGGTCAGTTCGCGGACGGGGACGACCTCCGGGCCGCGGCCCGGGCCGATGAACGTGGCCGCGTCCGGCTGGGCCTCGATGACCGGCTGCAGCAGCGGGAGCCAGGGCTCACCGCCGCCCTTGAAGAGCTCCGCGAGGGCCAGCGGGTCGTTCGGGTCGGGCGTGGCGGGGTTGGTGGCATCGCTCATGGCGGAGGGCTCCGAACTGTCGAACCGTGCTGATGGGGATGGTCGGCGAGGTGGCCGATTTCCGTGTGGCAGCCCTGGATTGGCGCGCGGAAAATCGGGACGCGGGGCCGGTGGCCGCGGCCTCCCGTCGGCCGACCTCGATCGACCATGAGGATAGGTCAGCCCACCGACAGCGCCCTCGGCACGGGGAGCCGACGGAGCCTCCGGAGCCGGTGCCGCCCGGCCGCAGTGTCAGTGGGGCCCGATAGCGTCGTGATCAGTGAAGGGCAGTGCTTCGAACGGAGTGGACCATGACCGTGAACCGCGTACAGCCGCCGCTGCGAGTGGTGCTGACGGACACCAACACGGCGGTGGTGGAGGCGTGGCGGGCGGCGTTCGCCGACACCCCCGGCATCGAGATCCGTACCGGGTCGATCCTCGACGAGGACGTCGACGCCTGGGTCAGCCCCACCAACTCCCTCGGCCGGATGGACGGCGGCGTCGACGCGGTCATCAAGCGCCACCTCGGAGCCGGCATCCAACTGCGCGTGCAGCGGGCCATCCGCAGCCGGTTCGCGGGGAGCCTCCCGGTGGGGAGCGCGGTGTGCGTCCCGTCCGGTGCGGTCAACCCGAGGTTCCTGATCTCGACGCCGACGATGGAGAGTTCCTCGCAGAACGTGAGCGAGACACTGAACGTGGCCCTGGCGTGCGCCGCCGCGTTCCAGGCCGTCCACCGGCAGAACGGGGAGACCCCGGGCAGCATCACGTCGGTGGCGCTGGTGGGCATGGGCGCCCGGACGGGCCGGGTCCCGGCACGGGTGTGCGCCAACCTGATGTGGACGGGCTACACGCTGTTCAACGACTTCAGCTTCGAGGACGACGACGACCTGCGCAGCACGATCACCGCGCAGCTCGACGGCATCGAGAGCGCACCCGTCGAGCGGCGGATACGCATTGCCCCGCCCAAGCGGCCCGCCTCCCGCCGCTGAGCCGGGCCGCCGGCATCGAGGTGCCCGCCGCGCGGGCGAGCCGGAACGCACGGTGACCGGACCGCCGATCGGGCGCGGTCCGGTCACAGGTGCCGCCGTGCGTCGCAGTCCTCGGCGGAGGTCTACCTCGTCGGGGGGATGAAGTAGACGTGGTCCGGCGTCACGATCTTGGTGATGGCCTGTCCGAGGAGCGTGCTCGGCTCGATGCCCTGGTAGAGGATGTCGGTGTTGAGCACCACCACGAGGGTCGCGTCCAGCTCGGGCAGGTAGAGGGTGAGGCTCTCGTACCCGGGCAGCGAGCCGTTGTGGCCCACCCACCCCTGGACGTCGAAGAGGCCGAGCCCGTAGCCCGCGCCGGGGAGGCCGGCGGGCAGGTACTTGGTGCGCTGCGCCTGGGTCTCGGGTGAGAGCAGCGTGCCGGTCGCGAGGTCCTTGGCCCAGTGCTTGAGGTCCTCCAGGTCGGAGATCATCGCACCGGCGGCCCAGCCCCAGCTGGGGTTCCAGTCCGTGGCGTCCACCGTCGCGCCGTTGGGGGTCTGGTTGGTGTAGCCGTGCGCGTGCGGCGACGGGAACTCGGCCCCTTCGGGGAACACGGTGTGGCGAAGGCCGCTCGGCTCCGTCACCCGGTCGTGGATGAAGTCGGCCAGCGGGATGCCGCTGACCTTCTCGACGACCAGGCCGAGCAGGATGTAGTTGCTGTTGTTGTACAGGAACTGCGTGCCCGGCGCGGCGACGTTGGGGTGCTTGTAGCCGTACGCGAGCAGCTCGTGGGGAGTGAAGGGTTTGGTGGGGTCCGACTCCAGCGCGGTGATGAAGCCCGGGTCCGCGGAGTACGGGAACAGGCCGCTGCGCATCTCGGCAAGGTCGCGGATGGTGATCCGGTCGCCGTCCGGGACGCCGCTCACGTAGGTCGAGATGGGGTCGTCCAGCCCGACCAGTCCGTCGTCGACCAGTTCGAGCACCGCGGTGGCGGTGAAGGTCTTGGTCACGCTGCCGATCCGCGTGAAGAGGTCGTCGGTCATGGGGGCGCCGGTCTTCTTGTCGGCGACGCCGAACGAGCGGACGTACTGGCCCTTCCCCGGCAGCCAGAGCCCGACGGACACACCGGGAACACCCGTCTGGCTCATCGTCTGCTGGATGGCCGCGTCGAGCTTGGCCGCGAGTTCGGGGCTCAGCTCGTCCGGCGCGCAGTCCTCGTCGGAGCTGACGTCGGTGTACCGGCGGTGATCGTCACGGTGGCCGTCGCCGCGGGCGCCGTATTCGTGCCCGTGTCCGTGTCTGTGGCCGTGCCCATGCCTGTGGCCGTGGCCGTGGCGGTGGTCGTGGTCGTGCGCGGCCACCTTGTCGGGCGCAGCCGCGTTCGCGGGTGTCGCCCCCACCGGGAGGAGCCCGGCGACGGCTATCGCAGCCACTGCCAAGCCGCGGTAGGCCGTCGTCTTTCGTCGGTGGGGAAACGATCGGGTCATCTCGAATGTCCTCGTTCCAGGGTTGCGTCGTGTCGAGCTCTTGGTGAGATCGTCAACGCCGAACACCCATCACGACGAGCCTGACGAGCTGTCCGGGTGACAAGGCATCGGATGCTCGTGGGCCGCCCCGCCGGGCGGCCCACGGGCCGGACCCGGAGCTCCGGTGCCCGGCCCGCGGCCCCGGGCCGGAGGTTGACGCGGGTAGATTCCTCCCCCCGGCTCTGCTGCTCAGCCGAGCCGGCGGGTGCGGATGGCGGTGACCAGTTCGGTGATGCCGGGCTCCTTCAGCACGGCGTAGTGGTCACCCGCCAGCTCCACGACGGTGGGCGGCGCGGCGGAGTAGCCGGACCGGCCTTCGATGAAGGAGTAGTCGTCGCCGGCGGCCTTGAAGACGGTGACCGGGGCGTCCAGCCGGCGCTCCGCGAGCTCGTGGAAGCTGTACTCGAATTCGTAGGTCTCCCCGACGATCCGGGTGATCCGGCGGATCGACTCCTCGTCCAGGTCCGGCAGCAGGCGGTGGACGAAGGCGGTGAAGCCGTCCTCGTCGCGGGCCTCGGCGAGGCACGCCGCCAGCCCCGGTCCGCCGATCGAGCCCGCGAAGACCGAGTAGAGGATGGTCACGTAGCCCGGGTTGCGGTACGAGGCCTCGCGCCCGTACAGCTCGCCGTCGGCCCGGCGGACCTCGGGGTTGCCGGGGCAGATCAGCAGCAGGTCCGTCACCCGTTCGCCGGCCTGTTCCAGCCGCCAGGCCGCCTCGAAGGCGACGCGGGCGCCGAAGGAGTACCCCCACAGGGTGTAGGGGCCCTCGGGCTGCACCCGGCGGATCTCGGCCACGTCGGCGGCGGCCGTCTCCTGGACCGTCGGGTACGGCGTCTCACCGGGGTTGATGCCGTGGGCCTGGATGCCGTAGAACGGCCGGCCCGCGGTGCCGGCGAGCAGCCGCAGGTTCATCGGGTAGCCGCCGAGCCCCGGCCAGCAGAACACCGGGTCACCGGTGCCCTCGCGGTGCAGCGGTACCAGCCGGGAGGCGGCGCCGGTGTCGTCGTCGATCCGGCCGGCCAGGTCCGCCAGCCTGGGGCTCTCGAAGAGCACCTGCAGCGGCAGGCGGGTGCCGAACTCCCGGTTGAGCCGGTTGACCAGCGCCACGGCGATCAGCGAGTTCCCGCCGGCACTGAAGAACTCGTCCGTCACGGAGACGTTCTCGTACGCCAGCGCCCGGCCCCAGGCCTCGGCGAGCCGGCGCTCGGTCGGCGTCGACGGCGGGACGAACGGGCCGCCGGTCTCCGCGTTCCTGACCTGCTGACTGGCGGTGAGGGTCGACACATCGACCTTTCCGTTGGCGGTCAGCGGCAGTTCGTCCAGGACCAGCACCCGGTTGGGGAGCATGTAGTCGGGCAGGAAGGTGGCCAGCTCGTCCTTGATGATCTCGGCCGGACCCTTCATGTGGACGGCGTCCTCGCGCATGCCCTCGCTGCGGATCTGTTCCTCGCTCACCTTCCCGCCGAGGAAGAAGTACGAGGGGCCGGACGGGATCCCGCAGGCGGCCAGGATGTCGTCGATCCGCCGGGCGGCCGGCAGCGGGTGCCCGGTCTTCGAGCTGTAGCCGGAGGACATGAACCCGAGGCCGAGGGCGACGCCGTTGCGCTGCAGGCGGTGCAGGGTCGTGCCGAGGCCGATGTACTCCAGCCACGGTTCGTCGGCCCGGCTGATCGCGGTGATGCCGAAGCCGGCCCGCTCGTACACCTGCTGGTTGATCGCGATCACGTGCCTGGCCTGCACCAGCTCGTCCGATATCCGGACCAACTCGCCACCCGCGTACCGGTACTGGCCCGCGGCCAGGCCGTCGACGCCCCCGGCGTGGGCCTGGACGTAGAGCTCGGTGCGGTCGGTCCGCGGGAGGCCGCCGCCGGGGTGGATCTCGAACGTGCCCAGGTAGCCGTCCTCCTCGGCCACGTCCAGCCTGTCCCGGACGGACGGGTCGTGGCCGGCCGGCCTGATGGCCAGCCCGTGTGCGGGCAGCACCTCCTCGAAGACGCCGACCATGTGGCCGGCCTCGAACTCCAGCACCTCCTGGATGTTGTTGCGGTACACCGGTGCGATCGCGCGCCGCTTGCCGAGGAAGTGGACGAGGAGGCCCGGCCCCCCGGCGCCGTCGCCGATCCGCACCAGGGTGTGCTCGACGGGGTGGTAGTAGTAGACGCCGGCGTCCAGCCCGCAGGCGCCGCCGGTCTCCAGGTACAGCTGGGTGGCGTAGAGCGCGCCGGGCGAGGCGTACGCGTACTTCGGCAGCAGCCGTTCCTCGCTGTGGAACTGGCCGAACCACCGCAGGATCGCGCCCAGTCCGGCGAGGCCCGGCTCCGCCGGCACCCGGGCCGGGCGGCCGGCCGCGGGCGTGCCGCCGGCCGCCCTCGGGGCGAGCAGCTCCAGCAGGTCGTCGCGGGTGACCGTGCCGCCCTCGTAGGAGCGGTAGGTCTTGCGGGCGAACGTGTCCCGCCGCTGCCGGCCGGTCTCCCGCCGGCCGGGCAGCTCGACCACCGGCCGGCCGGCCAGCTCCTCGACGTCCCGCACGCCCGGGTTCGACAGCTGGGCCTTCACCTGGAGCTTGCTCGCCTTGGACTGGTGGTGGCTGCCGTGGTTGCCCTGGTCCATCAGGGCCGCCTCCTTGGGGTTCAGCTCGACGCACGCCACCAGGTTCCGGTGGCCCGTGCGAGGGTCGTCGGTGACGACGGCCGCGGCCCGCCGCACCCAGGTGTGCTCCTCGACGGCGAGCGCGATCTCGTCCAGCTCGACCCGGTAGCCGCGCAGCTTGACCTGGTTGTCCACCCGGCCGGAGCACTGGAGGGTGCCGTCCGGGTTCCACTGCGCGAGGTCCCCGGTGCGGTACAGGCGCTCGCCCGGCAGGTGCGGGGACGCGACGAACCGCTCCGCCGTCAGGTCGGGCCGGTTCAGGTAGCCGCGCGCGAGCTGGACGCCGCCGATGTAGAGCTCACCGGTCGCGCCGGGTTCCACCGGCGCCAGCTCCTCGTCGAGGACGAAGCACCGGGTGCGGTCGACCGGCACGCCGATCGGCACCGACCCGGTGTCCTCGCCGACGGTGGCGGCGTCCACCCGGTGGGCGGTCGCGTTGATCGTGCACTCGGTCGGCCCGTACAGGTTGACCAGCGACGCCCAGGGCAGCTCCTCGGTGAGGGCCCGCGCGAGCCGGCGCGACAGCACCTCGCCGCCGGAGTACACCCGCCGCAGCGTGGTGCAGCTGCCCAGCAGCTCGGTGTCCAGCAGCGCCTGGAGCAGGGTCGGTACGCACTGCAGCGTGGTCACGCCGTGCTCCCGGACGGTGGCGATCAGGGCCTCCGGGTCGCGGTAGACCCCCGGCGCGCCCATGACGACCAGCGCGCCGGCGGCCGGCGCCAGGATCTCCCACTGCGCGGCGTCGAAGCTCATCGGCGTCTTCTGCAGCACGGTGGCGTCGGCGCCCAGATGCCCGGCGGCGATCAGCCAGCGCAGCTGGGACACGATGCTCCGGTGCTCGATCATCACGCCCTTGGGCCGGCCGGTGCTGCCCGAGGTGTAGATGACGTACGCCAGCGACTCCGGCCGTGGGCCGGGCGGCGGCCCGCCCGGGCCCTGGCTCTGGTGCGGGAACGGGCGCGCGTCCCCGGCGCCCCGCGCGTCCGGGGCCTCGCGGGCGTCGCCCGGCGTGACGATGAGCGTGCCCCGCGGGGCCAGCTCGGTGAGGCGGGCCCGGAGGTGCTCCTGGGTGACGATCACCCCGGTCCCGCTGTCCTCGATCATGTAGCGGAGCCGGTCCTCGGGGTACTCCGGGGAGAGCGGCAGGTAGGCGGCCCCCGCGCAGAGGATCCCCCAGGCTCCGACCAGCAGCTCCGGTGAGGGCTCGACGTACAGCCCGACGCAGTCGTCGGGCGCCGCGCCGAGGCGGTGCAGGTGGGCGCCCAGCCGGTCGGCGGCCTCCCCGAGCCGCCGGTAGCTGAGGTGTTCGCCGCCGCCGGTCACGGCCGGGGCGTCCGGCCGGGCGGCCACCTGCTGCCGGAGCAGGTCGGGCAGGCAGACGGCGCGGCGGGTGTCGTGGACGGTGGACAGCACGGGCTGTGCAGACATGGTGGAATCCCCAGGGCTGGCTGCGGGTGACGTCGCCCGGCTGAGCGGGCGTGACGTCCACGCTGCGCCACCCGTCGTCCCGGGCGCCTGGGGCACGGGCCGTCTTTCCCGCCCGGCCGTGGCCCGGCCGCGGTCGGGCCTGATCCCGGGGGCCGGTCCGGGGGCCGGCCGGAAGTCCCGGGTGCGGCACCGGACGGCAGGGGTGCCGCACCGCGCGGCAGGGCCACCCGTCCCGGGCACTCCACGGGGCAGGCCGGCCGGGCACCGGTCAGACCCGGTGCACCGTCCGGCCCCCGAGCACCGTGCGGACCGGCCGCAGCCCCGCCAGCTCGTCCGGCGGGCAGTCGAACGGGTCGGCGGGCCAGAGAGTCAGGTCGGCCAGGGCCCCGGGCCGCAGGCTGCCGCGCGTCCCGCTCTCTCCCAGCAGCCGGGCCGCGTCGACCGTGTGCAGCGCGACCGCCTCGGCCCGGGTGATCGCGTGCTCGACACCCTGCGCGCCGGCCACGGTCTGCCGGGTGGTCATGCCCCAGACCGAGACCATCGCACCGTAGGGCCCGACCGGGAAGTCGGAGCCGGCCGCGAGCAGTGCGCCCTCGTCCAGCCACTCGCGCAGCGGGAAGATGCCACGCACCCGCTCGCCGCCCCAGGCCCGGATCTGGGCGGTCGCCGCATCGTGCAGCAGCGGGTGCTGGACCGTGACCGGGATGCCGAGCGCGATCGCACGCGCGCGCTGGTCGGGGCGGGCCAGCCCGCCGTGCTCGACCACCAGGGTGCCCGGGGCCAGGCCGGGGTGATCCTTGATCACCTGCTCGAACACGTCCAGCAGCGTGCGCAGCCCGCGGTCACCCCAGGCGTGGACGCCGACCCGCCAGCCGCGCGCGACCACCCGCTCGACCGCCGCGGCCAGCTCCTGCGGCTCCCAGAGCAGTGTGCCGTGGTAGCACGGGCGGCCTTCGTACGGCTCGTCCAGCGCACCCGCCTCGATGCCGCCGTCGATGCCGAACTTGACGCCCCAGACGCTCAGCCACGCGTCGCCCTCGGCACGCCAGGGCTCCATCGTGTCGAGCAGCTCGTCCACCTGCCCGGGCGTGCGGGCGCCGAAGCCGGAGACCAGCGCCCGCACCCGCACGCTCAGGGCACCGGCCTGCCGGGCCGCCCGCAGCACTTCGAGGTCCTCCACCGGGACGAGACAGTCGCGGACCGTGCCGATCCCGGTCGCGGCGTAGTCGGCGGACGCGGCCCGCAGCCCCTCGATCCGGTCGGCGAGTGCGGGGCGCGGCAGCACCCGTTCGGCCAGCGCGACCGCCTTGTCGACCAGTCGGCCGGTCAGCCGGCCCTGCTCGTCCCGCTCGATCACGCCGCCGGGCGGGGCCTCGGTGTCGGCGGTGATGCCGGCCAGCCGCAGCGCCGGCGTGTTGAGCACCATGTTGTAGGCGCCGCGACGCACCAGCACCGGGTGCTCGTCGGTGGCCGCGTCCAGCTCCTCGGTGCGCGGCAGGCGCTGTTCGGCGAGGTTGACCTCCTGCCAGTTGATCGCGGTGCGGATCCACTGGCCGGGGGGCGTGCCCGCCGCTCGCTCACGGATCAGGCCGAGGAACTCGTCGAGGTCGCGGGCCCGGTGCACCGGGACGTCATGGACGCTGTGCGCGGCGAGGATCAGATGGGTGTGGGTGTCGTCGAAGGCGGGCAGCACGGTCGTGCCGGGCAGGTCCAGCACGTCCGTCCCCGGGCCGATCAGGTGGTCCAGGCCGTCGGCCGCGGGGGACAGCGCTGTGATCCGTTCGCCGGTCACGGCCAAGGCCCGATGCGGCGCCTCGCCGGGGACGAGCGTGTGCACGGCGCCGGACCGGATCAGCAGGTCGGCGGGGGCGTGGTCGGTCACGGCGGTTCCTCCGGCGTTACAGCGGTCGACTGGGGTGCGGGTGCGGTTCGGGCTGCGACAGCCCGGTGAGCTTCTCGACGTGCCGCAGGCCGGGGCCGGCGAGCAGGCCGTGCAGTTCGGTGAAGAGGGCGCGGGCCGCGACGGCGTTCCACTCCGCCGGCAGCAGCGGCTCCGGCAGCCCCGGGTCGAGGTACGGCAGCCGGCGCCACTGGGTGAGCATCGGGACGTACGCGCGGAACGCCTCGACCGCCTCGATCCGCGGGTGCGGGCGAAGGTCGGCGGCCACCTGGCCCCAGGCCTCGGTGAACTCGGCGTACTGCGCCTCGATCGCCGGGAAGTCCCACCAGGAGCCGACCGCCGAGCGCAGTTCGGCGAACCCGGCGTACTCGGAGAGGAAGAGGTGGACGTACGCGCTCAGCCCGAGCCGCTCCAGCAGCCGCCGGGCGTCCGGCAGCACCCGGGCGGGCGCCAGCCACACCCCGGGGGCGGCGTTGCCGAAGCCGAGCCAGCTCAGCCGGGACCGCAGCTGGTGGCGGCTGGCCCGCTCGGACTCGGGCACCGAGAAGACCGCGACCACCCAGCCGTCGGCGAGTTCGGCGGGCCCCAGGCTGTGGAAGATCCGGCGGTCGCCCTCGTCGAAGACCGGGCCCATCGCCGGGCTCAGCCGGTAGCCGGTGCCCTCGCGCCGCTCCTGCAGCAGCGTGCCGGCCTTCTTCAGCCGCGAGATCGCCGACCGGACGGCCGGAGCGTCGACGTCCAGCTCCGCCATCAGGGCGATCAGGTCGGCTATCGAGATCCAGCCGCCGAGCCGGCGGACGAACTCGCCGTAGATCGTGTGGATCAGGGAGCTGGGGCGTGACGTGTTCTCCGGCATGGCGGCCCTCCTCCCGTGTCGGCCTCTCCCGCCGATCGTCCGGCGTGATCATACTGTCGGAGCGCAGCCGAGTGGTCCGGACGGCGGCGCGGCGGGCGGCCGAGGGACGGATGCCGGTGGCCGGGACACCGGCGCGGAACCCCCTCGGGCCGGTGCCGCGCTCTCGGCGTAGGCGCCGGAGAGCAGCGCCCCCGCCCCCGGTGCGAAGGCGGGCAGCCCGAGCGCGCGCAGCAGCTGGTGGACGGTGCAGATCGCCGCCGAGACCACCGGCTTGCCGAGTTGCTGCTCGGCCTCCTCGACGGCCGTCAGCGAGGGCATCTGCACACAGGCGGAGAGCACCACGGCGTCCGCCTCGGCGTGCGCGAGGCGCGCGGCGATCCCGGGCAGCCGGGCCGGGTCGTGGGCGGCGACCGCGAGGTTGTCGGGGATCTCCAGGGCCGCGTGGTCGAGCACCGTGATGCCCTCGTGCGCCAGGTAGTCCACCACCGTCCGGGCGAGCGGGCGGAGGTAGGGCGCGACCAGCGCGACCTTCTTCGCCCCGAGCACGTGCAGCCCGGCCACCAGGGCGCCGGCGCTGGTCACCACCGGCGCCGGCGCGCCGTTCTCGACGGTGCGCCGGTGCAGCCGCTGCTCGGACTCCCGGTGGTAGCCGGGCCCGGTGCTCATGACGGCCACCAGGCAGGCGTAGCCGAGCACGTCGACGCGGGCGTCGGAGAGTTCGAGCGCACAGCGGTCCGAGTCGGCGTCCATCGCGCGCAGTTGCTCGGGGGTGACCTTGGTCATCCGCATCCGGCTGGAGTGGAAGGTGAAGCGTTCGGGGGCGACCGTCTCCCGGGCCCGCAGCAGGGCCGGGACCTCGGTCTCCATGGTGACGTTGGAGCTCGGGACGATCTGGCCGATCCGGTACGTCCTCATGCCCGCGGCCCCTCCTCGTAGCGGGCGATGGCGTCACCGCGGGCGTCGACGACCGGGTTGGCCAGCGTGCCGATCCGCTCGACGGTGGCCTCCACCAGGTCGCCGGGCTGCAGGAACTGAGGCGGCACCAGGCCGGCGCCGACGCCGGACGGCGAGCCGGTGGCGATCACGTCGCCGGGCTCCAGGGTCATGCCCGAGGAGATGTCGGCGATCAGCCGGGCGACGCCGAAGAGCATGTGGCGGGTGTTGGAGTCCTGCTTGGTCACGCCGTTGACCTTGAGCGAGAGGTCGAGGTCCTGCGGGTCGGGGATCTCGTCGGCGGTGACCACGACCGGCCCGAACGGGCAGTAGGAGTCCTGCCCCTTGGAGAAGAACCACTGCCCGGAGCGGCGCTGGTCGCGCGCGCTGACGTCGTTGACGATGCTGTAGCCGAAGACGTGCCGCAGCGCATCGGCCTCGGTGACCCGGCGGGCGGTGCGGCCGATCACCACGGCCAGTTCGCACTCCCAGTCGAGCTGCTTGGTCAGGTCGGCGTTGTGCAGGATCGGCTGCCCGGGGCCGGTGACGGCGGTGGCCGGCTTGCCGAACAGCACCGGACGGTCGGGCAGTTCGCGTTCGGTGTCGAGCGAGCGGTGCGACTCCTCGACGTGCTCGACGTAGTTGAGGCCGACGCCGACGACCTTGCCGGGGCGCAGCGGCGCACAGAGCGTGACCTCGGCGAGCGGCAGCCACGCGTCGGCCGGCACGGCGGCCAGCAGCGCGCGGGCGGTGGCCAGGGCGGGCTCGCCGGCCCGGATCAGCGCGGCCAGGCCGCCGGGCAGGTCGGCGCCGGCGGCGGTGGCGAGCGCTGCCAGGTCGGCCACCCGGTCGCCGGTCCGCGCGCCGAGGCGCGGGGTGTCGCTGCCGCCGGTGCGGTAGCTGAGCAGGTGCATCGAAAGCTCCTTACGAAAGGACGGGCTGGTGGCCGCCGTTGTCCGGGTGCGCCTCCTCGCGGTACATGCCGAGCGAGCGCATCACCGGGAAGTCGTTGAACGAGAAGAGGCAGGCGTCCTCGCCCGGGTCGGCGTTCGCGTGCTCGTGCCAGGCCCAGGAGGGGACCACGAAGATGTCGCCCTGCTGCCACTCGAAGCGCCGCCCGGCGATCACCGAGACGCCGCGGCCCTTGGCCGCCGTGTAGACGACCGAGCCGGTGTGCCGGTGCGCGAGGGTGGCCTGGCCCGGCCGCAGCAGTTGCAGGTGGGCGCTCATGGTCGGCATCACCGAACCGCCGGTGACCGGGTTGGCGTACTCCATGATCACGCCGTCGTACGGGGACCCTTCGCCGGCCCGGGCCAGCCGGCACAGGGCCTCGTAGCTGGGCTCCCAGGGCCAGCCGAGCAGGGGGGAGTACGGGCGGCTCCACTTCTCGACGCCGTACGGCAGCAGGGTGCCGGCGTAGCTGAGCAGCGAGGAGTTCACGACCTCGCCGGGCTGCTGGTAGAGCTCGGGGTGGACCTCGTAGAAGCCCGCGTCGAGCGCGTTGACCAGCGGGATGTCCAGCCCGTCCTGCCAGATCACCGGCTCGTCCGAGTCCTCGTTGCCGTGCTCGTGCCAGGTGTTGTTCGGCGTGATCGCGAAGTCGCGCGGTCCGACCTTGAGTTTCTGGCCGTCCACGATCGTCCAGGCGCCGATGCCCTCGTGCACGAAGCGCAGTGCGGCGGCCTGGTGGCGGTGCGCGGTCATCGCCTCGCCCGGGCCCATGATCTGCAGGCCGGTGTAGAGCAGGCCGACGGCCGCGCTCAGCTCGCGCCGGCCGGGGTTGACCAGCATCACCACCCGCCGCCCGGCATCGTCCGCCCGGACCAGCGGCAGCGCCTTGCGGACCAGCGGCGCGAGGTCCGCGTAGCGCCAGAGCACCGGGACGGACCTGGGCTGCGGGTACCAGGGCTCGATCTCGTTGGCCACCGTCCAGAGCGCGCCCGCCTCCTGCTTGGCCAGCTCCTCGTAGTAGGCGGCGAGTTCGGGGCTGTCCCCGACCCTGGCCCGGCCGAGCCGGGTGTCGTCGTAGTCGTTCACGATTCCTCCTCCTCGGGAGCGCCGGGGAACGTCACCGGCCGGTGCGGGCGGTTGTCGACGTGCAACCGGAAGACGTCGAACCGGTTGTAGTGGCCGACGATGTCGTGCATCTGCTTGGGCTGGACGCACCTGGCGAGGTCGATCTCGGCGTAGACGATGCCCTCCTCGTCGACCAGCGGCTCGGTGACCGGGCGCCCGTCCGGGCCGAAGACGCCGGAGAGCGCGGCGCGCGGGCGGGCGAGCTGTTTGCGCACCTGCTGGTCCTCGCCGGCCACCAGGTCGACGATCTCGGGCGAGATCGTCGAGCAGGACACCACGGTGAACACCTTGCCCTCGAAGCAGTGCGCGGCCGCGCGCAGCGCGATGGCCTCCGCCATGTCGTAGTCCTCGGGCGCGACCGGCAGCGCGATGTAGCTCGCGGCGTGCACCAGTTCGCCCTGGGCGAGCAGGGTGAAGCGGGCCAGCGGGTTGGTGTTCTCGCCGCAGGCGAGCACGCCGAGCGGGCCGACCGGCGTCCGGTGCACCACCAGTGAGCTGCCGTCACCCTGGGCCCAGGTCAGCTTCTCGGCCCAGGTCGGCACGAGCTTGCGGTGCACGCCGAGCAGCCGGCCGTCCGCTCCGATGGTGAGCAGCGTGTTGTAGAGCGTGCCGACGCCGTGCCGGCCGCGCTCGTTGACGCCGATCACCAGCACCACGCCGGCCCGCCGGGCGGCGGCGCACAGCGCCTCCACCTGGGGGCCGGGGACGTCGACCGAGGCGTGGTAGAGGCGTTCGAACCAGGGGGAGCCCTGGAGCGGGTTCATCGTCCAGTTCCAGTACGGGTAGCCGGGGACGAAGACCTCGGGGAAGACCACCAGGGCGGCGCCGTTCGCGGCCGCCTCGGCGATCAGGGCGACGGCCTTGTCGACGGTGGCGTCCGGGTCGAGGTAGACGGGGGCGGCCTGGACGGCGGCGGCGGTGAAGCGGGGCAGGTGGGTCATCCGGCCCTCCCTCGGTTCGGCACGGGTTCGGTGGGCTTCTGCTCGGGGCGCTCGTCGGGCCGGCCTGCCGCCGGCTCCGGCGGCGGGCCGTCGAGGCGGCCGGTGTCCGGGCGGTACGGCGGCAGCCAGCGGCGGTGCACCGGCGCGGCCGCCTCAGGCAGCAGTCGCAGCCGCGGTGCGACCCGGTCCGCGCCGGGCCCCGGCGGCCGGCGGCTGCCCGCCTGCCAGGGCTGCGGCCAGCGCGCCCCCGGACCGGCGTAGCCCTGCTCGGCCGCGGCGTGCAGCGTCCACAGCGGGTCGTACAGCTGGGCGCGGCCGACCGCGACCAGGTCGGCCCGGCCGGCCAGCAGCACCGAGTTGGCGTCGTCGTGGCCGGAGATCGCGCCGACGGCGACGGTCGGGATCCCGGTCGCGTTGCGGATCAGGTCGGCGAACGGCACCTGGTAGCCGCGCCCGTACGGCACCTTCTGGTGCGCGACCACCTCGCCGGTGGAGACGTCCAGCGCGTCCGCTCCGGCGTCGGCCAGCGCCCGGCAGATCGTCACCGCCTCCGCCTCGGTGGTGCCGCCCGGCGCCCAGTCGGCGGCCGAGATCCGTACCACGATCGGCTTTCCGGCCGGCCAGGCGGCCCGCACCGCGGCGAGCACCTCCAGCGCCAGCCGCAACCGGTGCTCCAGCGGGCCGCCGTAGCGGTCGGTGCGGTGGTTGGTCAGCGGCGAGAGGAACCCGGAGACCAGGTGCCCGTGGCCGAACTGCAGCCCCAGGACGTCGAATCCTGCCTGGTCGGCGCGGGCCGCGGCGGCGGCGAAGTCGGCGGCCACGCCGGCCAGTTCCGTCGCGCCGGCCTCGCGCGGCGGCGGCCCCGCCGCGTCCCAGGGCAGGGGAGAGGCGGCAAGCGTCGGCCAGCCGTCCGCGAGCGGGCGCCCGATCCCGTCCGGGCCGGGCACGGTGCTCGCCGCGCGCCGCCCGGCGTGGGTCAGCTGGATGCCCAGCGGGGTGTCGCCGAGCTCCCGGACCGAGCGGACCACCGAGCGCCAGGCCGCCTCCTGGGCGTCCGACCAGAGGCCCGGGCAGCGGTCGGTGGCCCGGCCCTGCGCGCTGACCGCGGTCATGCCGGCGAAGACCAGAGCGGCGCCGCCGAGGGCCTGGGCGGTGAGCTGGGCCCGGTCGAAGCCGCTGGGCAGCCCGTCCACGGCGGTGAAGGTGGCCAGCGGCGGCACCACGATCCGGTTGCGCAGCCGCAGCCGGCCCAGCCGCAGCGGCCGGAACATCGGCGGAACGCCCGTGCTGCCGCCGGAGGTTGCACCGCCGGAGGTTGCACCGTGGGGGATTGCGTCGTGGGAGGCTGCGCTGCCGGAGGTTGCGCTCTGGGAGGCTGCGTTGCCGCCCGCCGCGTTGCCGCCCGCCGTGTCGCCGCCCGCCGTGTCGCCGCCCGCCGTGTCGCCGCCCGCCGCGTCGGCGAATGCCGCGTCGACGGAGTCCACGAAGGCGGCGTCCCGGGCGCGCAGGTTGCCGTAGGTGACCCGGCGGCTGCGGGTGAGGAGGTTGAAGGCGAACTGCCCGGCGCCCTGGCCGGTGTGCCGTCCGACGGTCTCGAACCACTCCAGGCTCGCCTGCGCGGCCCGTTGCGCGGACTCCACCACCGGCCGCCGCTCGCTCTCGTAGGCCGCCAACGCCCCCTCCAGCAGCGGCTGTTCGTGCAGGGCGGCGGCCAGTGCGAGGGCGTCCTCCAGGGCCAGTTTGGTGCCCGACCCGATCGAGAAGTGGGCGGTGTGCGCGGCGTCCCCGAGCAGCACGACGTTGCCGTGGTGCCAGCTCGCGTTGCGCACGGTGGTGAAGCGGATCCAGCGCGAGGCGTTGGGGATCAGCCGGTGCCCGTCCAGGTGCCCGGCGAGCAGCTGCTCGCACCGCCGCACGCTCGCCAGGTCGCTCTCCCCGCGCCCCGGCTCCCGCCCGGCCAGGGCGTCGAAGCCGGCCTTGCGCCACGCCTCCTCGGCGATCTCCACGATGAAGGTCGAGCGCCGGTCGCTGTACGGATAGGCGTGCACCTGAAGGGCGCCGAAGTCGCGCTGCTCCACGATGAAGGTGAAGGCCTCGAAGACCTTGTCGGTGGCGAGCCAGATGTAGCGGCAGTGCCGCTCGTCGAGCTCGGGCCGGAAGGCCTCCGCGAAGGCCGCCCGGGTGGCCGAGCGCACGCCGTCGGCGGCGACCACCAGGTCGTACTCGGCGGCCAGCCGGTCGACCGGCGGCGCGGGCGTGCGGTAGCGCACGTCGACCCCCAGCTCGGCGCAGCGCTGTTGCAGGACGGCGCGCAGCCGGTTGCGGTCCAGTGCCGCGAAGCCGTGCCCGCCGCAGGTGCGCACCTGGCCGGCGTACCGGACGTCGATGTCGCTCCAGCGGGCGAACTCGGCCGACAGGGCGGCGAAGACCTTCGGGTCGGCCCGGGCGATGCCGTCCAGGGTCTCGTCCGAGAAGACCACGCCGAAGCCGAACGCGTCGTCGCGGGCGTCGCGCTCCCATACCGTGATCTCCCGGTGCGGCGCCAACTTCTTGGCCAGCGCGGCGAAGTAGAGCCCGCCGGGCCCGGCGCCGATCACCGCGACCCGCCGCACCCCGCTGCTCACCGGCAGCCCTTCGGCGCCTTCCGGTACCCCTGCGCCTGCCGGTGCCCCTGCGCCGCTCACCGGTACTCCTCCGGCTGCTGCGGCCCGGACTCGGCGAGCGCCCGGCGTACCTCGGCGGGCCAGGGTTCGGCGCCCTTGGCCTGCGCGGCGGCGTGCACCACCGACATCCGCCCGGCGGCGGCCAGGCCCTGCGGGCCGTGCACCTCGAAGGCGTAGTGCAGCGAGGAGCCGCCGACCCGCAGGACCCGCAGCTCGGTGCGGACCGGATCGCCGAACCAGAGGCGTTCGCGGTAGTCGGCCTCGAAGTGCACCCGTGGGATCCGGCCGAACAGCCCGGCCAGCCCGAGCCGGCGCAGCAGCACCGCCTCGGCCGCCTCGACCCAGCGCTGCACCGCCGAGAAGTGGTAGTGCCCGGCCGCGTCGGTGTCGGACCACTCCACCCGCCGCCCCACCGCCACGCTGGCCGGCCGCGCGGACGCCCGGCGGCGCAGCTCGGCCCGGTGCAGCTTGCCCGTCGCGGTGCGGGGCAGTTCGGTGACGAACTCGACCTCGCGCGGGTACTTGTACGGCGCGATCGTCCGCTTGACGTGCTCCTGGAGCTCCCGCACCGTCTCCGGCCCCGCCGCCACGCCCTCGCGCAGCACCACGTACGCCTTGACGACGCTGCCCCGCCGCTCGTCGGGCGCGCCGACCACCGCGCTGTCCAGCACGTCGGGGTGGCCGGCCAGCACCTGTTCGACCTCGGGCCCGGCGATGTTGTAGCCGGCCGAGACGATCATGTCGTCGGTGCGCGCCTGGTACCAGAAGTACCCGTCGCCGTCGCGGACATAGGTGTCGCCGGTGAGGTTCCAGCCGTTGCGGACGTAGCCGAGCTGGCGCTCGTCGCGCAGGTAGCGGCACCCGGTCGGGCCCTTGACGGCGAGCAGGCCCGGCCGGCCGTCGGGTACCGGCGTGCCGTCCGCGTCGAGCACTGCGGCCCGGTAGCCGGGGACGGGCCGCCCGGTCGCGCCGGGGCGGATGTCACCGTCGGCGGCGGAGATGAACACGTGTAGCAGCTCGGTGGCGCCTATTCCGTCGACCAGCCGCTGCCCGGTGGCGGCGTGGAAGGCCTGCCAGACGGAGGCCGGCAGGTGCTCGCCGGCCGAGACACAGCGCCGCACGCCGGCCAGCCGGTCGGCCAGCCCGGCGGCTAGGATCGCCCGGTAGGCGGTCGGCGCGGTGAACAGCACGCTGACCCGGTGCCGGGCGACCTGCTCGGCGAGCTCCTCCGGGCCGGTCTGCTCCAGCAGCAGCGTGGCGGCCCCGGCCCGCAACGGGAAGACCACCAGCCCGCCGAGGCCGAAGGTGAAGGCGAGCGGCGGAGTGCCGGCGAAGAGGTCGTCGGGGGTGGGGCGAAGCACGTGCCGGGAGAAGGTGTCGGCGTTGGCCAGGACGTCGCGGTGGAAGTGGAGGGTCGCCTTGGGCCGGCCGGTGGTGCCGGAGGTGAAGGCGATCAGCGCCACGTCGTCGGCGGCGGTGGGTACGGCGGTGAAGCGGCCGCGCCGCGCGGCGCAGCGGGCGGTCAGGTCGTCCGGTCCGGGACCGCCGTAGGCCAGGACGGTCAGGCCGGGCGTGGTGGCCCGTGCCAGCTCGGCCAGGTTGCGGTGGTCGCACAGCGCCGCGACCGGCAGGCTGATCTCGTGCATCGCGGTCAGCTCGGGTGCCCGCAGCAACGGCATGGTGGTGACCGCCACCATGCCGGCCTTCAGCACGCCGAGCCAGCACGCCACCAGCCAGGGGGTGTTGGGGCCGCGGAGCAGTACCCGGTTGCCGGTGGTCAGGCCGAGGTCCTCGGTCAGGACCCTGGCCACCGCGTCCGCGTGCTCGCGCAGTTCGCCGTAGCTCCACTGCTCCGTCGGGGTGAGCAGGCAGCGCCGGTCGGGGCCCAGGCGCTCGATCGTCTCGTCGAGCAGCGCGTGCGCGCAGTTGAGCCGGTCCGGATAGGCCAGCTCGGGCAGTTCGAAGAGAAACTCCGGCCACTGGTCGAGCGGCGGGAGGCTGTCGCGGCAGAACGTGTCCAGATGCGCTGAGGGTGTGAGCTCCATATGGCGGCACCTCTTCGGCGAGCGGGGAGTGAGGCCAGTATGGCGCTCTGCTGACGCCAGTCAAGAGAGCGATACATACACCCGGGTGGTGGCGAACGCGCGTGCGCGGCGGCCCTCGCGATGACCGGCCGGGCCGCGACACCCACTGAATATGACCCTGGCATGCCAAAGCGAGGGAACGAGATCACCGGAGGGGGATCGTGTGAGTGCCGGCACCGGGTCACGGTCCTGGGCAAGGCGCCAGGCCAGGACCCGGGCGTCGACGATCGACTGGGCGCAGCGGCTCTACGAGGACGGTTTCTCAGCGCCCCGCTTGAGCGGCCACCACCCTTGGTGGCCGCGGCGCGGAGGCGCCGGACGGCGCGCCGGTCGCTGACCCCTTCCGATCCGGCGGCCCGGCGTGCGCGAGTCCCGCACGCCGGGCTCCGGTGTCCGGCCGCCGGGGATCAGTGGCGGGAGAACAGGACGGTCAGGGCGATCACCAGGAGGGTCAGCAGGGCGGCGGCGACCACCGCGATCCGCCTGAGGTCGTCGCGCTGGTCGCCCTGGTGGTGGTGCGGCTGGTTGTACAGCGGCCCGGGAGGCCGTTCGGGCGGCGCCGCGGTCGCGAACGGTGGGTACGCGGGGGTGCCCGGCCCGGGAGCGACGGCCGCCTCGGCGGCACGCGGCTGCGCCATGAGGGTCTGCGCCGCCTGCGGCGGACGCCGTTCCACCGGCTGCCCCGACACACTCATCGACGGTGCACCCGCCGAGGACGCACCCATCGAAGGCGGGGGCGGCTCGGCGGGCTGCTCCGCCGCGGGCAGGCCGGAGAACGCGGGGAGCGCGTGCGGTGCGGCCGCCTTGGGTCGCACGGCCGCCGCCCCCGCCCCCGGCGGGCCCGCGGTGCCTGCGGCGCCAGGAGTGCCCGGCGAGAGCTCGTGGAGCAGCTGACGCCAGAGCTCGGGCGGCAGGTCGGGCAGCAGGCCGGGGTCGGCCGTTTCCCCGGGGGGTGGCACCAGCCGGCGCAGCAGCCCGGCCTCCAGGTCGGTGTCGTGGCGGACGAGCTCGCCCAGCCACGCCCCGAGTGCCGTGGTGTGGCGCGGGTCCCGGGTGTGGGGGGCCACCGCCCAACCGAACAGCCAGGCGGCCCGCTCCGCGAGTTTGTCGTCGTCCGCACTGGCGTGGCCGGTCCGGTCCGGTCCGGCACGGTAGAGGTAGAGGCGCTGGTGCAGGACTTCGGTGCAGAGCTCGGACTCCTGCTCCGCGCTGCGCCCCTCGCGGCGGCTGAGGCCGTGGAGCAGCCAGTTGACCGCCCGGAAGGGGAGGGCCTCCTCCCGGAGGAGGTCGAGCACGTCCCGGTCGCTCAGCGTGGCGATCCGCCGGTTCAGGTCCTCGCGCACGGCTGCGGACGGCTCGGGGCCGATCCGCAGGAGGTCCTCGTGCAGCAGCGACAGCGAGGACGGCGAGGGGGCGGGGGCCGGTACCGGTGTCTCGTACACCGGTGCCTCGTCGGGGTCGTCGGGCCCCTCGTAGCGGCCTCCCCCGGTGTGCGCGCCGTCGGCCCGATCGCCGGTCCGGCCGCCGACCCAGCCGTCGGGCCCCTCGTTCGGCCGGTCGCCGACCCAGCCGCCGGGCCCGGCGGTGCGCCGGGTCCCCAGCCGGTCGGTGCCGGAGTGCGCCGGGTGCTCGCCCGGCCGGACGGGGGGCGGAGAACCGCCGCCGGGCCGCCCCGGCCGGACGCCGAGCACGGCCGCGAGCTCCCGCAACCGCGTCTCGGCCGGCATGCCCGCACCGTTCGCCAGTCTGCCCGTCAGCTCCGGCAGGCCGCCGGACCGGCGGCCCTCCTCGACGGCGGTGAGGCAGCGCTCCACCAGGCGGGCCGCGAGCTCGTGCGCGAGGTCCGCCTCGGGGCGTCTCGGGTCGATGCGGTAGCGCGACCGCTGCTGCCCGGAGTCGGTCGACCAGTCCGCCACCCAGGTGATCATCAAGTCATGACGGTCCGTCATGTCGTAGGTGGCGAAGGTCCACGCGCGATCCAGCCACCGGTAGCCGAAGATCTGGTACAGGCCGGCGATGACGACGCCGGACCGGTTCTCCTCCGGCCAGCCCGGCAGGGCGTCGCTGCGCACCGAGAGGCGGTGTGCGGGGCGGCGCAGCAGGGCGGCGGTGGCGGCGGTGAGTGCCTCGCGGACGTCGGGCAGCTGCGCCAGCGTGTCGGCCCAGGCCGGCTCCGCGGCCCCCCACAGGACGGACCGCGGTACCGGATCGCACCGGCCGGTTTCCTGTTCGGCGAACTCCTGCCGGCTCCACGTCCAGTCGCGCAGGCCCAGGCAGGTCCTGGGGCCGAGGAGGTTGGCCGGCCCGAGCAGGACGTGCGCGGCGGTGTTGGGCCGGCCGCCGGCGTCGGCGGTGGGCCAGCGCTGGACGAGGGCGGCCTCGCCGTCCTGGAGGACGGTGCGGACCATGCTGGGGCGCAGCGCGTCGTCGACCCGGAGCATCGGGGCGAGCTCGTGGGCGAGGTCCTCGGCGCGTTCCCGGGCGCAGGACCAGGCCGCGGCGGCGGTGCCGGAGCCCCGCCGGCCCTGGTTGCCCTGCCAGCGGAACGCGATCTGGTCGACGGTGTCGAGGGGGCCGGTGCCGGGCGCGCTCATCCGTTCACCTCCTCGCCGGGGCCGCCGTCGGCCAGCTCGACGATCCCGTGCATCGCGAGCAGCGAGAGCAGGGGTTCCAGCACCCGCTGGGCCCGGACGCCGCGGGGGTAGCGGCTGTCCTCCTGCCGGCCGCCGGTCGCCGAGGCCACGTGCAGGGTGCAGTGCAGGGCGGTGTCGAAGGGGCGCAGCCAGGCCTTGCCAGCATGGCGCTCCAGCAGTGCGTACACGTCGCGGCTCTCCTCGTGGATCCGTCGGCGGCTCAGCGGGGTGTGGCCCGGTTCGCTGAGCCAGCGGTCGACGGGGGGTTCGGATCGCAGCAGGTCGGCCTTGGCGACCACGACGGCGGACGGGACCGTGAGGTAGGGGCCGGTTCTGGGGATGCGGTCCAGGGCGGTGGCGAACGCCGGGTCGCCGTCACGGTTGACGTGTTGGCCGAGTGCGGTGCGGATGTCGTCGAGCTGGGCGAGCGGCATGGCGAGCGTCGGGTCGACGACGAAGACCAGGGCGTCGATGCCGAGCAGGAAGCGCAGCAGGGCGTCGGTGCGCAGCAGGTCCTCGCCGGCGAGGTCGAAGAAGGCCAGCGGGCGGATCCGCCCCCGCGCGTCGGTGATCAGCAGGGACTCGACGAAGCGGGCGGACTCGCTGTGCCCGAGCCCCGCGGTGTGCGCGAGCACCCTCCCGTCGCGCAGCGGTACCACCCGGTTGTTGAGGAAGCTGGCGTGCTGTTCCGGGTTGACGGACTGCCAGCTGACGCCGTACGGCTTCAGCCGGTCGTCGGCGATCTCGGCGATCATCTGGGTCAGCAGGTGGCTCTTGCCGGTGTTGGACTGCCCGATCATGGCGACCGTCAGCGGGCGCCCGTTGGTCAGGTAGGGGACGGGGATGTGGTGCGGCGGCACGCCGGCGTTGCCCTGGCAGAGCTGGAAGGCGCCGCGCAGTTCGTCGGCGAGCAGCCGCGGGCTGCGCTGCGCCCCCAGGTCGTACGGCTGGAGTTCCTGGACGGCGTCGGGGGTGTAGAGGGCGGTCGGGTCGAAGCGGATCAGCTCCAGGCAGTACGGGCAGAGCACCTCGCCGGGCGCGGCGTCCGCGGGCGGATCCGCCCCCGGCTCGCCGGCGCCGTGGGCGACCGCTCCGCCGGGCGGCGCCGCGCCGGCCGAGCGCTTCAGCGCGAGGGCCTGGTCGAACGCGGCCCGGTGGGCGGTGAGCCCGTCTCCGGCCAGCCGGGTGGTCGCGGGGGCCCGGTCGGGGGCGAGCAGGCCGAGCAGGACCGCCGGGGTGGGGCGGTCGGCGGCCCGCGGGGCGAACGAGGGCCCCATGGTGTGCGCGAGCGACCGGTGGTCGGCCAGGTCGGCCGGGGCCCGGTCCGGGTCGCCAGCCCGGCCGGTGACCAGGCGGTACATCACCTGCGCGGTGCTCCACAGGGCGTCGCGCGGATCGCTGCGGCCGATCCCGCCGCGCACCTCCGGCGGCGCGTAGGGCGCGGGGCCGCGGGGTGCGCGGGGCCGGCCGGTGTGCGTCACCGCGTCCAGGCCCCAGAGCTGGATCTCCGAGCCGTCCCACCGGACGGTGGCCGGGGTGATGCCGTGGTGGACGAGGTCGAGCTCCGCCAGCAGGCCGACGGCGTCGACCAAGTCCCGTTCGATGAGGCGCAGGTGGGTGCTGGGGAGGCCGTGCAGCTTCTCGGCGGTCCGGCCGCGCGGGGGCCGGTAGAGCACGAACGGCTCGGCCACGTCGAGCTCGTAGCCGATCACGACGGGGAACGGCCGGGCGGCGCCGGGGCTCCCGAACGCGTGGTACAGCCGCAGCGCGGCCGCCGCCTCGGTGTCGAGGGCGGCGCGGGCCGCCTCGCCGGCGCCGGGCGCGTCGGGGTCGGCGATCCGGACCTGGACGCACCGGACGCGCTCGTTCAGCAGCGCGTTGCGCGTCCGGGGCAGGCCCCGGGGCGACGGGCCGTCGGAGCCGAACCGGGCCCAGGCGTGGCACCGCCTCCCGTCGGGATTGAGGAAGGACAGCTCGACGGGCTCGGCACGGGCGGGGCCGCCGCTCTGCGGGCCGGGCCCGGGTGTGCTCACCACTGCTCCTCCTCGGTCTCGGACGGCGCGCCGTGCCGCTGCCGCACGGTCTCGACGACGCCGGCCCGCAGCGCGGTCAGCCGCAGCGTCCCGGCGTACCGGCCGGCCGCGGTCCGGACTTCCCGGCTCTCCTGGTGGCCCACGGGCGGGCCGGCGACCGGGTCGGCGGCCGCATCGGCGGCGGATCCGTCGCGGGCGGCCTCCGGGGCGAACCGGATCAGGGCGACGGCCGCGGGATTGCGGCTGAGCAGGTCCAGCTGCTCGGCCGAGCTCAGCTGGACGACCCCCTGCCCGTCCGGGTCGACGGCGGCGGAGTCGGTGACCCTTCGGGCGTCGATGCCCAGCAGACCGGCGGGCCCGCTGCGGACGCGGTGCGGCGCGGTGAACGGCGGGGCGGGCAGCACGTCGTTGCGCCGCAGGTGTTCGCGGGCCACGCCGAGGAGTTCGCGGACCCGCTCGGCGATCCGCTCCTGTGCGGCGTCGCCGGCGTAGCCGCGCTCGACCGCGCCCCAGTACGGCTCCAGGGCGGTCAGGGTGGCGTCGGTGAGGTCGGCGGCCAGGGTGGGCACGAGGTCGGGGCCGCCCTTGGCCTCGCCGCGTTCCAGCCAGCGCGGTGCGCCCGGGACCGGACCGGGAGCGGTGCCGGGGGTGTCCCCACCGGGGCCCGGACCGGCATCCCCGACGCCGGTGGGGTCGTCCGGGTCGGCGTCGAGCGGCCGGTCGGGCCGGGGCGGAACGCTGGTCCAGTCGTACTCGTCCTGCCACGACAGGTCGTCGACGGACTCCTCGGCGGACCCGTTCAGCCAGTCGTCGGCTGCCTCCTCGGCGACTGCGGGCGTCTCGGAGGCGAGGTCGCGCGTCGCCTCGTCCTCCGCGGCCTCCGCGGTCGCCCGCAGCACCCCGACCACGGACAGCGCGGCGTCCGCGCAGTAGCGCCGCTCCTCGACGGCCCAGCACTCGCGCAGGGCGCGGGCCAACAGGTCGTCCAGGCCGTTCAGTTCGTCCTGCAGCGGGGTGACGCCGCGTTCGCGGCCCCAGCGCTGGGCGTGCATGTGCCAGGCCCGCAGCAGCAGCCAGGCCCAGCACCCGAGTGCGAGCAGCAGCCCTGCCACGGCCGACCAGACCGGAAGGCCGGCCAACTGCGCGGTCACGGCGGCCACGGCGGCGCCGGCGAGCGCGGCCGCACCGAGCCGAAGGGCGTCCGCGGGCCGCGCCGGGCCGCCGGGCAGGCGGAAGGTGACCAGCAGCATGCCGAGCACGATCAGCACGGGGACGACGAGGGCGGCCGCCGTGGCGGGCCAGGCCCAGAGGCCGCCGACGGCGCCGACGAGCCCCGCCACGGCGAGCACGCCGTTACCCGGCGGGTCGGGGTCCAGCGGACGGTCCCGCGGTTCGGGCGTGCGCAACCGGTCGAGGTCGGCGAGCAGCGGTGCGTTGGACAGCGGCTGCACCTGCTCGGCGAGCAGGGCGAAGCGCTGGGCCACCGAGCGCAGCGGCAGCCCTTCGCGGAGCAGCCCCAGGGCGAGGCTGCGCAGGCTGTCACCGATCCGCTCGCCGCTCGTACCGGCGGGTGCCACCGCCATCCCGAGCCGGGCGAGCCTGGTCGAGGACTCGGCGGCGGACTGCACGCCGGCCGTCCCGCCGTCGCTGCGCAGCACCTGCCCGACCACCTCGCGGTAGCGGTCCAGCGCCTGCCGGGCGCGGCCGAGCGCCGACTCCAGCTCGGCGCGGCCGGCGCCGGTGAGCAGGCCGGCGGGACTGCCGAACGTGACGAGCTCGGTCTCGGCGTCGGCCAGGGCGTCGACGGCCGCGTGGTGTGCGCGGGCGGCCGCCCCGCCCTCCTCGCGCCGCCCGGGACTGCCGGTCGTGGCGCCGGTGACCAGCGAGGAGAGGGCGGGCGGCAGGTCACCGCCCGCGCGGGCCGTCGGGCCGGCCGGGGAGGCCGTGTGGGAGCCGGCGAACCGCAGCAGCGCCTCGCTCCACGCCTGGCTGCGGACGTCCGGGGACAGGCCGTGCTCCAGGACCCGCAACCCCGGAGCGGCCACCCCCTCGGGGAGGCCGCCCAGCACGTCCAGGGTCTCGTCGTACACCTCGGGGACGCTGAGCAGGTCGACCAGGACGGCCAGCGACTGCGGGTCGTCGGGCGCGGCCGGCCCCTGGAGACCGTCGCCCGCCTGCAGGTCGCCGGCCCAGAGCAGGCCGGCCTCGGGGCCGCGCAGGGTGGCGGGCCGTACCAGCCGGCGTTCGGCCGGGTATCCGTCGGAGGCACTCGCCGGCAGGCCGCCCACCAGCAGGCAGAGCACGTGCACCCGGCCGGGGGTGCGGTAGCCCATGATCTGCTCGTACCGGGTGCGGTGCTCGGCCAGCCCGGCGGGGGTGTCGACCACCAGGAACCGCTGGTCGTGCGGTTGCGGCCGGCCCTGGCGGGCGAGCCGGGCCGAGACGGCGGCGCGCAGGTCGGCCGGGTCGGTCCCGGCGAGTTCGTCCGTGCGCAGGTCGAGGTGGACGACCGGTGCGGACTGGGTCAGGGGTGTGCTCACGCGGGCTCACCGCCCCGGCGGTCCGCGGCCGGCCCGTCAGGGTCGTCGTCCCACCAGGACGGGCGGTACGGCGGCTCGGACGGTTTCCGCGGCGGCTCGGCCCATTCCGAGGCCGGCTCGTGGCCGCGGTCGCCGTCGGGGTCCGCCCCGGACCCGCGGCCCGGGTCGGAGCCCCGCTCGCCGTCGTAGGGCCGCTCGGTGTCGTCGTACCGTTCTCCGTCGCTGTACCGCTCACCGCCGTCGTTGCGGTCGTCGTACCGCTCGTCGTCGTCGCGGCCCCGCCCGGCGCCGGGCCAGGCGCCCCCCTCGGCCGGCCGGACGGTGCCCCAGTCCTCCTCCTCGCGCACGGCCCGCCGCTGGTGGGCGGGCCCGTCGTCCTCGACGTCCTCGACCGGGCGCGGCGCCAGCTCGCCGCGCTGGATGACCTCCAGCAGCCTGCCGAGGTTCGGCTGGACGGCTCGCTGGTCGCCGAAGTCGAGCTTCAGCGCCCCCGGCAGGGTCTCCGCCCAGAACTGCCACAGCGGGCGGAACCAGCCCTCGACCCGCTCCCCGCCGAGCTCCCGGCGGGACCTGAGCATGCGCAGCTGCTGCGGCGCGATCTGCTCGACCAGCCGGACGAACAGCGGATCGGGCCGGCTGGCCGAACGCGACAGCCCGACCGGGCGGGCGCCCATCAGCCGGCTGCAGTAGTCCCCGACCGTCCGCTCGTCGTCCAGCACCGTCCAGCGCTCGTAGGCACGCAGCAGCTCGGCCCAGCTGGAGACGCCGTTCTGCTGCTCGCCCAGCCGCAGCCGCACACCCGGCACGTCGGTGCCGCGTTCGCGGAACAGCCGCAGCCGGATCAGCTGCGGGGAGTCCTCGGGCCCCTCCAGCACGTCCACCTGGCCGTTCCACAGCAGGCAGAGCAGCCGGTGCAGCACATTGCGCCGGTCCGCCTCGGTGGACACCAGCCAGTCGTCCCGGTGACCGAGGCGCTGGCGCCAGCGCAGCACGTCCTCGCTCTGCTCG
Source organism: Kitasatospora sp. NPDC041988 (assembly GCF_055588525.1). Classification (NCBI taxonomy): domain Bacteria; kingdom Bacillati; phylum Actinomycetota; class Actinomycetes; order Kitasatosporales; family Streptomycetaceae; genus Kitasatospora; species Kitasatospora sp. NPDC041988. Next base: position 70,789 of record NZ_JBVJCO010000038.1, read on the forward strand.
TTCTCCTTCACCTTGGCCCAGTGGCGCAGCACCTTGCGGGCCTCGGGCACCTCGGTCAGGCTCATCTCGCTGCGGAACAGCACGACCGTGATCGACTCCGTGTCGACGCCGCGGAACTCCGGGCGCGCGTCCTTGGGCAGCCGCAGCTCCTTGCGCAGGAACGCCTCCACCTCGTCGACGTTCTTGACCCGCGGGTACGTCACCAGCGCCTTGAGCGGCCCGGTGCCCTCCGGGACGAAGCCGGCCGGCAGCAGGCCGGCCAGCTTGCGGCCGAACTGCTCCAGCGCCTCCTTGCTGACCAGCTCGGCGTCCTCGGCGCTGCCCGCCGCCGCGGCCAGCAGCACCCCCATGGACGGCAGCAGCGGACGCTCCTCCAACTGCGCGCCGCTCTCGGCGAAGAGCCGCTTGACGCCCGCCTCCACGACCGCCTTGACACCGCCGACCGCACCGTCCGGGCTGCGCCGGCTCGCGGTGTTCGCGGCGCGCCACTCGTCGCCGCCGACCAGCCTCAGCAGCAGGGCGGCCTGGTCCTCGGTGTTGGTCAAGCCCTCGCGGGCGGCGAGCCTGGTCACCAGGTCGTCGTAGAAGTGCTTCAGGTCGCGCTGCGGCGGCAGCAGGTAGGAGACGCCGGTGCGGTCCTCGTACAGCACCCGGGACTGCTCGGCGAACGCCCTCGGCTCCTGGTCGGAGTGCTTGCGGAAGGCCGCGACCAGGCGGCTCACCTCGGCGTCCAGGGCCCGGGCGGTGGGCTCCCAGCGTTGCTGCTGGTTCTTCCAGCCGTCGTGCCAGAGCTGCCGGCTGCGCCAGCGGTACCAGGCGTTCTGGGCGCGCAGCACGGCCTGGACGTCCTCGTCCCCCCAGCGCGGCTGGGCCAGCCCGCCGATCCGGCGCTTGATCCTCGGGACGGACGGCGGCTGGTCGCGGGTGCCCGGCGGCAGCGCGGGCATGCGGGTGCGGTTGTCCAGCATCCCGAGGAAGCCGAGGCGGGCCAGGTCGTTCGCCTCCTGCGGAACGCCCTTGACGATCCGCTCGACGGTGAACGGGTCCACCGTGGCCAGCAGCTTGTCCACCGCCCTGCGGGGTGCGAAGTCCCTCGCCATGTCGGCGGTGCGCAGCGCCACCTGGCGGGCCAGGTTGGCGAGTTCGGACTGCATGTCGCTCAGCCGGGCGGCCAGCGCGGTCTCGATCGCCGAGCTGCCGCGCGGCTCCGGGGCGAGCGGCTGCAGTTCGAGCGCCGGCCGCTCCAGCAGGTCCTCCAGCCCGGAGTCGGCGAACATCTGCTTGACCAGCTCCTCCGCGGACCGGTCGGAGCGGTGCGAACGGTCGCTCAGCTGCTCGACCGAGGCGCGCAGGATCCGGCCCGAGACCAGCGCGGCCAGCTCGTCCACGGGCGCGGTCATGGAGGCGACCAGGCTGGTGGAGACACCCCGCCGGCCGATGCCGGACGGCGCCATCGCCGCCCGCTGCACCCCTCGGTTGATGAAGCTCGCGGCGAAGGTCTGGTAGTCGTCGTCGGCCCGGGCGCGGGAACCCTGCCGGCCGTCGCCGAGCTCGGTGCCGATCAGCGACATCACCAGCGACACCATGGAGCGCCGCAGGTCGTCCTGGCGGATGCCGGCGGTGCGGTTGAACAGGAAGGCGGTCGGCAGGATGCCGGTGCGCAGCCGGATCGGGGCGGTGTGCGGGTAGCGGATCCGCAGCGTCAGGTCCTCGTCGAGGTCGCCGAGTTCGGCGCCCTCGACGGGCGCGTTCTGCTCGTCCACCAGCCGGAACAGGTCCACCAGGGCGCGCGCGGAGTTCAGCTCCGCCTCGCGGCCGCCGCCGGTCGCCGGCGGGAACGCGGACGGCATCACCACCAGCGGGTAGATCTTGACGCCGTCGAAGCGCTTCTCCCGGAAGGCGTGGTTGATCAGGTAGAGGTAGTCCAGGAAGATCCCGGCGCCGGTGCCGCCCGCGACCGAGAAGGCCACGAAGACGTCGCAGCCGGACACCTGGCCGCCGCCGAGCTGGCTCAGCACGCCGCCCGCGCGCGCGAGCGCGTCGATGGCCTGCATCAGCGGCTCCAGCACCGGGTCCGGGCCGTTACGCAGGGTGCCGAACAGCCCGGCCCGCCCGACCGTGGGCAGCTGCCCGGCGCCGTTCTTCAGCGGAGTGACGCGCGGTTCGCTGTTGCGCGGCGGCAGCCAGGCGGCGGTCTCGTCGGGGAGGCTGGCGCGGAGCATCTTGGTGACGTCGGGTGAGCTGTCGAAGTTCGGCAGCAGGTCGTGGGTGGCGCGCGAGGTGCGGCTGTACGCGGCCCGCAGGGCCGGGTCGACGGTGGCGTGCGGCAGCCTGGCGAGGTCCGCCTCGCTGAAGTCGGCGTAGACGAACTGCAGGCAGTCCGGCAGCTGGTAGGGCGCCAGATCGCCGAGGTGGCTCAGGGCGGTGCCGTCGGGGCCGCACAGTTCGGCGCGCAGTCGCCGCTCCAGTTCGGCACCGACGAGGCCGCCGGTGCCGCCCAGGCCGACGAAGAGCATCGGCTGGAAGATCTTCATAGAGGTCCGCCTTCATCCGGCCGCGCGGGGCGGCCGGCTCGGGTGTGGCTGGGACGGTCGAGGGGTGGGCCGGGCGCCGGGCGAGGATCCCCGGTCACCCGGCGGGCGGGCAGGGTCACAGGTAGTCGGAGGAGACCGGCGGCTGGTCGGCGGCCGGTGGTCGCTCGCCGCCGGCCGGACGGCGCGGGGCGGCCGTCGTGCGCCGCCCGGCCGCGATGTCCAGGCTCAGCCCCTCCGCGAGCGGCACCGGGTGGCCCGGGTCGAGGCGGGACCGCGCCTGCCGGCGGACCTCCAGCACCGCCCCGCCGTCCTGGTTGCGCTGCACCCGGTACGGGCCGCCGGGCCGTCGCACGATCCGCGGGTTCGGGCCGCCCACACCGACCACGTCGAACTCGTACCAGCCGCCCGTGCCGGCGGTCGCGGTGAGCTGGCCGACCTTGCTGCCATCAGCGTCGAGCAGGAGCAGCGAGAGCCCCGCCGGGCTGGTGCGCAGCCTTTGCAGCCGGCGCAGGTTCAGCAGGACCACCACGGCCACCACCAGCACGATGCCGGTGATCAGGCAGGCCCACCACCACTGCTCCCAGAACGTCGGCGGCGGGGTGACGGTCAGCGACAGCGGGCTGTCGACGAGGACCCGGTCCCGGTCGGAGGTGTCGACCAGGGTGGCCTTGCCGCCGAGCCGCAGGTCACCCCGGTCCAGCAGCCCCCGGAACACCTTGGACCCGCCGGCGGTCAGCGTGACGTCGACCCGCCGGGACTCCCCGGGCGCCAGGGTGATCTGCCCGGGCTCCAGCTTCAGCAGGCCCGCGGAGCTGTCCGTGACGGCCAGCCGCAGGGTATGCGCGACGCCGTCCCCGTTGTGCAGGGCGACGGCGCCGGCGACCGCGTCCCCCGGATGGATGCGCCGGTCGGTGCCGCCGTCGAGCGTGAGGGACGCCGTCACCAGGGGCACCGCCGGGGCGACCAGGGTGCCCGCGGAGCGGTCCTCGTCGGCGATCAGCCCGGCGGCGGTGAGGGTGCCGGAGGCCTTGATCCGGCCGGTCGCGGTGGCGGGCACGGTGACCGTCCCGGTGAAGGTGGCGTCGCCGCCCTTCGGGTCCGGGGCGACGCCGTCGTCGGCCAGCTTGATCGGCACGGGGGCGAAGCCCTCGCCGGTCAGGCCGGCACTGACGCCCAGGTCCTTCAGGTCCTGCGGGTCGGTGATCTGGAACCCCTGGCGGGTCTGCAGCTTGAGCGTCACCACGGCCTGCTCACCGGCCCGCGGCGAGGGCGGGGCCATGGTGATGGAGCTGCGCAGCGCACCGCGCCACAGGACGCTGACGGAGGCCAGCTGCGCCCGGTGGTCCTCGGGGGCGTCCAGGTGGATCCGCCACTGCCCCGGCAGGGGGTCCGTGATGCGCAGCGACTCGACCGACTGGTTGCGGCCCGAGAGTTCGAACTGCGAGACCGGGTCGGTGGTGGTGCCGGTGATCTCGCGGCCCGAGGGGTCGAAGTAGGTGGCCGTCACCAGCGGGTCGCCCTTGTCGACGACGATGCTGCCCACGGTGGTGAGCGGAGAGATCCGCACCTGGAGGTCGATCGGCGGGCGGCCGCTGCCCCCGGGGGTGGTGCGCAGGCAGTGCGCGGCGGCGAAGGCGGTCTCCAGTGCGCTGCCGACGGTGGCGGAGTCCGGCACCACCGAGGCCCGGGGCTTGGCGTCGGGGAGGTTGACGCAGCCGTCCTGGAAGCCGCCGGCCGCCATCCGGTCCAGGGCCGCCCGGTCGATGTCCGAGCCGAAGCCGAGCGGCCAGACCTGGATCCCGGCGGCCTTGGCGGCGGCGAGCGCGCGGCTCAGCGCCTCCTCGCCGGCGGCGGCGCGGTGGGCCGGATCCCCGTAGGCCGGGCTGTCGCTGACGTCGAGCTTGCCGTCGGTGAGGACGAACAGGACCCGGGGCGTGGCCGGGTCGGTCCCGGTGCTGAGCCGGCTGACCCCCTGCAGCACGGCGTTCGGGAAGTCGGTGCCCTGGCCCTCACCCGGCGCGCGGCTGTGCAGCTTGCCGATGCACGCGCCGATCTGGTCGCGGCCCGCGGCGTCCAGGACGGTGGGCGGGCACACCTCGTCCACCGGGTGCTGGGAGTCGTTGTCCGCGCTGGCGAAGCCGAACACGCCGATGGTGGAGGCGGGGTGGACCTCCCCGAGGGCGATGCGGACGGCGGCGGTCCGCTCGCGGTCGAGGTCGGCGGCCTTGAGGCTGCCCGACTCGTCCACGGCCACCGCGTAGTTGACCGGGCCGATGGCCGCCGGGGCGGCCGCGCCGGTGCCGGGCTCGTCCGCCGCGGCCGGGCCGGGCGGCAGGCCGGCGGTGAGCAGGACCGCCGCGGCGAGCGCTGCGGCCCGCCCGAGGCCGCCGGCGGCGCGCCGGGGCCCGCGGGCCCGTGCACCGGTCGTGCCGCGCCGGCGGAAGGGCGCGAAGGGCAGGTGTTGCACCGTCATCTCCTCTGGATCAGGGTGCGTTCTTCCGGCCGCCCGGTGGAGGGCCGTCCGAAGGGGCGGGGCCGGGCGCTCAGGCGAGCAGGAGTCCGGCGGTGGCGAGGACCGAGCCGGGCGCCAGACAGGCGACTCCCCAGCGGATCCAGCGGTACTTGGCGGCGAGGATGGTGCTGACGTCGACGGCCTGGACCAGCAGCCAGTCGAGCGGGGGGGGGGGGGGGGGGGGGGCCCAGCCCGGGGGGGGGGGGGGGGGCTTGGGGGGGAAGAGAGAGCCCAAGAAAGGGGGAGGGGAAAAAAAGGCGG
>NZ_JBVJCO010000038.1:76105-96030 GCF_055588525.1 Kitasatospora sp. NPDC041988
TTTTTCTCTTTCCCCCCCTTTCCCCCCCCCCCCCCCCCCCCCCCCCCCCCCCCCCCCCCCCCCCCCCCCCCCCCCCCCCCCCCCCCCCCCACCACCCGGCCGGCGAGTGCGGACCGGCCCTCGGCGGCGACCAGGTCGCCGAAGAAGGTGACCCCGTCGCGGTCGCGCAGGGTGCCGGTCCGGGGCAGGATCGCCCGCACCAGCGCCACCGCTCCGGCGGCCCAGAGCACGCCGCCGAGCGCGAGCAGTACGGCGGCGAGCGGACCGGGCCGGTCGGCGGGCCAGCTGCGGCCCAGCAGGAGAGCGGGCAGGCCGAGGGCGGCGGTGAGCAGGATCGAGGACTTGGTATCGGCCCGGCCGATGTCCTCGCGCACCGCCGCCAGGAGGCGGTCGGCGACGAAGCGGGCCTCGTCCGGGCAGTGTGAGGGGGCGCGGTGCGGGGCCGCGCCGGTGTCGGCGCCGGTGTCGGTCACGGGCCGTCAGCTCCATTCGCCGGGGGACCACGGGCGGTCGTCGCGCCCCCGGTCGTCGTCGTGGCGCTCGCCGGAGTGGCGGTCGTCGGTGCGGCGGTCTCCGCCGGCGGCGTCGGACCCGGGGTACTCCCAGTCGTCGAAGGCCTCGCTGGGGCGGCGCCCGGTCCGGGCCCCGGCGCGCTCCTGGTCCGGTGTGGCGGGCTCGGCATCCACCCACGGCGGGGTGAAGGGGGGACGCCCGTTCCCCGCGTCGTCCGGCCGGCCGGAGGTGCGGTCGGTCCGACGGCGGTCCTGGCGGGCGTCGCGGTCCTCGCGACGGTCCTCCCGGTGACGGCCGTCCCGCCAGGTGCCGTCCTCGTCGTCCGGACCGCGCCGCCGGCGCTCGCCCGGCGACAGCTCGGCCCTCGGAGCCGGCTCCCGGACCGGCGGCCGGCCGAAGCTGCCCTCGACGCGGTAGGCGCTGGTCCCGAGCAACTCCCTGACCTGCGACTCCAGTTCCGCCGACTGGATCACCCCCTTCTCGACCAGCCGCAGGGTGTGGTCGAGCAGTTCACGCTTGTCGGCACGGGACTCCTGGCGAAGCATCTCCATGAACGCGCGCGCCTCGTCCTGGTTGTCCGCGAGCATGAAGCAGATCTGGTTCCACTCGCCGCCCTCGAGCATCGTCCGGAACTTCCGCATGCGCATCTGCAGGAGCTCGGTGCGACGGTGCTCCTCGACCAGCGCGCGGTCGTGGCCGCGTGCCGCGGTGCGGTCGTCGTGGTCGAGGTTCCGCTCCGCGTCGACGTGCTGGATGGTCTTCTTGTCCACGGCGAAGCGCACGAAGAGTTCCGCCCGCAGCCCGAGGTCGTAGCCCAGGTCGTCCCACTGTCCGTTGCGGCAGGCGGACTTGACCGCGCGGTCGGCCTCCGCGGCGGCCGACACCGGGTAGTTCGAGCAGATCCCGCGCAGGCGCTCCACCAGCGGTGCCCGCAGGCGCACGGCCACGTTCTTGACCTGCTCGTCCACCACCTTGCGGTAGTCGGTGACCGACCACTGCACGTCCGCCTCCACCTCGAAGAAGGTGGCGCTGCCGGCCGCCGGGACCTGCAGGGTCAGCCGGGTGACATGGGTGCCCCTGGCCACCTCGCAGACCGTCACCGGGCGTGCCATCAGGGGCCGCCCGAAGTGTTCGGTGCCCATCGCGGTGACCACGCTGTGGCCGCCGTTGCGGTAGAAGAGCACCAGGGCGACTTCGGCACTCGGGTGGCGGGCGCCGGCGTCCGGGCGTGGGTACTCCCTCAGCAGTGGTCCGGCCGGGTGCTCGGGCGTGCTCGATCTGCCCCGGCCGGCGGGCCTTCCGGCGGCCTGCGGCTTCTCCGTCATCGTTCCTCCTCCGATTCCCCGACACCGTCTTCCCGGACACCGTCTTCCCCGGCACCGTCGGCCGACCGTCCGTCGTGGCCGCCGCGGCTGCGGCGCCCGCCCCGCCCCTCCCGCCCCCCGCCGTGGTCGCTGTCCGGCCGGCCGCCGGTGGCGAGGTGCCAGAGCTCGCGGCCCCGCGCGTTCGGCAGGGGATCGTCCGGGTCGTTCATCATGCGGCGCAACAGCCAGTCCAGCAGCCGCCGTTCACTGTCGGTGCTCAGCAGGGCCGGCAGCAGCGCGGCCAGACCGGCCCGGGTGTCCGGGCCGTCGTCGTCGACGGCACCGCGCAGCCAGAACTCCAGGCAGTCGGTGGCGGCCTCGTGGGAGCGCGGTGTGCGCAGCGCCGTCCACATCAGATCGGCCAGCGGGCCGGTCCGGTCGGGGCGGGTGACGGCAAGGGCGAGCGGCAGTGGCCAGTCCAGGTAGTCGCCGAGATCGGGCGAGGCCTCGCCGTCCCAGACCTCGCCGACCGTGGTCAACGCGAGCCGGACGACGGTCAGCAGGCCCAAGTCCTGGTAGGGCACCCGCTGGTCGCCGGTCCAGTCGGCGAGCCGGCGCAGCACCGCCCGGTCGTCCGGGCCGGAGAGCAGGCGGACGACGCTGTGCGAGGCGAGCGGAGCCTGGTCGTCCTCCTCGTCGGTGCCGATCCGGGCCAGCCCGTCGAGTGCGGCCTCCGCCGGGGCGGCGTGGCCGAAGCCGAGTGCCAGGGCGGCGGTCCAGCGCAGGCGGGGGGAGTCCGACCTGGTCCAGTCGCGGACGAGGGCCCGGACGGCGGGCCGGTGGCTCTCGTGCCGGGCCGTCTGGTCGAGCACGGTGGCGGCGAAGGCCCGGCGCTGGGTGGTGCGGGCGGTGGCCATCGGACGGACCAGCTTCTCGTAGCCGTTGGCGAAGTCCCGGGCGCAGAGCTCTCCGGAGGCGAGGGCGGCGCGCACCCAGATCTCGGGCCGCGGGTCGTCGGCCAGCAGCCGCATCCACCGGACCATCGGCTCGCGGGCCGGGTGGTGCCGGTCCCAGACCTCCGCGAGCACGGCGGCGGGCAGGGCCGAGCCCCGGTAGCGGACGATCCGGGCGGGCGCGCTGATGCCGGCCGTCTCCACCTCGCCCTCGGTCAACTCGGCCCGGAGGTAGGCGAGATCGGAGACCGGGTCGTCGCAGAACAGCGGGCGGGCCGGCGTGTTTCCGGGGTCGCGGGCCACCGCCAGCTCCCAGGTGAGCAGGTGAGCGGCCTCCGCCACGGTGCTGTGCACGGCGCCGTTGAGGACGGCCAGCGCGATCCGGGAGGCGGTCGGGTGCAGCACCGTGGCGGCCGAGCGGCCGGTCTCCTCGGCCGCGCCGGCGATCTCGCGGTCCGCGCCGGCGAACCACTCCTGGGCCTGCTGCGGGGCCAGGCTCCGGCAGCCGGCGAGGAGTTCCTCGCGGGTCAGCCGGCCGAGCACATGGGCGGCGATCAGGTCGGCGAGCAGTTCGGCCTCGGCGGGGCGGAGGTCCTCCAGGCCGACGCCGGCCCGCAGCTCCGGGTCGGCGGCCAGCTCGGCGGCCCGCGCGGCCGCCTCGTCGCCGGTCCCGCGGGCGGGCCCGTCACCGCGCCCGTCACCGCGCCCCTCACCGCGCCCCTCACCGCGCCCGTCACCGGGCTCGTCGGTGCTCCCGCCGCCGGGGTCGTCGGTGGCCGCGTCCGCACCCCCGGTGGGTGCGTTCTCCGCGTTCTCCGCGGTCTCGGTGGCCGCCGCGCCCTGGGCGGCCAGATTCGCGGCCAGCCTGGCACGCAGCAGTTCCTCGGTCGGAGCCGGCGGGCAGATCCGGCCGTACCGCCCGGACAGCAGGGGCGTGGCCGTGGGGCCGGCGGCCACCACCAGCACCGCGTAGGAGCCGACGCCGGCGAGCGCGGCGGCGAGCGCGTCCAGTTCGAGCTCGCTCGGGGGCAGGCCGGGGCTGCCGTGGCCGGAGGGGAGTTCGAGGAGGTAGCCGTGCCGCTGCCCGCCGTTCCCGTGGACGGTGGCGGTCAGCTGCGGCACGGCCGTCTCCGGGGAGACCCGGGAGACCCGGGCCGGTGGCTCCTCGGGGCCGGCGGACCGCACGCCGTCCTCCGGCCCGTCCGCAGCGGCCGGCCGGCTCTGCGTCAGCTCGTCGAGCAGGGCCAGCGCGGTGCAGGTCCGCCCGGCACCGGGGGCCGCGGCGAGGACCAGGACCCGCTGCCGGCGCAGTGCCTGCTGGAGGTCGACGTAGCCCTGCGGCTCCAGGTAGATCCGGCGGACCCGCCGCAGCTCCGACTCGGGCACCGGGCCGCTGACCGCGCCGACCGCCTGCCGGCTGTCCAGCCGCAGGTGGACGTCACCGATGTGGGCCTGGTGGAACACCGTGCGGTCGAACAGGTTGTGGTCGCCGCCGACCTGGTACGAGCCACGGGCCTGGCGGTGCGCGCGGGACGTCGCGCCCATGCCGGCCGCCGCCCCGCCCTCCTCCTCCTGCTCGTCGAGCAGCCGGTCGCGGCTGCGCTCGCGGAACCGGCCTGCGGCGCGCTCGCGTTCGGCGCGCTCCTGGTCCTCCGGGTCCTGGGCCGGCCGGTCGTCGGCGGGGGGCTCCCGGTCCGCGGCACCGGGTTCGGCGCCGCCCGGGGCCGGGCGCTCGTCCTCGGCGCGGTCCGGGTCGGCCCGCGGCCGGTCGCGGTCGTCCGGCCCGCCGGGTTCGGCCGGGTGCGCGCGCTCGGGCCGGTCGCGTTCGGACGGTTCGCGCCGGGGGCGGTCCTCGTCGGGGCGCCGGTCGGCTCGGTCACGCGGCTCGTCCGCCCGGCGCACGGCCGGGGCCGCGGGGGCGTTCCTCGGCTCAGCCACGGTGCGCCTCTCCGGTGGTGCGGCCGATGTGCACCGGCCCCTGGTAGGTGTTGTCGCGGTGCACCGACAGGTCGCCGTGCACAACCGTCCGCTCCTGCACGTCCGGCACGTCCGGCACGTCCGGCACGTCCTGCGCATCCGGCATGTCCGCCGGGGCGCTCCCCGCCGGGGCCGCCAGGGTGTACTCCGCCGGCTCCCGCCGGTCCGACGCGGGCGGCTCCGCACCGCCCTGCTCCGCACCGCCCTGCTCCGCGCCGTCCGGCACCTGCGCCGGCCGGGGCCGGCCGGGGAGGCGGAACCACGCGGGCGTGGCCCCGTCCTTGGTCCGCAGGCGGGCCGGCGCGTAGTCCCCGGGGTCGACGAAGCGGCCGCCGTGGTGGACCACCTCGCGGTAGAGCGAGTCGGAGACGACGACGACCAGGTCGGCCCGGTCGCGTTCGAGCAGCAGGCGGGCGGCGGCCGAGTCGGTGAGCCGGCAGGCGAGGTCGACGGCGTGGCCGCTGATGCCCTGGGCGTCGTGGGTGACCGGGCCGACGTGGAGGCCGACGCGGAGCCCGAGCGGCATCCGCAGGTCGGGGTTCTCCCGGCGCAGCTGCTCGTGCACCTCGGTGACCCAGACCCCGAGGATGCGGGCGGGCGGGACGGTGGGGTCCACGGCCGCCAGGATTCCGTCGCCGCGGTCCTCGCGGTGGACGGCGCGGGCCGGCACCCCGGCCTCGGCGAACGCCCGGTCGAGGACGGCGTACAGCTGCCGGCGCATCCGGGTCTTTCCCGCGTCGTTGTAGGCGCCGGACTTCCGGACGTCCACGCTGACCACCAACTCGTACACCGCGTCGACTGCTTGGTCCTGCACGTTCACCCCCACGCTTGTTCTCGGCACACCGTCAGAATCCGGCGTCGGGCGCCGGGTTGTCTGTGATGCTTTACATGCGCCGGCGATACCCCGGTCTCTGTGCTCAGAGGCGCGGTCTGGCCTCCGGCCGTTGGTCGTGCGGCCCCTGTGCGAGCAGGAGGAGCGGGGCGGGGGCGAGGATCTCGACCATCCGCGTGCCGGTCCGCACCAGCCCCTGGTCGCGGAGCAGCTTGAGTGCCTTGGCCACCGCCTCGCGGGTGGCGCCGACGGTGGCGGCGAGCTCGTCCTGCGCCAGGTGCACGACTGCCGCCGAACCACCGCCGGTGGAGCGGGCGTTGGCGGGCCCGGCGGTGGCGTCGGTGGTGGAGAGCTCGACGAGCCGGCTGGCGAGGCGCTGCACGACGGTGAGCGAGGCGAGTGCCGAGCGTTCCCGGTCGGAGTCCCGCAGTCGGGAGGCGAGCTGGGCCATCACCTGGCTGCCGACCCGGGGGCTCCTGGCCAGGAAGTGCCGGAAGCCGTCACCGGGTATCACGAGCGCCTCGACCGGCCCGAGCGCCTGTACGGTCGCGCTGCGCGGTCGCTGGTCCAACGCGGCGAGTTCGCCGATGAGTTCACCCGGTCCGCGCAGGCCGAGGACCAGCCGGGTAGCCCCGCGGTCGGTGGCCACGAAGACCATGGCCCAGCCGGTCAGGACCAGCAGGACGTGGGTTGAGCGGTCCCCCTCGGACAGCAGGTACTGCTCCGGTGCGAAGGTCTTCGGGGCTCCGAGCGAGACGAGCGCTTCATGGTCGTGGGCGGTGAGGGTACGGGCGAAGGGCAGGTCGCCGCCGAGCAGACCCATGCCACCCCCTGGTGATCGTGAACTGCCATGATCCGGTCCGACGTTGGGAGATCGTAGACCCGTCGGATGCGGATTCAGGCCAGATTTCTCACAACGGGGCCAATGTGGTGAGGGTGTGACTCAGGAGGCTGCTGAGGCACTCCGGCGAGGCCCTGGCGCGCTCCCTGTGCGATGCCGGAACCGCAGGTCGGGGCGGGTGCGGGGGAAGGATCTGTGCAGACTTGGAAACAATTCGGGCATCGATTGGCAACAGCTCGGTGTACACGCTCCGTTCGCCCTCTCGCGCGGGCACGGATGCCGGCGCCCCGGGACCGGCCGTGCACGGCGGCTACCGGCCCCGGGGCGCGGGAGGTCCAGGTCAGGCCGTGCCGGAAACGGGGCGAGGACGGTACCCGTGCTCTCCCGGCGTTCCGGGTACGCGCCGGGATCACGTCACCGACGGGCGCCGGCAAACGGCCTGAGACCGTACCCGGTCCGGCCGTCCGGTGAACCTCACGCGGGTTCGAGGACGATCCAGACCTGTCCGGGGTGGAAGGTCATCGGCTGCCCCGCGTAGCTGAACTCCGTGCCGCCGGCGGCGTCGGCCCGGGACCAGGTGCCCCGGTACGACGCGCCGTCCCGCAGGAAGACCGCCTCGCCGCCGCCGACGGTCGGCGCGAAGGGCAGGAGGTGTCCGAAGGAGTCGACCAGCCCTCGCGGCGAGGTGGTCTCGGCGACCTTCTGCACCACGATCGTCGGCGCGCCCATCTGCCCGGCGTCCGTCGTGGTGGCCGGCCTGCCGTCGACCGCCACCAGGTACCTGCCCTCCGCGGCGGACCAGGTGAAGGTGAACGAGGCCGCCGGCATCCGCGCGGTGAACGAGCCGGTCGGGACGCCGCCGGCCGGTGCGGCGCCGAAGCGGAAGCCGACATCGCGGGCCACCGCCGCGTCCGGGAAGTGACCCAGAATCCCGGACGGCACCACGTACTGGTTGAACGGCGGCACGTTCCACTGCCCGCGGAAGAACGAATCGTCCTGCAACGGCGAGCTGTTGAACACGTCCGCCCGGGCGAGCACCGGCAGGAACCGGCTCTGCGCCCCGGAGTACGCGAAGTCCACCCGCCCGTACTGCTGCAGGATGGGCAGATCGCTCTCCCGGGCACTGCGCACCGGGCCGATCCGGTCGCCGGCGGGCAGGTGGTTCGAGTCGTAGATCGCCAGGTACCGCGAGAGCCCGCCCTCCACCTCGATCGCGTACACCACGTCGGCCGCGTTCACACCCGTCTGGGGCCTGGCCGCGGCGGCGTTGTCGATCTTGACGGCGATGATCCTGCCCGCTTCACCCGGCAGCCCGGTGAGCGGCGACACGGTACCCGGGCCGCCGGGGCCGGCCGGTGAGGACGCCGACGGGGCGGGCGGCGGACCGGCCGCCGTGCGTCCGGGAGCGCCCCCGCCGCCGACAGTGACCACCACCGCCAGCAGAGTCGCGAGGAGCACGGCGGCGCCGCCGACGGCAAGGGCGACGAGCCGGCGCCGGAAGGTCAGGGAGCGCCACCGGCCCAGCGCACGCTCGACGGTCTTCATCGGATACCTCCAAGGACCCCCGCCCTTCGGGGCGGGGAGGAAGTCGACCGAGCTCACCTCCGTGCACCCGGTCGACAGGGACCCCGGCACCTGTGAAGACGCGACCGCCGACCGGCGCGGTTCCGTCCCCCCGCCGCGGACGGGCTTGCGGCGGCCGGTTCGCTCACACCGTGGCCGCGACCGGTGTGCGGCGATGTTAACCATCGATGATCAGCCGGCGTGACGCGGTGGTAACCGGGGCTTCCTACGGTGCTGACGGTGGGGATGCCCCCACGGCCGCCCGCAGGAGCCGCACAGCCCGGCGGGCGGCGAGGAGGAGTGCTACCGAGGAGGAGCCCCTGTGACGGCGTCGGGCCCGAAGACCACCAGCACCGTGAAGACCGTCTGCTCGTACTGCGGTGTCGGCTGCGGGGTGCTGCTCGACGTCGCGACGGACGACGCCACCGGCCGGCGCACGGTGGTCAAGGCGTCCGGCGACAAGGGCCACCCGGCCAACCTCGGCCGGCTCTGCACCAAGGGCGCCACCAGCGCGGACATGCTCGCCGCCGCCGGCCGGCTGGGCACCGCGCTGGTCCGGGCGGAGCGCGGCGCCGAGCCGGCCGCGACGGACGTGGACGAGGCGATCGCCGCGACCGCGCAGCGGCTGCGGAGGATCCTGGACGAGCACGGCCCGGACGCGCTGGCGTTCTACGTGTCCGGCCAGATGAGCCTCGAAGCGCAGTACCTGGCGAACAAGCTGGCCAAGGGCTTCGTGGGCACCAACCAGATCGAGTCCAACTCCCGTCTCTGCATGGCCAGCGCGGCCACCGGCTACAAGCTGTCACTGGGCGCCGACGGGCCGCCGGGCTCGTACCGGGACTTCGAGCACGCGGACGTCTTCTTCGTCATCGGCGCCAACATGGCGGACTGCCACCCGATCCTCTTCCTCCGCCTCATGGACCGCGTCAAGGCGGGCGCCAGGCTCATCGTGGTCGATCCGCGCCGCAACGCGACCGCCGACAAGGCCGACCTCCACCTGCAGATCAAGCCGGGGACGGACCTGGCCCTGCTCAACGGCCTGCTGCACCTGCTGGTGGAGAACGGGCACACCGACCCGGCCTTCATCGAGGAGTTCACCGAGGGCTGGGAGACGATGCCCGGCTTCCTCGCCGACTACCCGCCCGCGACGGTCGCCGGGATCACCGGCATCCCGGAGGCCGACATCCGGGAGGCGGCGCGGCTCATCGGCGAGGCCGGGGAGTGGATGAGCTGCTGGACGATGGGTCTCAACCAGTCCACCCACGGCACCTGGAACACCAACGCGCTGGTCAACCTGCACCTGGCGACCGGCGCCATCTGCCGCCCCGGCAGCGGCCCCTTCTCGCTGACCGGCCAGCCGAACGCCATGGGCGGGCGCGAGATGGGCTACATGGGCCCGGGGCTGCCGGGCCAGCGCTCGGTGCTGGTGCCGGCCGACCGCGAGTTCACCGAGCGGCTGTGGGGCCTGGCCCCGGGCACGCTGCGCGCGGAGGCCGGGCAGGGCACCGTCGAGATGTTCTCGCGGATGGCGGAAGGCGGGATCAAGGCCTGCTGGATCATCTGCACCAACCCGGCCGCCACGGTCGCCAACCGGAAGACCGTCATCGCCGGCCTGGAAGCGGCCGAGTTCGTCATCACCCAGGACGTCTTCGCCGACACCGAGACCAACGCCTACGCCGACGTGGTGCTGCCCGCCGCGATGTGGGCCGAGGCCGAGGGCGTGATGATCAACTCCGAGCGCGACCTCACCCTCGTCCGGCCGGCCGCCGACCCCGTGGGCCAGGCCCTGCCGGACTGGCAGATCATCGCCCGCGTCGCCTGCGCGATGGGCTTCACCGAGGCCTTCGGCTACGACAGCGCCGAGGAGGTCTTCGAGGAGATCAAGCGGGCGTGGAACCCGAGGACCGGCTACGACCTGCGCGGCGTGACGTACGAGCGGTTGCGGGAGACCCCGGTGCAGTGGCCCAGCGCCTCCGTCGACGGGCCGGACCGCAACCCGGTCCGGTACGTCAACGACGGGGTCAGCCAGACCCTGCTGGAGCGGCCCGACGGCACCCGCCCCCGGCTGGCGTTCCCCACGGCGAGCGGCCGCGCGTCCTTCTTCGCCCGCCCGCACCTGGCCGCCGCCGAACTGCCCGACGACGACTTCCCGTTCGTCCTCAACACCGGCCGCCTGCAGCACCAGTGGCACACCCTGACCAAGACGGGGAAGGTCGCCAAGCTCAACAAGCTCAACCCCGGGCCCTTCGTCGAGGTCCACCCGCAGGACGCCGAGGCGCTCGGCATCGCCGCGGGAGACCACCTGGAGATCGCGTCCCGGCGCGGCAGGGCCGTGCTGCCGGCGGTCGTCACCGACCGGGTACGGCCGGGCGACTGCTTCGCGCCGTTCCACTGGAACGACCTCTTCGGCGAGTACCTCAGCATCAACGCCGTCACCAACGACGCCGTGGACCCGATCTCCTTCCAGCCCGAGTTCAAGGCCTGCGCCGTCTCGCTGAGAGTGGTGCGGGCGCCGGAACGCACGGTGCCCGCTCCCGTGCCCGCGTCCGCCGGGCCCACCCCGGCGGAGCCCCGGCCGCAGCCGGTGCCCCTCGCGCAGCAGGGTGCGGGCACCGCCGGGCTGCGCGGTCTCTTCGGCATCGCGGACCTCGCCCCGCCGGCCTTCGCCACCGGTGAACGGCATTTCCTGGCCGGCTTCCTCGCCGGGCTGGACGCCGCCCCGCCGCAGGCCGCCACCGTGCCGGTCCTGCCCGACCGGGCCCCCATCGACCCGGAGCGGGCCCTGTGGGTCAACGGCGTGCTGGCCGGCAGGTTCTCCCGCACCACCGCCGTCGCCCCGTCGCCCGCCACGCCGCCGTCGCCCGCGCCGCACACCGGGGAGCAGCCGACGGCGGCCGACAGGCCCGCGCGCCAGGTCCTCGTCCTGTGGGCCTCGCAGACCGGCAACGCGGAGGAGGCAGCCGCCATGACCGTCGGCCGCCTCGCCGAGGCCGGCTGGCAGGCGGAGCTCCTCGGCATGGACGACGTCAGCCCGGCCTCCCTGCCGCCCGGCGCCCCGGTCCTGTTCATCACCAGCACCTTCGGCGACGGCGAGGCGCCGGACAACGGCTCCGGCTTCTGGGCGGCCCTCTGCGCCGGGGACCAGGCCCTGACCGGCAGCCTCGGGTACTCGGTGCTGGCCCTCGGTGACTCCAGCTACGACGACTTCTGCGGCCACGGCCGGCGCCTGGACCAGCGCCTCGGCGAGCTGGGCGCCACCCGGCTCGCCCCCCGCACCGACTGCGAACCGGACTACGCCGAGGCCGCCGGGAAGTGGCTCGACGAGGTCCTCGGGGCGCTGGCGGAGCGCCTGTCGGCGCCCGGCCGGGCGACGTCCGCGCCGGCCGGTCCCGCGACCCGGACCGCGCCCACCGCGGCGGTCACACCGCCGGCCGGGCCCGGAGGCCTGCCGGCCCCGGCGGAACGGGCCGGCTACTCCAAGACCTCGCCCTTCGCCACGCTGCTGATCGGCAACCGGCTCCTCAGCCTCCCGGGCTCGGCGAAGGAGGTCCGGCAGTACGCCTTCGACACCCGCGGCGGCGATGACGGCGACCTCGCCTACCAGGCGGGTGACGCGCTCGGTGTCTGGCCGGCCAACGGCTCGGAACTCGTCGCGGAGTGGCTCGCCGCCACCGGCCTCGACCCCGCCGACACCGTGCCGGCCGGCGACGCGGGGGACATCCCGCTCGGCGAGGCCCTGCGGACCCGGCTGGAGATCGCGAAGATCACCCCCGACCTGCTGCGCTTCATCGCCGAGCGCACGGGCGACAGCGGCCTGCGGCGGCTGCTGCGGGCGGACAACAAGGGGGAGCTGGCGAAGTGGAGCTGGGGCCGCCAGGCCGTCGACATCGTCGGCGCGTTCCCCGTCCGGGCGACCGCGCGGGAGTGGGCCGGCGTCCTCAAGCGCCTGCAGCCCAGGCTGTACTCGATATCGTCCAGCCCGCTGGCCCACCCCGGCGAGGTCCGCCTGACGGTGTCCGTCGTCCGCTACACCAACGACCTCGGCAGGAACCGCAACGGCGTCTGCTCCAGCTTCCTCGCCGACGCCGCCGACGACGGCCCGGTCCCCGTCTTCGTCCAGCGCTCCCCGCACTTCCGCCCGCCCGGCGACCCCGCCACACCCATGATCATGGTCGGCCCGGGCACCGGGGTGGCACCGTTCATCGGCTTCCTGGAGGAGCGGCAGGCCCGCGGCCACACCGGCCCGAACTGGCTGTTCTTCGGCGAACAGCGCGAGGCGACCGACTTCTACTACCGGGAGGAGCTGGCGGCGTTCCAGGCCTCGGGCCACCTGGACCGCCTCGACCTCGCCTTCTCCCGTGACCAGCGCGCCAAGATCTACGTGCAGGACCGGATGCGCGAACACGGCCCCCGCCTCTGGGACTGGCTGCGGGGCGGCGCCCACCTCTACGTCTGCGGTGACGCCGGCCGGATGGCCAAGGACGTCGACCGGGCCCTGCGCGACATCGTCTCCGCGCACGGCGGCCTGGACGACGACGAAGCCGGCGCCTACGTCCGCCAGCTCGCCACCGACAAGCGCTACGTCCGGGACGTCTACTGATTCGGGTGCGATCCGGCAGACCGGGATCCGCGGCGGGAGGTCACCACCGCCGCCTTCCGTCGCTACCGGCTCCCCGCCTACGCCGACGTGCCGCGCACCGAGGTGCACTTCACGGAGACCTCCGACGCCATCGGGCCGCTCGGCGCCAAGTCGATGAGCGAGAGCCCCTTCAACCCCGTCCCGCCCGCCTTCGCCAACGCCCTGCGCGACGCCACCGGCATCCGCTTCACCGAGGCCTCCTTCCTCCGGGACAAGGTCTGGCAGGCCATCACCGAGCACCGCGCGAGGACGGGCGCACAAGGCGGGTGACAGGCCCTGCCCGGTCCGGCGGCGCCACCCCGGCGAGCCGGACCGGACAGCGGGCGCAGAGCCGATGAGGAGCCGATGGAGAGAGGGCCCGGACAGCATGGTGGGCGACCCGAACGGACGGGTCGAACCCCACAAGGAGGTCTCATGACCAGGACCCTCACGTCGCTCGGCGACCGGATGCTGGGCGCGCTGCTGAAGCAGAAGAAGGCCGGCGCCTGTGTGCCGCCGGACTACTGCGGTGTCGTCGCCTGTACCTCGCGGAGCGGCTACTGCTCCGGCGGCTGGTGGTGGCAGCCGATGTGCAACGGCTACTACAACTGCACCGGCACCTGCAAGGGCACCGGCGGCCTCCAGTACAACAAGAAGGTCGCGTACGGCTGCTGACGACCGGATGGGCGGGGGCCCCGTGCCGGCGGGCCCCCGCCCTCTGTCGCCCTTGGAACGGCCCAGAGAGGAACCGACATGCTCACCGCCCTCATCGCCCTCGCCGTCGTGCTCGGCATCGCCACCGCGGCCAACCTCGTGCTCACCTTCGCTGTCGTCCGCAGGCTGCGGACGCTGGAGGAAGGCGGCACGGGCGCCCCCGACGCCCTGCCGGAGGTCGGCACCGCCGTCGGCGAGTTCAGCGCCGTCACGGTCTCCGGAGAGGAGATCACCGCGGCCGACGTGGCCGCCGGTGACGCCTTCGCCGGCTTCGTCATGGTCGGCTGCACGCCCTGCGGCACCCTGATCGAGTCCCTGGCCGGCGGCGCCGCCACCGGGGCCGAGGACCCGCTGTTCTTCGTCGTCGGCGACCGGGAGAGCCCGGAGACCCGCAGGATGACCGCCGCCCTGTCCCCGGTCGGCCGGGTGGCCGTCGTCGCCGAGAAGTCCTCGGCCACCGCCGCCTTCGGCCAGGTCGGCGCCTTCCCGACCCTGCTCAGGCTGAAGGACGGTGTCATCGCCGCGGCCGGGCACGAGCTGGCCGACGTCGTGCCCGCGTCGGCGCACCGCGCGAGGACCGACCACCCGGCTCTGCTCGGGGAAGCGGTGTGACCAGCACCGTCGTCGGGCGGGTACGGGCCGCGGCCGCCGCCCTGCGGCTGGGCTGGCGGGCCTCGCCGCAGGGCATCCTGCTCCAGCTCCTGCTCGCCCTGCTCACCGGGGCGCTCCCGGCCGTGATGGCCTACGTCACCAAACTGCTCGTCGACGCCCTCGCCGGTGCGGGCGGCCCCGGCGTGGCCGACGGCACCCGGGTGGCGTGGCTCGCGGCCGCGGGCGCCGCCCTCGCCGGGGCGACCGCCGTGCTCAACCACGTCACCGCGCTGATCGGCGCCATGGTCGGCCGGGCCGTCAACCTGGAGGTACAGGACCGGCTCTTCGAACGGGTCAACGCCTACCGCGGGCTGCGCCCGTTCGAGGACCCGGCGACCCAGGACCGCATCCGGCTCGCCGAGACCGCGGCCCAGGGCGCACCCCACGACGTCCTCGACTTCCTGCTCGACTCGGTCCGCAGCACCGCGACGATCGCCGGGTTCCTCGGCACCGTGCTGGTGTTCTGGCCGCCGATGGGCGCGCTGCTCGTGCTCTGCGTCGCGGTCTCCGTCGTCGGCCACCTGCGCACCTCCCGGGGCCTGGCCGACACCGCCGCCGCCGTCGTCCCCGCCACCCGGCGGTACTACTTCTACCGGACGCTGCTCATCGACCCCCGGGCCGCCAAGGAGATCCGCCTCTTCGGCACCGGGCCGCTCTTCCGCCGGCGCGCGCTCGACGGGCTCCGCGAGACGACCGGCGCCGGCCTGGCCGCCCTGCGCCGCAGCGTCCTCGTCCAGTCGGGGCTCGCCCTCCTCACCGCGGCCGTCGCCGGCACCGCGGCCGTCGTCGTGGCACGGCAGGTGCTCGCCGGCCGGATCACCCTCGGCGACATGACCCTGTTCACCGCCGCGGTGGCCGCCGTCCAGGGCGCGTTGTCGTCCATCGTGATGCAACTCGGACGCGCGGAGGAGGCCCTGCGGCTCTTCGGGCACTACCTGGCGCTGCTCGGCTCGCCCGCCGACCTCACGGACGGCACGGTCGTACCGCCCCCGCTGCGGGACGGCATCACCTTCGAGGACGTCTGGTTCCGCTACACCCCCGACGCCCCCTGGGCGCTGCGCGGAGTCGACCTGCACCTCCCGCACGGCCACGCCGTCGGCCTCGCCGGCGTGAACGGCGCGGGCAAGAGCACACTGGTCAAGCTGCTCTGCCGGTTCTACGACCCCGAACGCGGACGCATCCTCTGGGACGGCGTCGACATCCGCACCATGCCGGTCGACGAGCTGCGGCGCAGGATCGGCGCGACCTTCCAGGACTTCATGACCTACGACCTGACCGCCGCCGAGAACATCGGCCTGGGCGCCCCCGAGCACGGGGAGGACCTCGGCCGGATCCGTGCCGCCGCCCGCCGCGCCGGCATCGACCGGACCTTGGAGCGGCTGCCCCGCGGCTACCGGACCCTGCTCAGCCGGACGTTCACCGACGAGGACGAACAGGAGGGCGTCACCCTCTCCGGCGGCCAGTGGCAGCGCGTCGCCCTCGCCCGGTCGCTCATGCGCGAGGACGGCGAGCTGCTCGTCCTGGACGAGCCCAGCTCCGGCCTCGACGCGCTCGCCGAGCGGCAGGTCCACCAGGCGCTGCGCCGCCACCGCGCCGGGCGCACCAGCCTGCTGATCTCGCACCGGCTCGCCGCCCTGCGTGAGGCCGACCTGATCGTGGTGCTCTTCGAGGGGCAGGTCGTGGAACGCGGCAGCCACGACGAGCTGGTGGCGCTCGACGGCCGGTACGCGGAGATGTTCGCCGCGCAGGCCGAGGGCTACCGCGCGGACGGTCCCCCCGTCGCCGCGGGACGCCGGCCGGCCGCCCGTGCGGCGGCCGGGCCGGACACCGCGCCGCGCGCCGCAGCGGACCGGCCCGAGGTGGTGCGGTGAACGCGCTCTCCCCGACCGTGGCGGCCGTCGCAGCCGGGGCGCTGGCCGGGGCCGCGGCGACGGTGCTGCTGCTCCGCCGTTCCTTCGAGCTGGTCGTCGTGCAGGGCGGCAGCATGGAGCCCACGCTGCGGGACGGCGACCGGGTGCTGGTGCGCCGCACCACGGTGTTCCACCGCGGCGACGTGGTGGTCATCCCCGCCCCGGACGGGCCGCGCGCCCCCCAGGACACGCCCTGGCTGGTGAAGCGGGTCAGCGGCGTGGCGGGCGACCCGGCCGCCGACGGCTGCCCCGCGGTGCCGTCCGGACACCTCGCGGTCCTCGGCGACAGCCCGCGCAGCCTGGACTCCCGGACCTTCGGCACCGTCCCGAGCCGCACCGCCCTGGGCGTCGCCGTCCGCCGGATGTCCCGCGAGGGGCGGCCCGCGCAGTCCCTGAACCGATCGGGGCACCGTACGACCCACGGTTCGAGGAGGACCGCATGACGATGCTGCAACTGGCCGCCCGCGCCCTGCTGGTGGTGGTCTTCGGCACCGCCCTGATCGGCAAGGCGCGCAGCCGCGCGGCCCTGGCCGCGTTCACCGCCGACCTGGCCGGCTTCCGCTGGCTGCCGGCCGGCCTGCGGCGGCCGACCGCCGTCGGCGTGATCGTCGCCGAACTGGTGACCGTGGCGCTGCTCGCGACGGTACGCCAGGCCGGCGCGGTGGCCGCGCTCGTGCTGCTGGCCGGCTTCACCGTTGCGACCCTGCGGGCCGGGCGGGCGGCGGACTGCCGGTGCTTCGGCCGGGCGAAGCCCGCCGCCCGCGGCAGCGCCGGGGGCTTCGTCCTGCGCAACTCCCTGCTCGCCGCCGGCGCGCTCGCCGCGGCGCTGGCCCCCGGCGGGGACGTGGCCCCCGCCCTGGCGGCGGTCGCCCTCGCCGCGGGCGTGGCCGCGGGCGCCCTGGTCGTACGGTGGGACGACATCGCCTACCTGTTCCAGGGGCCCGCCACACCCCGACGCTCCTGACGTTCCTGCCGTTCCTGTCGTGCCCGGCGTGCCTGATGCTTCCGGAGTGCCCGGTGTTCCCGGCGTTCCCGGCGGGCGGACCGCGGGGCGGCCGAGCCGGTCAGCGGCCCGTACGAGGGTGGCACGGGTGGGTGCGCGCCGGGTGGCAGCAGAGGCGGCGCAGCCGGGGGAGGCCCGCGCGGGTGTGCCGGCGCGGGCCCGTCAGCGCCGGGTCGCCGCGCAGCACGGCGTTCTCCAGCTCCACCAGGGCGGCCCCCGGGTCCAGCCCGAACTCGTCCGCGAGCAGGGCCCGCAGCCGGCGGGCCACGGCCAGTGCGTCGGTCTGCCGCCCGCTGCGGTACAGGGCGAGGACGAGCTGCTCCACGAGGCGCTCGCGGGCGGGGTAGCGGTCCACCAGGGCCGTCAGCTCGGGGACCAGCTCCTGGTGCCGCCCCGCGCCGAGTTCGATGTCCGCCAGCAGCTCAAAGGCGGCGAAACGTTCCTCCTCCAGGTGGGCCCGGAACGGTTCCACGAACGGCGCGTCGATCCCGATGAGCGCGGCGCCGCGCCACAGACCGAGCCCGGTCCGCAGATGCCGGACGGCCCGCGTGTGCTCGCCCAGCGACGTGAGCCGCCGCGCCTCCGCGACCTCCCGGCAGAAGTCCATGGTGTCGAGGTCGTGCCGGCCGACCGACAGGCGGTATCCGCCCGCCAGCGAGGCGAGCGGCCCGGCGTCGTCCCCCGGCCCGGCCCCGGCGGCAGCCCCGGGGAGGAGCTTGCGCAGGGCCGAGACGGCGGTGTGCACCTGGCCGCGGGCACTGCGCGGCGGACGCTCGCCCCAGAGCGCGTCCACCAGCTGCTCGATGCAGACCTGATGGTTCGCGTTCAACAGGAGGAACGTCAACACCGCACGCCGGCGCGGCCGTTCGATGGGCACCTCGGTGCCGTGGTCGAAGACTTCCAACGGTCCAAGAACCGTGTAGCGCATGTTTCCCCCGAGCTACGGACCTTGTGGGCAGCTCACGCGAACTCCCGTTGGTCGAACGGGAGTCGTCGGCTCGCGATGCGCGCGATCATAGGCCGTCGTCTCAGCTATTGGAACCGCGCTGCCGAAAACCCGGGCCCGCACTCCTGCCCGGAGCCCGGAGCCCGGAGCCTGGATGCCGCGCACGCGGACTGCCCGGGCGTCTGGTCGTCCAGCACAACGACCGCCCGGTGGATTGGTGCGCCTGTGCAAGAGGGGAGAACGGAGCGAGCGACTCGGCAGCAGGCGCCCGAACCGCGAAACCGTAGGGCGGCTCCACAGTTCGTCGTGGATCCTGTGGCATCGTCAGGACTCTGATCCGGGCCGCTGTCGGTCACGCGAAGTCCGGTGTCATGGCGGCGGCGATCTTCAGATGCGGGGCGGCCCGCTCGGCCAGGCCCAGGCGCTGGAGGGTACGACCGAGCATGAGCCGGAGGTAGGAGTCGTCCGGCAGGTCGGTGACCAGCTGCTCCAGGAGGCTGCGGGCGCGGCCGAGCTGGGCCGAGGCGAAGTAGGCGCGGGCGGCGAGGTGGCGCACGGTGAGGTCGTCGCCGTGCTCGTCGAGCAGCGGCTGCAGCAGGGTGAGCGCGCCGAGCGGATCGCGCAGCTCCAGGAGGGACTCGGCGTACCGCAGGCGGCTGACCTCCTCGGGTAGATCGCGTTGCGGGCCACCGGCGGCGCCTAGCGCGGTGGCGAGGAAGTCGGCGATGACGTCGGGTGGTTGGGCGCCGGCCAGGGCCCGGTCTCCGACGACGATCGTCGGGGAGGTCTTGATGCCCCGCGCCTTGCCGGTCAGGCGAAGCTCCCGGACGGTACGGTCGGCGGCGTCGGTGTCGAGCAGGGTGGCGGCCTCGGCGAATCCGGCGGTGGCCGCGACGGTCCGGAGCGTGTCGGGCGCGCTGATGTCACGGCCCTCGACGAAGTGCGCCCGCATCAGGTGCTCGACCACGGTGGCCTGCAGTGTGGCGCCGCCGTGCTCGTGGGCGAGGGTGAGGAGGCGGTGGGCGAGGTGGCTGCTGGAGCGCCAGGCCGGGCCCCAGTCCGGTCCCAGGCCTTCTGCGGCTGCGATGCGGGACAGGGGCACCTGGTCGCCCTCGGCCGCCGGGCCCTCCGTGGCCGACGGGTCCGCCGAGCACCGGAGTGCGGCGTCGTCGACCATCGGGTCGCGCTGGGCCGGATCCACCGGAACTGCCCGGACCGGGGCGGTCGGGTCGATCAGGAACGGCCGCCAGACGGCCTCGATGTCCAGGGCGGACAGGGCCGGAGTTGCCAGGGCCGTCTCCAGCCGCCGCTTGCCGATGTAGGCCCAGGGGCAGACCACGTCTGCCCAGATCTCGATGCGCATCCTCGCCCTCGTGTCCTCTCCGGGGTGTTTGCCTGCCGTGCCGGCGGCGGGTCTGTGCGGGCGCCGGGCGCCGCGGCCGGCGGAGCGTGTTGGCGACCCGGGGGGCCGGGTCCGGTGCGGCCCGGCCCCACGTTCGGGGCGGTCAGCCGATGAAGTCGGCGAGGTTCCGCTTGAGCTGGTCCTTCGGCAGGGCGCCGACGATGGTCTTGACGGCCTTGCCGCCGGTGAACACCTTCAGGGTCGGGATGGACATGATCCCGTACTGGGCCGCGAGGGCGGGGTTCTTGTCGATGTCGACCTTCACGACCGTCAGGCGGTCGCCGTGCTCGGCGGCGATCTGGTCCAGGGTGGGGGCGATCATCCGGCACGGGGGGCACCAGGTGGCCCAGAAGTCGACCAGGACGGGCTTGTCGCTCTGGAACACGAGCTCCTCGAAGTTGCTGTCGGTCGCGGTGATGGTGGTGCCTGCCATGGGAGATGTCCTTGATCTGTCGGTGAGTCGGGTGAGTCGGGTGTGTCGGATGGTTCGGGTGAGTGGTGGTGGTCCGGGCCGGTCAGACGGCGGCGGCGACGGTGGCGGTCTGGGTCTCCAGGTCGGCCAGCGAGGCCAGGTGGCGCTCGGCGTCGAGGGCGGCGGAGGTGCCGGTGCCGGCGGCCGTGATGGCCTGGCGGTAGGTGTGGTCGACGACGTCGCCGGCGCCGAAGACGCCGGGGATGTTGGTCCGGGTGGAGGGGGC
>NZ_JBVJCO010000039.1:0-7173 GCF_055588525.1 Kitasatospora sp. NPDC041988
GCCCCCCCCCCCCCCCACCCCCCCCCCCCCCCCCCCCCCCCCCCCCCCCCCCCCCACCCCCCCGACCCCCCCCCCCCCCCCCCCGCCTCCCCCCCCCCCCCCCCCCCCCCCCCCCCCCCCACGCGGGTGACCCTCGGGCCGGAGGTTCAGACCGCCATGGCCAGCATCAGCGGCGCCGCCCGGGCCGCCAGCAGCTCGGCGGCCGCCTTCAGCCGGTGCACGTTGGCCACCGGCATCGAGGTGGCCAGGCAGCCGACCGTGCTGCCCGCCATCACCGGCACGGCCGCGCAGACGGTGCCCAGCGCGTACTCCTGGATGTCCAGCACCGGCACGGTGGCCGGCTGGCGCTCCAGCCGGTGCATCAGCTGGTCGGCGTCGGTGACCGTCCGCGAGGTGAGCCGGGCCACCGGGTGCCGGGACAGGTGGTCCCGGCGGCCGTCGTGGTCGAGCTGGCTCAGCAGGCACTTGCCGATCGCGCTCGCGTGCGCGGTGGCCCGGAAGTCCACCCACTCCTGCACCGCCGGCGCGTGGTCGGCGGCGGAGACCGCCTCCACCGACAACTCGCCGTCGTGGTACCGGCTGAAGTACACGGCCGCACCCAACTCGTCGCGCAGGTCGGCGAGTTTGCGGTCGAGCCGGGCGCGCACCAACTGCTCCCGATTGCCCTGGCCGAGCAGCGCGAAGGTGCCGCCGAGCACCCAACCGCCGTCCTGGCACTGGAGGTAGCCCTCGATCTCCAGGATCTCGGCGAGCCGGCGAACCGTCGGCAGGCCCAGGGACGTCTCCCTGGCGAGGGAGACCAGGGTGGCACCGCCGGGGTGCCGGTCGACGGCCTCCAGCAGTCTGAGCGCGTGCTGCAAGGAGGTGAACGGACCAGGCATGCCCTGGTCCAGTGCGGCGTGACGACCCGGGGCTGGTGTCGACATGTCGTCCCCTTCCGATGTCCGCCCGCGGAGCGACCTGCGGGCGCCCTCCAGCCTAGCCACCCCGAGGCCCCGGCAGTTGCCGTCCGCGAATATTCGGTGAAGGTGCTGGACGGCCGGACGGCGGCGTGCTTCCGGCGTACCGGCGTACGCCTGCGGCATGCGCCCGGCCGGCGCACGACAGACGGGCCCCTCCCCCACTGCCCTGGGGGGAGAGGCCCGGTCGCGGCCGCCGGGGTACGGGGCCCCGGCGGCCGGTGAGGGTGGTCAGGCGGTACGTCAGCCCTCGTCGCCGGCGCGGAGCTTGGCGACGGCGGCCTCCAGGCGGGCGCCGTACTCCTCGTCGGCCGCGTGGAAGTGGGCGAGGTTCTTCTCGACGATGTCGTCGCGCGAGACCTGCGCCAGGAAGCCCGCGATGTTGTTGATCAGGCGGGTCTTCTCGCCGGCCGACATCAGCCGGTAGAGCTCACCGGCCTGGAAGAAGTCGTCGTCCTTGGTGTGCGCCGGCGTGGTGTAGGTGCCGGTGTAGCCGTCCAGCTTGACCGGCGCGGCGAGCGCGCTGTCGGTCTGGGCGGGGCCGTCGTACGAGTTGGGCTCGTAGTTCTTGCCGCGGCCCGACTTGTTGACGGCGGAGAAGCCGTCACGGCCGTAGTTGTTCGCCTCGGTGGCCCGGGGGGCGTTGACGGCGAGCAGGGTGTGGTTGACGCCGAGGCGGTAGCGCTGGGCGTCGGCGTAGGCGAACAGGCGGCCCTGGAGCATCTTGTCCGGGGACGGACCGATGCCGGGCACGAAGTTGTTCGGCGAGAACGCGGACTGCTCGACGTCGGCGAAGACGTTCTCGGGGTTGCGGTTCAGCACCAGGCGGCCGACCTTGACCAGCGGGTAGTCGGCGTGCGGCCACACCTTGGTGAGGTCGAACGGGTTGAAGCGGTACTCCGCGGCCTCGGCGACCGGCATCAGCTGGACGTAGAGGGTCCAGGACGGGAAGACGCCGCGCTCGATGGCCTGGTGCAGGTCACGCTGGTGCGAGTCGGCGTCGGCGCCGAGCACCTCGGCGGACTGGTCGCCGTCCAGCGATCGGATGCCCTGGTTGGTCTTGAAGTGGTACTTCACCCAGAAGGCGTCGCCCTGCTCGTTGACCCACTGGTAGGTGTGCGAGCCGTAGCCGTTCATGTGGCGGTACGAGGCCGGGATGCCGCGGTCGCCGAAGAGCCAGGTGATCTGGTGGGTGGAGGCCGGCGAGTGGGCCCAGAAGTCCCAGACGTTGTCGGCTTCCTGGATGCCCGTGTACGGGTCGCGCTTCTGCGAGTGGATGAAGTCGGGGAACTTCAGCGGGTCCTTGATGAAGAAGACCGGGGTGTTGTTGCCGACGAGGTCGTAGTTGCCCTCCTCGGTGTAGAACTTCAGCGCGAAGCCGCGCGGGTCGCGGACGGCGTCGCTGGAGCCCAGGTTGCCGGCCACGGTGGAGAAGCGCAGGAACAGCTCGGTGCGCTTGCCCACCTCGGAGAGGAACGCGGCCTTGGTGTACTGCGAGACCTCGTCGGTCACCTCGAAGTAGCCGTACGCGCCGGAGCCGCGGGCGTGCACGACGCGCTCCGGGATGCGCTCGCGGTTGAACCGGGCGAGCTTCTCCAGGAGCTGCTGGTCCTGGATGAGCAGCGGGCCGTACTCGCCGGCCGACGCCGAGTTCTGGTTGTCGGCGATGGGCGCGCCGGACTCCGTGGTCAGGATCTTGGACATGGAGGGTCCTTCAGGTGTCGATAAAGGCGTTGCGTGGAGAGCGAGGTGACTGGACCTCAGGTGACGAGTACTCGGATTCGGCGTCTGCGGATCCGGGATGCTCGGATCCGGGATGCTCAGATGCCGAGCAGGCGCCAGACGGCGGAGCGGCGGCGGGAGGAGTGCTCGCCGTCCGGGCCGTCGGCCGGCCGGAGCGCGGCGACGGCGGCGGTGGCCGCGGTCTGGTCCGCCAGCGGGCGGGCGGCCGCCAGCGCGGCGGCCTCGTCGGCGCTCAGGCCGGCGTCGGTGAGCGCCGCGGAGGCCTCGGCGGCCGGGACGGCGTTGAACCAGCGCAGCGCGAGGGCGGCGCGGCCGGCCTCGGTGAGCCGGCCGGTGAGGCGGAGCCGGGCGAGGCCGCCGTCCGGGTAGACGTTGATCCGGACGTGGGTCACCGGCCGGCCCACGTCGAGCCGGAAGCGGTGCCGGGTGTCGGGCTGGAGGCGGGTGCGGGGCAGGATCTCGAACCAGCCGTCACGGTCCTCGGACGGATTTCCGCCCTGCGAGGCGTCATAGCCGGCCAGGTCGGCCCAGCCGGGAGCGTTGGCGACGAAGTGGGTGGTATCCACCTCGGCTGCCAGGACCTCGCCGCCCCCGGCCAGGGCGATCTGTACCCAGTCGTTGGCCTTGTCGCGCCGACGCCGGGTCTCCCAGCCCTCGCCCATGACGGAGGCGCGACCGGGAGCGTTCAGGTTGTGCGGGGAGGAGAAGTAGCGGTCGGACGCCGCCTCGGCCACGCCGCCGTACTCCTGGGCGGCCAGGTCGAAGGTCAGGCCGTCCAGTTCGCGCGGGTCGGGCAGGACCTCACCGTGCACGCGGAGTCGGGCGACGCCGCCGTCCGGGAAGATGTTGAGGCGTACGTGGGTGAAGCGGGTGGCGTTGTCGACGGCGAACTCGTGCGCGGTGTCGCCCTGGAGCGGGGTGCGCGGCAGCAGTTCGACCCACTCGGCCCCGGCCAGCTCCTCCGGCGACGGGTGCCCGGGGACGGCCGCGGCCTCGACCGAGGCGCTCTCCGGGTAGTTGCCGGTGAAGTGGGCGGTGTCGACGACCAGCCCGCGTATGACACCGCCGACGCCGAGCCGCACGATCGTCCAGTCGTGGTCGTCGTCGGTGGGGTGCGGCTGGTCGGCGCTGACGCCGCGGCGGCGCTTGGACTCCCAGCCGTCCATGATCTGGCCCTTGTGGCCGAAGGTGTGCGCGCGGAACTCGGCGGGCTTGGCGACCAGGAGGTTCTCCGCGTCCGCGAAGGTGTCCTCGTTGGTGGCGACGACGCCGGCACCGAGCAGCCGGGAGGCCAGGTTGACCAGCTCGGTGAACGGAGCGCTCGGGGTCTTGACGGTGCTCACTGAGACTCCTCGGGGCGAGTGACCGGGCGGGTGATCTGGCGGCCGAACGGCTCGGCCGTGACGTCGACGACCCGGCCGCGGAGCCAGGTGGTGCGCACGGCGCCGGTCAGCGTCCGGCCCGCGTACGGGGTGACGGGGTTGCGGTGGTGCAGTTCGGTGGCGTGCACGGCGAAGTCGGCGTCCGGGTCGAAGGCGACCAGGTCGGCGTCGTGGCCGACGGCGATGGCGCCCTTCGTCCCGGTGAGGCCGACCAGGCTTGCCGGGCCGGCGGCCATCCAGCGGGCGACGTCGCCGAGCGTGTGGCCGCGGCGGCGGGCCTCCGTCCAGATCGCCGGCAGGCCGAGCTGCAGGGAGGCGATGCCGCCCCAGGCCGCGGCGAAGTCCCCGCTGCCGCCGAACTCGGGCAGCAGCTTGAGGTCCGGGGTGGACGGCGAGTGGTCGGAGACGATAGCGATGAACTCGCCGTCGGCCAGAGCCGCCCAGAGCGCGTCGCGGTTGGACTCGTCGCGGATCGGCGGGCAGCACTTGAAGGCGGTGTCGCCGTCCGGGACCTCCTCGGCCGCGAGGGTGAGGTAGTGCGGACAGGTCTCGGCGGTCACCTGCACGCCGTCCTCGCGGGCCTGGCGCAGCAGCGGCAGCACGGCGGCGGAGGAGACGTGCAGGATGTGGACGCGGGCGCCGGTGCGGCGGGCGGTGTCCAGCAGCCGGGCGACGGCGGCGGTCTCCGCGCCGTCGGGGCGCGAGGCGAGGAAGTCCCGGTAGTGGACGCCGGGCTGCTGCGGGGCGGCGGCGAGGACGGCCGGGTCCTCGGCGTGGATGATCGCCAGGGCGCCGATCCGCGCCTGCTCGGCCAGCGCGGCCTCCAGGTCGGCCTGCTCGACGTGCGGGAACTCGTCGACGCCGGACGGCGCGAGGAAGCTCTTGAAGCCGAACACACCGGCGCGGTGCAGCGGTTCGAGGTCGCGGACGTTGCCGGGGACGGCGCCGCCCCAGAAGCCGAGGTCGATCCAGGCCTGGCCATCGGCGATCTTCCGCTTGGCCTCCAGGCCGTCCACCGTGGTGGTGGGCGGGATGGAGTTGAGCGGCATGTCGATGACGGTGGTGACACCGCCGGCCGCGGCGGCCCGGGTGGCGGTGGCGAACCCCTCCCACTCGGTCCGGCCGGGCTCGTTCACGTGCACGTGGGTGTCGACCAGGCCGGGGAGCAGGGCGGTGTCGCCGAGGTCGGTCAGATGCTGGTCGCCGGCGAGGAGGGAACCGTG
This sequence comes from Kitasatospora sp. NPDC041988, assembly GCF_055588525.1. Lineage (NCBI taxonomy): Bacteria > Bacillati > Actinomycetota > Actinomycetes > Kitasatosporales > Streptomycetaceae > Kitasatospora > Kitasatospora sp. NPDC041988. Next base: position 5,308 of record NZ_JBVJCO010000039.1, read on the forward strand.
GGCGGCGATCTGCTCGATCCGCCCGTCCCGGATCAGCACGTCCGCGGGACGCTCGCCGTCCGGCAGGACAACCCGGCGCGAGCGGATCACCACAGTGTCGCTGAAGGGCATGGGGGACCTCCGAAACCAGAAGAGGGGTGGCCTGAAGAAGAATTGGGGGCTTCGTCGAAGGATTGCCCGGAGCCTAGGGCCGCCTTCAACAAAACGTCAATGGAGGAAGGTACGAGGGGCGAGCGGGTCGCTCAGCCGTCCAGGAGCGCGGCCGCGAGCCGCTCCCCCGCGACCTCGGCCAGTTCCGCCGCCTTGGTCATGCTGTCCCCGGGCTGTTCGGCCAGGTCGGTGAGGGCGTAGGCGGCGGCGAACCCGGCCGCCCGCCACTCACTCTCCGACAGTTCCAGCCGCCCTGCCACAGCGGCCACCCGAACCCCCGCCCGGGCGGCCGCCGCGGCAACTCCGGCGGGTGCCTTGCCATGGAGCGTCTGAGCGTCCAGGCAGCCCTCGCCGGTCACGACGAGGCGTGCCCCACGCACGGCCTCGTCGAAACCCAGCAGTTCGAGCATGAGCTCGATGCCGGGTCGCATGGTGGCGCCGAGCAGGGCGAGGGCGGCGAAGCCCACCCCGCCCGCGGCCCCGGCGCCGGGGGCCTCACGGAAGTCCTGTCCGACGGCCTCGCCGACCACATCGGCGAAGCGGGCCAGGCCCTCCTCCAGGATCACCAGGTCGTCGCCGTCGGCGCCCTTCTGCGGGCCGTAGACGGCCGTCGCGCCACGCGGGCCGAGCAGCGGGTTGTCCACGTCGCAGGCCACCACGACCTCGACCCCGGTGAGCCCTGGCGCCGAGGTCGCAGTGGCCAGCGGGCCGAGGTCGAGCCGGGCCAGCCTGCGCAGCGCGGCCCCGCCCGGCGGCAGCTCGGTGCCGTCGGTGTCCAGCAGCGAGACGCCGAGCGCCTGGACCATGCCCGCGCCGCCGTCGGTGCAGGCGCTGCCGCCGAGGCCGAGCACGATCCGCTTGGCGCCCAGCGAGACCGCCCGGCCGATCAGCTGGCCGACTCCGTAGGAGCCGGCCGCGAGCGGGGCGGTCCGGCCGCCGGGGAGCCGGGCCAGCCCGGAGGACTGCGCCAGCTCGACCACGGCGGTGTCGCCCCTGACGGCGAGCGCGGCGTCCACCGGCAGGCCGGTGGGGCCGGCCACCTTGGCCGGGATCCGGGTGAAGCCGGCCGCCAGCGCGGCGGCCAGGGTGCCCTCGCCGCCGTCGGCGACGGGCAGTTCACGGATGTCGGTGCCGGGCGCGGCACGGCGGATGCCCGCGGCGATCCGGGCGGCGACCTCGGCACCCTCCAGGGTGCCCTTGAACTTGTCGGGAGCTACGACCACATGGCCCTGAGTGGGGGTGGCGGGCATGGCGTGGGCCTCACTTCCGGACGGGTCTGGCGATGGTTCGTCAAGCATGTGCCCCGAGGGCCACTGAAGGCCCCTGCGGGCCGCTGTGCCCCGGGTGGGTGGGGCGGCCCCCTCCCCGCCGTTCCCCTCGTCCCGCTTCCGACGTACGAGAGGCTCCCCTCGGCGAAGGAGGGGGCCTGGCGACGCACAACAGGCACGACCGAAGTGCCCCCCGACAGGGAGTGTGCGTCACCGGCCTGGACGATCGGCAGGAGGCGGATGAGCCCCAGCCCACCTGCCGATCGGGCCTGGCCTCCTGGTGGCGCGGGCACGACCGGATAGGTACACGCCACCAGGAGGAGTCTGTGGGGCCGGGGCGTCACCGCCCCGGCGTGGGGGGGGGGGGGGGGGGGGGACCGACACCCACGAAGGGGACGACCACAGCAAAACCCAACAGGAAAGGAGTGGGGAGAGAGGAGGGCGGCGG
>NZ_JBVJCO010000039.1:7183-38593 GCF_055588525.1 Kitasatospora sp. NPDC041988
TGGTTGGCATGGCAACGCCCAGAGAGCTACACCCCACCGGGGGGGGTCTGGTGGTCCGGGGTATCACCTCCCCGGCGTGGTGGCCGGGCCCCCACCCCCCCGGCCACCAGGGGTGTCACGCGCCGCGCAGCCCGGGAGGGCGGCGGCGGGCGACGGACGGGCTACTTGACCTCGCGGCCCGACAGCCGCTCGACGCCGCGCAGCAGCGCCGAGTGGTCGAGGGAGCCGTCACCGTTGGCGCGGGCCGAGGCGACCAGCTGGGCGACGACCGCGCCGACCGGCAGGGCGGCGCCGACGGCACGGGCGGCGTCGGTGACGATGCCCATGTCCTTGTGGTGCAGGTCGATGCGGAAGCCGGGGGCGAACTCGCGGCCCAGCATGTTGGCCTTCTTGCGGTTGAGCACGGTCGAGCCGGCCAGGCCGCCGCCGAGCACGTCCAGCGCCGCGGCGAGGTCGACGCCGGCGTTCTCCAGGAAGACCACGGCCTCGGCCAGGACCTGGATGTTGACGGCGACGATCAGCTGGTTGGCGGCCTTGACGGTCTGGCCGGCGCCGGCCGGGCCGACGTGGACGACCGTGGTGCCCAGCACGTCGAACAGCGGCTTCGCCTCGGCGAAGTCCTCGGCCGCGCCACCGACCATGATCGACAGCACCGCCTCGACGGCACCGGCCTCGCCGCCGGAGACCGGGGCGTCCAGGGTGCGGACGCCCTTCTCCTTGGCGGCGGCCTCGACCTTGATCGAGGTCTGCGGGGTGATGCTCGACATGTCGATCACGAGGGTGCCCGGCTTCACGTTCTCCAGCACACCGCCCTCGCCCAGGATGGCCTGCTCGACGTGCGGGTCGGCCGGGACCATCGTGATGACGACCTCGGCGTCCTTCACCGCGTCCGCGATGCTGGTCGCACCGTGGCCGCCGGCCGCGACCAGGGCGTCGATCTGCGGCTGGGTGAGGTTGAAGCCGGTGACGTGGTGACCGGCCTTGACGAGGTTGGCGGCCATCGGGCTGCCCATGATGCCGAGGCCGATGAAGGCGATCTTGCGGCTCATCGCGTCGTTCCTTTGTACGAGGTGGGGTGTGGGGTGCCGAAGGGCTTACCGAGCGGCGCGCGTCACTTGGACGGGCGCAGCTCGCGCGGGAGCCACTCGAAGCTGTCGGCGCTGACGCCGGTGGAGGGGCGGTACTCCAGGCCGATCCGGCCGCCCGCGGCGGAGCCGCTGATCGGTCCATAGCCGGCGGCGGTGAGGCGGGCGAAGAGGTCCTCGAAGTCCAGCTCGCCGGTGCCGGGCTCGTTGCGGCCCGGGTTGTCGGCGATCTGCACGTGGCCGAAGCGGTCGGCGTAGGTGTCGATGACGGCCGCCAGGTCCTCGCCGTTCTTGGCCAGGTGGTACAGGTCGCAGAGGAACTTCGCGTTGCCGAGGCCGGTCGCGGCGTTCACCTTGTCGACGACCTCGACGGCGGCGGCGGCGGAGACCAGCGGGTAGTCCGGGGACTCCGGCTTGTTGAGCGCCTCGACCAGCAGGATCGCGCCGACCTCGTGGGCGGCCTTGGCCGCGAGGACGAGGTTCTCCAGCGCGAGGGCGTCCTGCTCGGCCGGGTCCACGCCTTCGACCCGGTTGCCGTAGAGGGCGTTGAGCGCCTTGGTGCCGAGCGAGGCGGCGAGCTCGGCAGCGACCGGGACGTTGGCCCGGAAGCGCTCCCGCTCGGACGGTACGGAGACGGTACCGCGGGCGCCCTTGCTCAGGTCGTCCAGGAAGTTGAGGCCGGTGAGCTGCACGCCGGCGTCGGTGAAGGCCTTGCGGAGCTCGTCCTGCTCGGCCTGCGACGGGGCGTGCTCCGCGCCGAACGGCCACCACAGCTCGGCGGCGGTGAAGCCGGCGGCGGCGGCTGCGGCCGGGCGCTCCAGGAGCGGCAGCTCGTTGAACAGGATCGACAGGTTGACCGTGAAGCTGTGCTGGGCGGCGGCCGTCACGTCAATCACCTCTCACTCTCTTCCTTCATCCGCAACTTCCACGATCCGGAAGAGGGATTCTGCTTGGTGGAAGCATGTCCGCACCGCCGAGCGGGTGTCAAGACTGCCGCAACAATTTGTTGAAGCCGACCGAAACCGCTCCACCCCAGGCCCGGCCACTGTTCGATCGACCAGCCCCTGACCTCGCCGGCGCCCGCTCGCTAGAGTGAGCGGGTGCGATTGATGGTGGAGTTCACGACAGAACCGTTCGAACTGGACACGTTCCCGGAGCACGCCGTGGCGGCCCGGAAGGTGGTCGACGAGGCCGGCCTGGCCGTCTCGGTCGGCCCGTTCGGCACCGGCGCGGAAGGCGAGGCCGAACAGGTCCTGGCCGCCGTGACCAACCTGCTCCGGGAGACCCTGGACGCCGGCGCGACCCGGATCTCCGTCCAGGTCAGCGTCCTCGGCGAGGAGGGCGGTACGCCATGACCGATCACCTGGAACACCCGCTCTCCGCGGCGATAAAGCCGCTGCTGGCCGCCGTCGGCGCGACGCCCGTCCCGCTGGACGAGGCCAAGGCCGAGGACGTCGTCCTCGAATGGGAGGGCGCCCCGGCACTGGCCGTCCGGCTGCCGCACCTGAGCAGCGCGCTGGACCGCCTGCTGGCCGAGATGACCCGCCAGTTCGACGGCCGCCCGTTGTCCGAGCTGGACCGCTGGGAGAAGCAGCGCGTGGTCGCGCTGCTGGAGGAACGAGGCGCCTTCACCGTCCGCCACGGGGTGGAGACGGTCGCCACGGCACTGGGCGTGAGCCGCTTCACCGTGTACAACTACCTCAACCGCCAGGACGGCTCGAAGTCCGGCTGAGCACCGCCGGACACGCCCTCACGGGTGTGCCCGGGTGAGCCCTGCCGGCCCGGCCAGTCTTCACCAGCCCCCGGCGGGGCACACTTGTCTCATCGCACACGAAACGGCCCGGTAACCGGGGCCGGTTCAAAACGTAACCACCAACCGTTCAACAAAGTGTTGACGGCCCGGGTGGGTGGATCTAGCTTGTGCGGGTGGCACCACTCTTCAGGAGGTCCACCCGTGACCAACCACCCCCACGCCCTTGACGCCCTGGCGGCGGCCGACGCCGCCGAGCTGAGGACGATCCTGCTGGAGGTCTGCTCCAGCCCCCGTTGGGCCGACGCCGTCGCGGCGGCCCGCCCGTGGTCCGGCCGTGAGGCCCTGCTCGACGCCAACGCGTCGGCCATGGCCTCGCTCACGGCCGCGGACCTGCACGACGCGATGGCCGGCCACGCCCGGATCGGCAAGCCCAAGACGGGCGACGCCACCTCCGAGCGCGAGCAGGCCGGCATCAAGGGAGTGGACACCGCACTCCTCGACGAACTGCACGACGCCAACGCGGCCTACGAGGCCAAGTTCGGCCATGTGTTCCTGATCTGCGCCACCGGCCGCACCGCGGACACCATGCTCGCCGCCCTGCGCGAGCGCTTCCCCAACGACGCCGCCACCGAGGCGGAGATCGTCCGGGGCGAACTGCGCAAGATCAACGACATTCGCATCAACCGCCTGCTCGACGAGGCCTGACGTCACCTCTGACGTAACGTCAGTTCTTTCCGACGTAGAGTCACATCTGCCATCAGTAAGGTCACTTCACCCATGACTGGCATCTCCACCCACGTGCTCGACACCAGCCTCGGCCGCCCGGCCGAGGGTGTCCCGGTCGAGCTCGCACTGCACACCGAGGGTGGCTGGAAGGTGCTCGGCACCTCCGCCACGGACTCCGACGGCCGGGCCAAGGACCTGCCGGCCGTGGAGGCGGGCTCGGTCGTCCGGCTCCTGTTCGACACCGCGGCCTACTACGCCGCGAAGTCGGACGAGACGCCGTTCTTCCCCGAGGTCTCGATCGTCTTCACGGTCGCGCCCGCGCAGCACCACTACCACGTGCCGCTGCTGCTCAACCCGTTCGGATACTCGGTCTACCGCGGAAGCTAGACCGCTTGATTGATTGGGAGCCAAGTCATGGCCCACGTGCTCGGTCAGAACCAGTACGGCAAGGCGGAGAACCGCATCGTCCGGATCTACCGTGACTCGACCCGTCACGAGATCAAGGACCTGAACGTCTCGGTCTCCCTCCAGGGCGAGTTCGAGGACGTCCACCTCACCGGGTCGAACGCCAACTGCCTGCCCACCGACACGACGAAGAACACCGTGTACGCCTTCGCCAAGGAGTACGGGATCGAGTCGGCGGAACAGTTCGGCATCACCCTGGCGCGGCACTTCGTGGACGACACCGAGCGCGGTGTGGTGCACAGCGCCCGGATCCGGATCGAGGAGTACGTCTGGGACCGGATCAAGACGCCGGACAACTCGGCCCGCTTCATCGGCTCCGAGGAGCTCGGCCACTCCTTCGTCCGCAACGGGCAGGAGACCCGCACCACCGAGATCGTCTACGACGGCGAGACCGTCCAGGTCATCTCGGGCCTCAAGGACCTCATCGTGATGAACTCCACCAACTCGGAGTTCTGGGGCTACATCAAGGACAAGTACACGACCCTCCAGGAGGCGTACGACCGCATCCTCGCCACCCAGGTGACGGCGCGGTGGAAGTACGGCTTCAGCGGCCGTGACGGCGAGGCCCAGCCCAACTGGAACCGCTCCTACACCCACGTGCGGCGGCACCTGCTGGAGGCCTTCGCCGAGACCTACTCGTACTCGCTGCAGCAGACCCTGCACGCGATGGGGACCCGCGTCCTGAACAACCGCGCGGAGGTGGACGAGGTCCGACTGGAGCTCCCCAACAAGCACCACTTCCTCGTCGACTTGGAGCCGTTCGGCCTCAAGAACGACAACGAGGTGTACTACGCCGCCGACCGGATGTACGGCCTGATCGAGGGCACCGTGCACCGCGAGGGCGTGGTACCGGTCATCCCGGTCGCCTGACCTCCCCACCCTCATGACCCCGTCCGGCACGGTTGCACCCTCCGGCCCCCTGTGGCCGGCCGATGCCGGACGGACCGCAACACCCGCACTACCAGCACCTCCCGCTGTACCTGCACCACCTGTTTCTCCATCCCCCACCCACCGGAGATCGTGCCCGCCTCACGGCGGCCGGCCCCGGGTGCTGGAGAGGCCGGCCGAGGGACCCTTGCACCGCCGTCCCGCCCTCGGCCAGGGCAGTACCAGCCAGTCTCCAGCGCCATGGGCGCGTCGCGAGCCACGGGCACAAGAGGGGCTCGACATGGCACCCAGCAACACCGGCAACACCGACGGCGGTTCCACCCCTGCAAGATCTTCTGGTCCGGACGGTGCGTCAAGCAGCCTCCCCGGCAAGCCGTCCGGACCGGAAACCCACCCCGTGGACGAGTTGCTGCCACCGGTGAAGCTCATCTCCACCGGTCTGCAGCACGTCGCCGCGATGTACGCGGGAGTCGTCGCTCCCCCGCTCATCGTCGGCGCCGGCGTGGGGCTCTCCCCCACCGAGCTCGCCCTGCTCATCTCGGCCAGCCTGTTCACCGCCGGACTGGCCACCCTGCTCCAGACCCTCGGCATCTGGAAGATCGGAGCGCGGCTGCCGTTCGTGAACGGCGTCTCGTTCGCGGGCGTCGCGCCCATGATCGCCATCGCCAAGGAGCACGGACCGAAGGACGCCCTCCCGGTGATCTTCGGAGCGGTGATCGTCGCGGGGCTCCTGTGCTTCCTCGCGGCACCGTACTTCTGCAAGCTGATCAGGTTCTTCCCACCGGTCGTCCAGGGCACCGTGATCACCCTCATCGGGGTGTCCCTGCTCCCGGTGGCGGTGAACTGGGCACGCGGCGGCTCGCCGGGCGCCCCCGGATACGGCTCCATGCGGGCCATCGGCCTCGCCGCGATCACCCTCACCGCGGTGGTGCTCTGCAACCGGCTGCTGCGCGGCTTCTGGCAACAGCTCTCACTGCTCGTCGGACTGGCGATCGGCACCCTGCTCGCCTTCCCGCTGGGCCTGGCCGACTTCGGCTCGGTCCAGGACGCGAAGATCTTCGCGCTCCCCTCCCCGTTCCATTTCGGCGCCCCCATCTTCGACGCGGCCGCGATCGCCTCGCTCTGCATCGTCATGGTGGTCTCGATGACCGAGTCCACCGCCGACATGCTGGCGCTCGGCAAGATCGTCGACCGTGAGGCCGACGAGCCCGTGCTCGCCGCCGGCCTGCGGGCCGACGGACTGGCCACCGCGATCAGCCCGGTCTTCAACGGGTTCGCCGCCAGCGCCTTCGCCCAGAACATCGGGCTGGTGGCACTGACGAAGATCCGCAGCCGTTTCGTGGTCGCGGCCGGCGGAGGCATCCTGATCCTGCTCGGGCTCTTCCCGGTGCTCGGGTCGGTCGTCTCCCTGGTGCCGCAGCCCGTCCTCGGCGGCGCCGGGATCGTGCTCTTCGGCACGGTCGCGGCAAGCGGCATCCGGACCCTCGCGGAGGCCGGAATGGAATCCAGCTCGAACACCATCCTGGTGTCGGTCTCGCTCGGCGTCGGCATCATCCCGATCGCCGTCCCGGCCTTCTACGACGCGTTCCCGGAGGCCGTCCGCACCTTGATGCACTCCGGGATCTCGGCCGGCTGCGTGATGGCCGTCCTGCTCAACCTGCTCTTCCACCACGTCGGAGTCGCCCGCCGGTCGCCGGCCGACGGGAAATCCGGCACGACGGTGCCGACGGCGACACCGTCCTGACCCACCGGGCGGGCATGCGCCCCATGCCCGCCCGGCCTCCCCCATAGGAGTTCCCCATGGCAGTCCAGCCTCCGCCCGCCGACCAGCGGATCGTGATCGAGAACGTCGCGATCGCGACGGTCGACGCCAACGACACCGAGTACGCCCGCGGCCACGTGGTCATCCTCGGCAACAAGATCGAGTCGGTCGGCGACGGCCCCGCCCCGGCGTGGCTGGACAACGTGGTACGCCGGATCAACGGTGAGGGCCACCTCGTCACCCCCGGCCTGGTCAACACCCACCACCACTTCTACCAGTGGATCACCCGCGGGCTCGCCCAGGACAACATCCTCTTCGACTGGCTGGTCGCCCTCTACCCGACCTGGGCCCGCATCGACGACAAGCTCGTCCACGCCGCCGCCCAGGGCTCGGCCGCCGCGCTGCTCAAGTCCGGCTGCACCACCGCCTCGGACCACCACTACGTGTTCCCGAAGGACGGCGGCGACATCCTCGGCGCCGAGATCGAGGCCGTCCAGGAGCTCGGCATGCGCTTCACCGCGCTGCGCGGCTCCATGGACCGCAGCAAGAAGGACGGCGGCCTGCCGCCGGACCACGCGGTCGAGAACACCGAGGAGATCCTGATCGCCTCCGAGGCGGCCGTGGACAAGTACCACGACTCCTCCTTCGACTCGATGCTGCAGATCGCCATCGCGCCCTGCTCGCCCTTCTCGGTCTCCACCGAGCTGATGCGCGAGGCCGCGCTGCTGGCCCGCCGCAAGGGCGTCCGGCTGCACACCCACGGCTCCGAGACCGCCGAGGAAGAGGCGTTCTGCAAGGAGCTGTTCGGCATGGGCCCGACCGACTACTTCGAGTCGGTGGGCTGGCTGGGCGAGGACGTCTGGATGGCGCACTGCGTCCACATGAACGACTCCGACATCGCCAAGTTCGCCGAGACCGGCACCGGCGTCGCCCACTGCCCGTCCTCCAACGCCCGCCTCGCCGCCGGCATCGCCCGCGTCCCGGACATGCTCAAGGCCGGCGTCCCCGTCGGCCTCGGCGTGGACGGCACCGCCTCCAACGAGTCCGGCGAGCTCGGCACCGAGCTGCGCAACGCGCTGCTGATCAACCGCCTGCACGGCTACCCGACCGCGCTCACCGGCCGGCAGGCCCTGCGCCTGGGCACCATGGGCGGCGCCCGGGTGCTCGGCCGGCAGAACGAGATCGGCTCGATCGAGGTCGGCAAGCTCGCGGACCTCGCGCTCTGGAAGATCGACGGCATCATGCACTCCTCGATCGCCGACCCGATCGCCGCCCTCACCCTCGGCGCGCTGCCGCCGCTGGCCACCCTCTTCGTCAACGGCAACGCCGTCGTCGAGAAGGGCCAGCTGACCACGGTGAACGAGGACCGGATCGCCCAGGCCTGCGCCCGCGCCGCCAAGGAGCTGGCCGCCCGCCCGGTGTAGTCCCGGTCGCCTCACCCGTTCGCAGTACCCCTGAACTCCGGGCCGCCCAGGGACGGTGCGTCACCCGGACTCCGTGCGCCACCGCTCAGGACGGTGCACGGAACACAGCCCCGGACCCACGGCGAGGGTCCGGGGCTGTGGCGTGCCCGCGCACTCCGGCCGGCCCGCTCCCACCCCCGTGGGGCGCGGGCCGACCGGCCTACCCGGCGCGCTCCGCCCCACGGGCGGCGTCATGGGTGGTACCGCGGGCGGCACCACGCTCGACGTCACGGGCGACGTCACGCTCGCCGCCACGAGCGACGTCACGGGCGGCGCCACGGACGGCCGCCGGCATGGCCAGACCGGCCAGCGCGAACAGCCCCGCCAGCGCCGCCCACCCGACGCGGCCGTGGTCGACGACCGTCACGGTGATCACCAGCGGGCCGATCACATGCGCGGCCGCCTGACCGCTCATGAACACCCCCTGGTACTCGCCGTGTGCCTGCGGATCGGCCAGGTCCAGACTGAGCGTCCAACCACCGGCCGAGGTCAGCAGCTCGCCGAGGCTGTGCACCAGCGCCCCCGCGAGGACCACCCCCGCCGCCAGGGCCGCCGGACCGGACTGCGCCGCCGCGTACACCAGGCAGGCGGCCGCCAGCAGCAGCGCACCCCGCGCACAGGCCCGCGCGGCCGGGACGACCCCGGTGACCCCGCGGCTCGCCCGGACCTGGAACACCACCACCAGCAGGCAGTTGACCACGTTCACCGCGGAGACCACCGCCGCCGGCGCATCCGTGGCGAGCACGATCCAGAGCGGCAGGCCCACGCTGAGCACCGCGAGCTGCAGCTCCAGCACCGCGTGCATCCCGGTGACCAGCAGGTACCGGCGGTCCCGCAGCGCCGTTCGCCGCTTCACCGGCCCGCCCGCGGCGCCCGCCGGGCGGGCCGCCTCGTCCGGGACGGGCAGGCCGACCAGCAGCGCCGCCGCACCCAGGAAGCTCACCGCGTCCAGCGCCAGCACGGCCACATAGCCGGCGTAGGCGTCGGCCTGCAGGGCGAGCGCCGCGCCACCGGAGCCCACGACGAGACCGGCGTTCATCACCGAGCGCAGCAGCGCCCGGGCGCGGACCTGGCTCTCGGCGGGCAGCGCCCGGGCGATCAGGGCGCTGCGCACCGCCACCGAACCGCGCTCCAGCACCGTCGCCGCACAGGCCAGTGCCACGAAGGCGGCGAAGGAGTGCACGAACGCGTAGCCGAGCACCGCCGCGGCCTCCAGCGGCCCGACCACCAGCAGCAGCCGCTTGCTGCCGACCCGGTCGGCCAGCCGCCCCATCGGCACGCCGGCGAGCACGCCGCAGACGCCGGCCGCGGTGAGCCCGAGCGCGACCCGGCCGGGCGTCAGGCCGATGGAACGGGTGAAGAACAGCACGCTCACCGTGACGAAGAGCCCGTTCCCGACGGTGTTCACCAGGCTCATCAGGACGAGCCGGCGCAGGAGCGGATCGTCCGGCAGAAGGCGGCCGACAGCAGCGGGGCGCACCGCGGTGGAGGTCATGGCAGAAGCACAGCGGGCTTCCCGGGCGGGCGGAATTCTTTTACCGTTACGGTCAATGTTCGAGTTCCGCTTCGGCGTTGACGACCTCGCCGCCACCTGGTTCGCCTACTCGCCGCTCCAGGAGGCGGTGCTGAGCCTTCGTGCCCGCCGGTCCGCCGCCCGCTATCCGGAGCAACAGCCGTGGATCGCCGGCTGGCGCTCCCGGTACGAGACGCTGGACACCGCGCTGCTGGAGTCGCTGATCGCGCCGGTCGGCTTCGTGCCGGACTTCCTCACCCCCCGTCCGGCGGCCCCCCGCCCGGACTTCCGCGCCGAACTCGCGCGGCTGGCGGCCACACCGCCGGAGGTGGTGCGCGCCGACGTGCTCGCCGCGTACCGGGGCGACGGGAGCCCGCTGCCGCCCGTGCTGGCAGGGCTCATCGACGACCCGGCGGCGCTCACCGCGCGGGTGGCCGAGGCGCTGGAGGCGTACTGGACGCGCTGCCTCGCCCCGGCCTGGTGGCCGAGGGCGCGGTCGGTGCTGGAGGCGGACATCGCGTACCGGGGCCGGATGCTCTCGGAGCGCGGCGCGGAGGGGCTCTTCGCCGATCTCGACGTGCGGCTCTCCTGGCGTGCCGGGGTGCTGCGGCTCACCGATCCCCACCCGGCCGTGCAGGCCGTGGGCGCCTCGGTGGACGTCGCCGGGCGGGGGCTGGTGCTGATCCCGACGCTGTTCGGGCTCGGTGCGCAGACCGACATCACCCAGGTGGGGCCGCCGCTGATCGCCTACCCCGCGCGCGGCAAGGCGACCATGGGCGAGGGCCTGGACGCCGGTCTCCGCGGGGAGCAGGGCGGGCCGGGCGGGCCGCTGGCCGGGCTGATCGGCCCGCCGCGGGCCAGGCTGCTCGTCCTGTTGGAGACCCCCGCCAGCACCACCGAACTCGCCCACCGTCTGGGCGTCACCCCGGGCGCGGTCAGCCGCCATCTCGGCGCGCTCGCCGCCGCCGGCCTGCTCGACCGCACCCGGCACGGCCGCAGTGTCCTCTACCGCCGCAGCCGGCTCGGCGACGCCCTGGTCGGGCGGGAGTCCTGACGGGGGCCGTCCTGCCGGCGGTGGGCGCGGCTCAGGCCGTGCGGCCCAGGGTGGCGAGGTAGGCGCGCCAGCCGCCGTGGTGGGTGATCTCGCGGTGGACGCCGCGGTCGGCCTCACCGCGGGCCAGCAGCATGGAGAGGCAGGCGGAGCCGTCGGCCAGCTCGATGACGCCGAGCTCGAGCTCGCGCGGCTCGCCGGGGAGGATGACGTCGCGGAGGTGTTCGAGGGTGATGTCGTACAGCTCGCCCTCGATCGCGGTGCCGGCGGCCGGGTCCGGGTGCAGGCCGGGGCAGACGTCGCCGATGGAGAAGAAGCGGTAGCCGGGCGCGGTGCGGACCGGGCCGATCAGGGCGTCGGCGACGGAGGCGTGGAACGGGCCGCCGACCATGGCCTGGCCGTTGAAGAAGATGCGGGGCATGGGGGTTCCTCGGGGGAAACGGCCGTTCCGTACGGCGACGAGAGGACAGGTGGATTCGTCGCCGTACGGAACGGAGCAATGGGGCGGGAGGAGTGCTACAGCCTGGCAGGCGGCAGCCTCTTCCGCACTGGATAGATTGGGGCTCAGCCCAGCAGGGGAAGCGCGGGGAGGGTCAGGAAGTCCGCGAACTCCTCGGCCAGGGCGACCTGTTCGAAGAGCTTGGCGGCCTCGCGCCAGCGCCCACCGGCGTAGGCGTCCTCGCCCAGCTCGGCCCGGAGCCCGGCGAGCTCCTCGGCCACCAGGCGGCGCACGAGGTCGGCGGTGGCCTTCTCACCGGTGTCGGAGAGCACGACGCCGTTGTTGATCCACTGCCAGATCTGCGAGCGGGAGATCTCGGCGGTGGCGGCGTCCTCCATCATGTTGAAGATGCCGACGGCCCCGAGGCCGCGCAGCCAGGCCTCGATGTAGCGGACTCCGACCTGGACGGCGTTGTGCAGGCCCGCATGGGTGCAGGTCCCGCCGGCGCCGGCGATGTCGAGCAGCTGGGCGGCGGTGACGGGCTCGGCCGGGCCCGGGTTGTCCTTCTGGTTCGGGCGGTCACCGAGGACGGCGTCGAAGGAGGCGCGGGCGACGGGGACGAGGTCCGGGTGGGCGACCCAGGAGCCGTCGAAGCCGTTGCCGGCCTCGCGGTCCTTGTCGGCCTTGACCTTCTCCAGGGCCGCTGCGTTGACCTCGGGGTCCTTGCGGCTGGGGATGAACGCGGCCATGCCGCCGATCGCGTGGGCGCCGCGGCGGTGGCAGGTCTGCACCAGCAGCCGGGTGTAGGCGGCCATGAACGGGGACGCCATGGTGACGGTGTTGCGGTCGGGCAGGATGTAGTGCTCGCCGGCGTCGCGGAAGTTCTTGACGATCGAGAACAGGTAGTCCCAGCGGCCGGCGTTGAGCCCGGCGGCGTGCTCGCGCAGCTCGTGGAGGATCTCCTCCATCTCGAACGCGGCCGTGATGGTCTCGATCAGCACGGTGGCCCGGATGGTGCCGTGCGGGATGCCCAGGGCGGCCTGGGCGTGGGTGAAGACGTCGTTCCACAGCCGGGCTTCGAGGTGGCTCTCGGTCTTCGGCAGGTAGAAGTACGGGCCGGAGTTCGGGTCCTCGGCGCCGCGGGCGATCAGCCGGGCCGCGTTGTGGAAGAAGTAGAGGCCGAAGTCGAAGAAGGCACCGGCCACCGGCAGGCCGTCGACGAGCAGGTGGTTCTCGTCCAGGTGCCAGCCGCGCGGGCGGACCACGACGGTGGCGAGTTCGGCGGCGGGCTTGAGGGTGTAGGCCTTGCCGGCCGAGGACGTGAAGTCGATCCGGCCCTCGAAGGCGTCGATCAGGTTGACCTGACCGCCGACCACGTTCTCCCAGGTCGGGGAGGTGGCGTCCTCGAAGTCGGCGAGCCAGACGCGGGCGCCGGAGTTCAGGGCGTTGATGACCATCTTGCGGTCGGTGGGGCCGGTGATCTCGACCCGGCGGTCCTGGAGCGCGCGCGGGGCCTCGGCCACCGTCCAGTCGCCTTCGCGCACGGCGGCCGTCTCGGGGAGGAAGTCCAGGGTGCCGGCGCGGGCGATCTCCGCGCGGCGGGTCTTGCGGCGGGCCAGGAGCTCCTGTCGGCGGTCCTCGAAGGCGCGGTGAAGCCCGACGACGAAGGCGACCGCCTCCGGAGTGAGCACCTCCTCCGCCCGATGGACGCGCGGACCGGCGACAGTGACGACCGGAGCGGCGGGGGAGGCGCCGGCGGGTCCCTGATCTGTAGCCATGAGCAGGACACTCCTAAGACGGTTGAGCATGGCGAAGGGAGCTCCGGTGGGAACTTCCTTGATCTGAACCGATCTGAACCCCACTACTGGCGGGTTCGATTCTGTAAGGTGGAGACTAGTTTCCGCGATACAGAATTTCAACGGTTTGTTGAGGTGATCGCAGGGACTCTACTCCTCCCCCGACATCGAAGGGAACGCCGGTGGTTGCGACCCCCGACACAGCATCGACGACGGGCAAGGACCGCGCGAGCGGCGGTGTGCAGTCCGTCGAGCGCGCCTTCCAGCTGCTGGAGGCGCTGGCCGACTCCGGCGGCGTGGCGACGCTCAGCGAGCTCTCCACCACCTCCGGGCTTCCGATGCCCACCATCCACCGACTGGTTCGTACCCTCGTCCAGCAGGGCTATGTGCGCCAGGACACCGCGCGCCGCTACACCCTCGGCCCGCGGCTGATCCGGCTCGGCGAGACGGCCGGCCGGCTGCTCGGCAGCTGGGCCCGCCCCTACCTGGCCGAACTGATGGAGGCCACCGGCGAGACGGCCAACCTGGCCGTGCTGGAGGGCGGCGAGGTGGTCTACGTCGGGCAGGTGCAGTCGCGGCGCTCGATGCGGATGTTCACCGAGGTCGGCCGCCGGGTGCAGCCTCACTGCACCGGTGTCGGCAAGGCCCTGCTGGCCCAGCTGTCCGAGGAGGAGGCGCGGGCGGTCCTCGGCCCCAACCCGCTGCCGGCGCACACCTCGTACACCGTGACCGACCCGCAGGAGCTGCTGCTCCAGTTGGCGGAGGCGCGCGAGCGCGGCTATGTGGTGGACGACCAGGAGCAGGAGATCGGGGTGCGCTGCATCGCCCTCGCGGTGCCGGGCGCGCCGACCCCGACGGCGCTCTCGGTCTCCGGCCCGGAGGCCCGGATCCGGGCACTGGAGGAGCAGGCCGGAGCGGCCTCCCTGGTACCGGTGATGCACCACATCGCGGCCCGGCTGGGGCAGGTCCTGGCCCCCTGACCCGACGTCACCGAGGGTTTCGCGCCCAGGAAGCCGGCCCGGTGAACCCCTGCGGATGTGTTCGCCCGTTCGAGCGGCCCGAGGGCGGGTTGGCCCGGCCACGGCGGGCCGGTCGGTCACGCTGGGTGCGGACGCGCCCCGCGACGGTGCGGGGCGCCGGAACGCAGAGGGCAGGGTGAGCGGCGATGTCGCGCAGTGGATCCGTACGGGGTTACTTCGGCAGGTCACTGACGGTGGGGTCGGTGCTGGTGGCGCTGGCCGCCGGGCCGGCGTGGGCGTGTCCGGGCGCCGACCCGGAGCCCGGGGGCGATCCGGCTGCGGAGGTCGCCGCACCCGCGGCACCGGCGGCGTCCGACTCCGACCTGGAGGTGGTCCGGATCGACCCGGCCGCCGCCGCGCCCGGCGGCACCACCACGGTGCACGCCTTCATCGCCAACACCGGACCGGACCGGACGGCCTCCCCGTTCACCGTGGTGGTCACCCTGCCGGAGGGGGTGACGGCCGAGGGGCCGTTCTTCCCGGAGAACTGCTACGACTTCCAGAACGGCCACCGGGTGCGCTGCACCTTCCCGGCCGGGCTGGGCGCGTACCAGAGCGCGACGGCGCAGGTCCCGGTCCGACTCGCCCCCACCGTCCCCGTCGGCGACCTGAGCGGCGGCTATGTCGCGGTGCGCGGTGACGACGACCGGAACGATGCGAACAACCGGCAGCCGTTCACGATCCACGTCGTGGAGACCGCCCGCTCCTGACGGGGCAGGCGGTCTCCACGTCCGGTCCTAGCGGTAGACCCGGACGTAGTCCGCCGCGAAGGTGATCGGAGTCGTGCCCTGCGGCGCGGGGTGGTACTGCCCCGCGCTCAGGGACAGGTTGAGGATCGGGTACGCCGACCAGTTGGCGCCGACGCCCGTACCGTCCGAGAAGACCTTCACACCGTTGATGTACCAGTCGACCGAGGTGGCGCCGTAATGGGTGCCGACGGTGACCCACTTGTCATGGGCGATCGCCGTCGCGTCGGTGACGTACTTGTGGTTCGGGTTGATGTGGTTGGTCAGCTCCAGCAGGTTGGCGTTGTCCGTGTGGTACTCGAAGCTGTCGATCTCGCCGTGGGTGCCGCTGGTGCTGTTCCAGGTCCAGAGCGCCGGCCAGGCTCCGGTACCGGCCGGGAGCTTGACCCGGGTCTCGATGTAGTCGCCGGTCTTCACCTTGAAGCCCTCGCTGGAGTACTCGGTGGTGAGCAGCCCGGTGTCCCAGGCCTGCTTGCCGTTCTCCAGCGTGTGGGTGCTCGGCTTGGCGGTGAAGGTGGCGACACCGCCGGAGACGCTGACGTTGTTCTTGTTCAGCCAGTCGAGCTTGTTGTCGTTCGGGTTGTGGTCGCCGTAGTGGTACGAGCTGCTCTTGTCGGCGGTCCAGCGGGAGCCCAGGGCGAGGCTGTCGAAGTCGTCGGACCAGGTGAGCTTCTTGCCGGCGACGGGCACAGCGGTGGTCGGGGTGCTGGTCGGCGCGGGGGTGCCGGTCGGCGCCGGGGTGGGGGTGGGGCTCGGGGTGGCGGTGGCGTTGGAGACCACGAGCTGCCGGGAGGCCAGGTTGTGCCAGGCGCCGCCGTTGTCCTGCCAGAAGCCGAACTGGGTGTAGGTGCCGGCCGGCAGCGTGCGCGAGCCGGTGGTGATCGACAGCCCGCTCGGGCAGATCTGCGCGTTCGCGACGTTGCCGGGGAAGTCGAGGTTGTGGCCCGCCGCGTCGCGCACGCCGACGCCGACCGTCTTGGCGGTGAAGCAGGCCGACGAGTGGACGGTCAGCGAGGCGGTGGAGGCCTTGCCCGCGACCATGGTCGCCGGGCCGAGCTTGTCCTGGGTGACGGTCGGCGCGGTGGCCGCCTGGGCCCCGCTCACCGCCGGTACGCCGAGCAGGCCGGCGCCGCTGATGGCGAGCGCGCCGGTGACGGCGAAGGCGGCGTTGCGGCCGCGGCGGGAGGGGCGGGCATGGCGCGGCGCGTTGCGCCGGGCAGGCTTCTGCATGGCAGTGTCCTCTGCGACGCCTGCGAGGTGAGCTGTCGGGTTCGGGCTGAGGTTGCCCGGCCGCCTGTGGAGCGGCTTCACCCCTAGCCGCGGCCCGCGCGCGGAGAGCGCACGGGCCTGGCACTGACCTGGGTCCCCCGCTCCCGTCCGCTGTGGTGCTCGGTTGCCGGCCGGCGGGTGGACAGGACTCGGCGTCCCGACGGCGGAGGTCCGCGAAGCGGACGTCCCGTGCAGGCTAGGCAGGCCGTCCGGGAGGCGACAACCCGACGGGGGGCGTTGTCGCGCAGCTCACAGTGGAGTCGATCAACGACGGTACGGAGTGGATCAGTTGGCCGACCGGTCAGCCGAGCCAGCCGTCCACCTGGCTCATCGCGTCCGGGGACCAGGCCAGCTCCAGGTGGTTGAGCCCGGTGAGCAGCCGGGTGCCGCCGACGGTACCGATCCCGGTGGCGTCCAGGGCGCTGCGGGTGAAGACGATGCCGTCGCTCGGCCCGCGGTTCTCGTTGAGCACGCCGGGGATGTCGGCCGAGCCACCGGCCAGCAGGTAGGTGCGGACCGCCACCGGGATGCCCGCCTGCTGGAGCGGCCCGATCAGCGAGCCGGCGTCGATGGCCGCCTGGATGCCCTGGCCGGAGGTGTAGTAGCCCTGGCCGCCGTAGTAGGTCGTCCACCAGTCCTGGGCGGAGCCGTCCACGCCGTAGGTGGCGTCCCACCGGGCGAGCAGCTGGCGCTGGCCCGGGTAGCAGTCGTACCCGCCGCTGGGCAGCACGCCGAGGCAGGGCTGGGCGGTGTACGTGCCGTAGCAGGTCATGTACAGGTGCGGCGACGGCGCGTTGGCGGTGCCGCCGCAGGCCGGCCAGGTGGCCAGCGAGAACGCCCAGCCGTGCGCGTACACGTAGTCCAGGCCGCCGTTCGGCCCGCCGACGGTGACCAGGCGGCGGACGTCACCCGCGTACGCCCGGCCCCAGGAGGGGCGCACCGAGGACACGTACGCGCGGGCCGCGACCTCGCCCTTGCTCCACGCGACCACGTCCACCTGGGGCACCCCGAGCCGGGCGCGGATCAGGGCGATCGCGTCGCCGACGGCCTGCGCCTGGAGCAGGTTGTCGCCCTGCTTGTGGGCGAACCCGATCGCGAAGACGCGGTGGCCGGTGCCGGCGAGGTACTGGGCGAGGCCGGTGGAGGGGCAGGCGGACGCGCCGCAGGTGCCGCTCTCGTTCGGGTCGGCCCAGGCGCGGTCGGCGTTGTCGTTGGCGCCGTGGACGAGCAGGACGGGCGTGGCGCGGCTGCCGGTGTCCCAGCCGGCGGCGGAGTAGAGCAGGAAACGCCCGGAGAAGGGCTGGCGGACGCCGCCGAAATAGGTGAGGCGGGCGCCGTCCTGGTCACCGCGCCCGCCGGGCGGGTACTGCTCGGCGCGGAAGCCGGTCGTGGTGTCCAGGTAGCGCTCGACCTTGGCCCAGCCGTTGCCGGGGGCGGGGAAGGTGGCCTCCAGGGCGAGGGACGCGGTGGCGGGGGCGGTGGCCGCCGACACGGGTGGGGGCGCGCAGAGGAGGAGCGCGGCGAGGGTGAGGAGGACGGTGAGGGCGGCGGGCAGGCGTCCGGCGGTACGGCGCCAGGCGGTGGGCGGGCGCGTACCGGCGGGCGGGCGTCCGGCGGCGGGGCGCGAGGCGGTGGGCAGGCGCCCGGCGGCAAGGCGCTCAATGGCGGGCAGGCGTCTGGCGGTACGGCGCGAGGTGGCGGGCATCGGCGGCTCCCTGGTCGGGCCGGTGGGCGGGCGGGCTGGTGGCGGGCTGGGCGGGGCCCACGTCCCGGTGGGCCGGAGCTGCACGGTACGGCCGGGCCGCCGGGCCGCCCATGTGCCGGCGTCACACCCGGCGGGCGGGCGGCGTGGCGGCCCGTGCCGTGGCGGGGTGGCCGCAACGCCGCCGCGGAGGTCACCCGTCGGATAGGTTGGAGCTCCACCCGCAGTGCCGTGCCGCCCAGACCAGAGACGAGGACCCGTCCCGCCATGACCGCGCCCCTGCCCGCCTTCGCCGGCCGCACCTACCTCTTCCAGGTCGACAACGGCGCGGCCTTCCGCAACGCGTACTCGGCCGACGGCAAGCGGCTGCGCTGGGAGGGCCTCGGCGAGTCGGCCGGCCAGTGGGAGGACGTGGCGCTGCACGTCGCCGAAGTGGGCCCGGAGCTGTACTTCGTCAGCTGGACCGAGCAGAGCGGCATCACCGTCAGCCACGTGATGGACCTCGGCAAGCTGACGGTGCGTGCGTTCTGGACGTACGAGGGCGAGGGCGGCCGGGTCGGCGAGCTGCACACGGGCACGCTGGAGCCGGTGGCCTGAGCGGGCGGGTTGTGCCCTCCTACGCGGGGTACTCCGGTCCGACCGGTCTGACCGGCCAGACCCGTGAGCCCTTTCAGACCGGCTGGCCCGGCACCTTGAGGTGCTGCGAGAGCCACTCCAGCGAGGACGGCAGGAGCTTGCTCCAGGTCTCGAAGTTGTGGCCGCCGGTGTGCAGCATGCTGTACGAGACCTTCATCGGGCTCTGCACCGCGGCGACGAACGCCTCGGTCTCGCGCCGGTAGTTGCCGTCGCCCTCCTTCGTCCCGGCCAGCAGCACGGACACCTTGGGCTGCGGCAGGTTCTTGAGGCGCCACATCAGGTCGGCCTCGTCGCGGCGCCGCTCACTGCCCTTGAAGAGGTCGGGGACGGTCGGGTCGTCGGCGGCCTGGTAGTAGCCGGAGAGCGAGACGGCGGTCGGGAAGACCTCCGGGTGCCGCATGGCGAGCTTGAGCGCGCAGTAGCCGCCGGTCGAGTTGCCCATGAAGCCCCACGCCTGCGGGTCGGCGGAGACCCGGTAGCTCGCCTGGAGTGCCGACGGGACGTCCTTGGTGAAGTACGTCTCCGACTGGGCACCGCCCGGGATGTCCTCGCACTCGGTGTCCAGCGGCAGCGCGGGCGAGGGACGCACCAGCACCATCACGGTCGGCTGCATCCTCCCCTCCTGGAGCAGCTTGAGCGCCGCGCCCGGGTAGTTCAGCCGGGTCACCAGGTTCTTGGCGATGCCGGGAAAGCCGGTGCTGACGATCACCACCGGGAACTGCCTCTGCGCGTACTCCGGTTGGAAGTACTGCGGCGGCAGGTACACGTACCCCTCGGTGGAGAGCCGGGTGGTGGCACCGTCGATCCGCACTTCGCGGATCTCGCCGGACTGCTTGGGCTCGCGGCCGAGCGCACCGCCGCCCTGGACGGAGGCGTGGCCGATGGTCTCCACCGTGAGCCGGCCGGAGGCGTCCGCCTTGTTCTGGATGACCACCGGGCCGGAGTCGCCGGTGCCGAGCAGGTCGTCCCAGCTGCTGTAGAAGGCGAAGTAGTTGTTGGCCACCAGGCCGAGTGCGGCGAGCACCGTGAGCTGGGTGGCGAGCAGCGCGCCGATCCGGCCGAGCACTGCCTGCCAGGTCTGCTTCGCCAGCCTCGGCCACAGCCAGACCGTGCCGGCCATCATCACGACCGCGATCAATACGGTCAGCGCCAGCACCTTGTGGCTCGTCAGACCCATGTCCTACTTGCTCCCACGCCTCGTACGTCCCCCGCCCCGACCACCGGCGGTCAGTTGCCAGGACACTCGGGACGGCCACCCCGGTTCCCCCGTCCGCAGCGGGGGCCGTCGCCGAGGCTCGATCGACAACCCTAGCGGTCCGCGGAGGCCTTCCGGACCCGCCGACCAGCGGGGATCTGCGGGGCGGACGGGGTCCGGAAGTATGACGTCGGGCGTGCGGCGGTGCGCTGTGGCGGTGCGTCACGGTGGTGCGGGGCGGTGGTGGGTGGGCGCGTGTGGTGGTTCGGGCGTGCCGCGAGGCGGGCGGTGGTGCGGGCGGGCGGGCGGGCGGTGGTGCGGGCGGGCGGGCGGGCGGGCGGTGGTGAACTGGCGCCGGGTCAGCTGACGAGCGTCCAGAGGCGCAGGCCCGCGGTCAGTTCGCGCATGCAGCGGGCGCCCAGCTCCTGGGGCGAGCCCGGGCCGACGGTCGGGGCCTCCGAGAAGGCCCACTCCTCCAACGCCACCCGAATGGCGGTAGTGGCGGCCGCCGCCGCGAGCCGGATCTCCAGCGCGTCCGTCCCGCGCGGGCAACGGGCGGCGATCACCTCGTGCAGCCGCTCCTCCGAGTCGCCGTGCACCCGCTGCCAGACGTCGGCCAGGCGCGGGTCCCGGAGCAGGTCGCGGGTCCAGTGCATGGCCTCGATGGCCGGGTCGTCGGCCGGGGTCAGCGACTCGGCCGCCGAGCGCTCCAGCGCCTCACGCACCGGCAGCTCGGCCGAGCTCTCCGCGAACAGCAGCACCCAGCGCCGCCCGCCCGCCGCCAGCAGTGGGGCGACGGCGTCCTCCTTCACCGAGAAGTAGCGGTAGAAGGTGCGCAGCGAGATGCCGGAGGCAAGGGCGATCTCCTCGGCGGTGACCCCCTCGGCGCCGCGTTCGGCGAAGAGTGCGGCGGCGTTGCGGGCGATCTCCAGCCGGGTGGCGTCACGGCGGCGCTGGTTCAGGGTGGGGCGTCCGGTCACGGCGGTCAGCGTACGCGGGCGGGCGGGCACGGTGGCGTGATGTGCCACTTCGGCGCAGCGTGTCCGGTTGGCGCGACATGCCTGGTAGGCGCGGCATGTCGTTGTGGCGTCACGCGCCCGGGTGGCGCGGCGCATCGCATCGACACAGCAAAACTCCCCCCGCCCTCGGCCACGGCTTCGCCGGGCCGGAGACGGTGGCCGGCGTGATCGCCATGCCGGCCAGTCGGCGGTTTCCCGGATCGCACCCCGGTCGGGCTGTCGCCCAGGGGGGAGGTGGCCTTTACTGGAAGGGAAGGCACCCGAGCCGGCGGGCGGGCGGATCGATTCGCCGCCGTCGGTGGTTCACCGGTTCGCCGGTCTCACCCGGCAGGAGGTAGTGCCATGAGCCCGCCTTCGCGAGAGCAGGCCTTACCCCGCCTCGTCGTGGACAGCCCCGACCGGCTCCGGGGGCAGGTCTTCGTCCTCGCCGATCAGCCGATGACGGTCGGCCGGGACTCCGAGTGTCAGATCCACGTGGGCGATCCCGGCGTCAGCCGGCGCCATGCGGTGGTGTGGCGGTCCGGCGGGCACACCACCGTCGAGGATCTGGCGTCCACCAACGGCACCCGGCTGAACGGCCACCCGGTGCTCGGGCAGCAGGAGCTGCACACCGGGGACGTGCTGGACTTCGGCCCCTTCGAGGTGCACTACGAGGAGCCGCGCGACACCGCCGTGACCGTCCCCGGCATCGGCGCGGCGGGGCTGACGGTGACCGCCCAGACCGTCCCGCCGCCGTCCCCGCAGGAACCGCCGCCGCCATCACCACCACCACGGCCCGAGTGGGTGCCGCCATCACAACCGGCACAGCCCCAGTGGCCGCAGCCGTCGCAACCTGCACACCCTCCGCAACCGGAGCAGCAGCCGCAGCGGCAACCGCAGCCCGCAGCGGGGCAGCGGTTCGACGCCGGGCAGCGGTTCGACGCGGGGCAGCGGTTCGATGTGGGGCAGCAGCAGGCCGGGAACCTCAGCAATGTCGCCAGGGACCAGTACAACTACGTGACGCAGGCGCGGCGGGACAGCTTCTTCCGCGAGATCGCCGCCACCCGCACCCGGGCGCGGCACCTGGTCGTCGCCGGTTTCCTGCTGTTCGTGGTCGGCGGCGGAGTCTACGGCTGGGCACTGGTCAGGTTCATCGTCCACACCAACAACGCCGCCCAGTTCGAGAACCCCGACTACTCCGTACCCGACCTGCTCGGGCCGAAGGTCGGCGGAGTACCGGTCGGCGCCATCGGCTTCGCGGCGGCGGCGATCGGCAGCATCCTGATGATCGTCGGCATCGTCCTGCACATCGTGACCACCTCGCGGCGCCGCCGCTTCGAGGAGGAGGAGTCTCGTCGGCTGAACGTGCCGCCCCCGCCGCGCTGAGCCCAGCGCGGCGCCCCCATCAGGCCTCCGGCCCGGGCCGACGCGTCGAGCCGGCGCGTCGAGCCGGCGCCTCAAGCCACCGCATCGAGTCCATCACAGGAGGCCGGGCCATGGTCTTCAACATCGGCAGCCAGCAGGGCGGCGTGATCAACAACGTCGGCGGCGACCAGACCGTCCACGGCGGCCAGTCCGGCCACTTCACGGCGGACGGGCAGGACGTGCGCGGGCTGGTCGGCGAACTCCGTACGGCCGTCGAGCAGGCGCAGCTGCCGCCGGCGGTGGCGCCCGAGGTCCGGGCCGAACTGGACTCGCTCGACACGGAGGTCGCCAGGCCGGAGCCGGACCGCGAGGCGGTGGCCGGCCGACTGACCCGGATCACCAAGCTGCTCGGCTCGGCCGGCGCCCTCGTCGCCGCCGGCACCGGCCTGCTCGGGCCGCTCTCCGCACTGGCCGGCTGGCTGGGCACCCTGGGCCAGCCGATCCTGCGGGCCCTCGGGGGCTGAGGCCGGCTCGTAGTCGGACCGCCTGCTCGGGCCGCCTGCTCGGACCGCCTGCTCGGACCGGCCGGGTCGCGTTCAGGGCTCGCGTTCAGGGCTCGTGCCCGGGGCTCGTGCTCGGCGCCGGTGCTCGGCGCTGATGCCCGGTGCTCGGCGCTCGCGTTCAGGTCGGCCGGGCGTGCGCGCGGCGGCCGGTCGGCGTGGTGCCGGTACGGGCGGCCCGGCGGTCGCCCAGGGTGTTGCCCGCCCAGAGCAGCGCGGCCCCGACCAGGGCGAAGGCCCCGGTCGTCAGGAAGGACGCGCCCGCAACCCGGCAGTAGCCGCCGTAGCTGCTCGGGGTGGTCGGGTCGAGAAACCGGTACGGGTACCAGTCGACCATCAGGCCGCGGAGCAGCGTGTAGGCGAGGTAGAGCAGCGGGAGCACCAGCCAGCCGGCCGCCTCCACCGGGCGGATCCGGCGCTCCGGTGGGTCGACCAGCCAGTCGGCGAGCACTGCGGCCGGCACCAGCTGGTGCACGACGTGGTGGACCCACGGGACCATCATGTCGACGGGGTAGGGCGCCTGGAGCAGTCCGTACGCGAGCCCGGTGACGGTCGTGCACAGCAGCACCGCACCCCGCACCGTACCGGGCACCGGGCGCCGGCCGGTCAGTGCGGCCCCTCCGCCGAGCAGCAGGACGACCGCGGCGGCCATGGCACTGAGGTTGCCGAAGTAACCGAAGAAGTTCGGCAGCCCGGTGATGCCGGTCGCGGCGCGGTGACCCGCGAAGCCGAGCGCGACGACGGTGAGGAGCGCGAAGGCGATCCTGGCCGGGGCGAGCCATCGGTACATCCTCGGATCCGCCTCTCCGCCGGGGCTTCGGGTGCCGTGGTTGCTCAGATTCAAACCCCGGCACGGGGATCCGGCCACCGGGCGGCGGCCGATGGGCCGGTGGTCGGCACGTCGGTCGGTCGGCAGCGGGTCCTGAGCGGCGGGCGGCGGATCGGGCTGTCGGTGGGAGGCGTTAGCGTGCGGCCGTGATCGAGACGACCGGTGACGACCGCAGCTTCCCGCCCGCCCTGGCCGAGGTGGCCCGGGTGGAGTTCGAGTACGGCGAGGAGGGCGAGGGCGTCGACTTCGAGCCGTACGACGCCTTCGACTCCGCCGAGGAGACCACCGGGTGGATTCGGCTCTGGACCGGCAACCGGGATCTCGACGGCGACGCCTACCGGGTGTTCGGCCAGGACGGCACGGGCGGCCTGGCCGCCCTCTGGCTGGTGCGGCCAGGCCGCCCGCTCGTGCAGCAGCCGGTGGTGTTCCTGGGCTCGGAGGGCGAGCGGGGCGTGGTGGCCGGGAGCCTCTGCGACTTCCTCTGGGTGCTGGCCGACGGCTTCGGCCCGCTGGAGGCCGCCGTGGACGGCGAGCGGGACGCCCGCCCGGACGCGGCCCTGGCCGACCTCGCCGGCCGCCACGCGACCACCCCGCGCCGGCCCGCCCGCGAGATCATCGCGGAGGCTCAGGCCGAGTTCGCCACGTTCTCGGACGACATCGACGCGCTCTGCCGCTGACCGGCCCGCTCAGGCGCGCCAGGCCACGGCCAGGGCCCGGGCCGGGTTGGCCGTCAGGAGGAGCTCGGGCAGCTCGGGGCCGAACTCGCGGGCGAGGCGCGGCGCGAGGGCGGTGAGGAGGTGCGTCGGGCCGGGGGTGTGGCGGGCGGTGCGGGTGGTGGTGTCGGCACCGAGGAGGAGTTGCGGGGCGTGACCGGCCTCCACCAGGGCGGCGACGGTGTCGAACAGGTGGTGGTCGGTGGCGTGGTGGGCGCGGGAGGGGCCGTCCAGGGCGAGGTACGCGCCGGACGCGGCGAGGTGCCGGTGCAGCCGCAGGTCGGGGAGGCGGTTGAGGTGGCCGAGGATCACCCGCTGTGGCGGCACGCCGTACCCGTCGCAGAGCAGGTCGAGGACGTCGGACGCGGCGGTGCCGAGCTCGTGGTGGACGGCGATCGGGGCGCCGGTGGCATGGTGGGCCTCGGCGGCGGCCGCCATCACGCGGCGCGTGTGGCCGCCGAGGCCGTGGTAGTCGCCGGCCACCTTGATGAGTCCGGCCCGGACGCCGCCGGGGGCGTCGCGCAGTCCGGTGGTCAGCTCGGCGGTGAACAGCTCGCCGAGCCCCTCGTACAGCGCGTCGAGCACGGCCGGGTCGTAGTGGACGGCCTGGTGCAGGCCGGTGGCCGCGACCAGGTGGACGCCCGTGGACCGGGAGAGCCCGGCGAGCGCGTCACCGCCGCGTCCCATGCCGTACGGGGTCCACTGGACGAAAGCCCGCCCGCCCGCCGCCGCGAAAGCGCGCAGGACCTCCTCGGCCGCGGCGGCGTCGTCCAGTTCCTCGCCCGGGAGGCGGGGGCTCCGGAGGAAGAGGTGGTCGTGGGCGTCGCAGACGCCGAGTTCGGCGGGGTCGAGGTCGCCGAGGACGGTGCGGACGGTGGCGCCCGGAGCGGCGGTGGTCATTCGGACTCGGCAAAGGTCGCGGCGGCGACCCGCAGGCCGGCCAGCGCCTTGGGGACGCCGACGTAGGGCGCGAGGTGGACCAGCACCTCGGTGATCTCCTCCCGGGTGACGCCGATCCGCAGGCTGTTGCGGACATGGTCGGCGAGCTGTGGTTCGACGCCGCCGAGAGCGGTGAGGGCGGCCAGGTTGGCGATCTGACGGTCGCGCAGGGCGAGGCCGGGCCGCTGGTAGGTGCCGCCGAAGAGACTGGTGACGATCCAGTCGGGGAAGCCGGGCGCCAGTTCGTCCAGGCCCTGCAGGGTGGTGGCCTGGGTCTGCGGGTCGGCGAGTTCGTTCAGCAGGGTGTAGCCGGCGGCGCGGTCCGACGGGGCGGGGGTGAGCGCGGTGGAGTCCATCGGAAGGGTGGTCCTTTCACCAGTGGCGTCCGGCGGGCAGCCGGTCGAGTTCGGGGC
Organism: Kitasatospora sp. NPDC041988; assembly: GCF_055588525.1. NCBI lineage: Bacteria > Bacillati > Actinomycetota > Actinomycetes > Kitasatosporales > Streptomycetaceae > Kitasatospora > Kitasatospora sp. NPDC041988. The sequence continues at coordinate 32,509 of NZ_JBVJCO010000039.1, forward strand.
TGGACAGGTGCAGCACCTCGTAGCGGGTGCCGGGTTCGGCCTCGGGGGCGGGGCCGTCCCAGAGGGCGATGCGCAACAGTTCCCAGCGGCTGGGGTCGACGGCGACCGCGGCCGTGTGCAGGGCGGGGTGGTCGGGCAGGGCGGCGAGGGCGGCCTCCACGGCCTCGGCCGGGTCGGCGCTCTCCGGGAGGCGTTCGATGTGCCGGGTGGCGTGGCAGGCGGCGTGGCGGGTTGCGGTGACGGGGGCGTCCTGGGCGGGGCCACGGCGCAGGGCGGTGCCACGGCGCAGGCCGGTGCCGAGCCAGTGGCGGACGGCGGGGCGGCCGAAGTCCTGGCTCAGGCCGCGGAAGCCCGGGCCCCAGAGGAAGCCGTTCATGCCCTCGGGGGTGCGCCAGAGGTAGAACGGGGCGTACTCGTTGACGGGAGAGCCCGCCCGGCCGCGCTCACGGATCAGGTACGCCTTGAGGCCGAGGCCGGGGAAGGCGTCGAGCAGGTGGCCCTTGTCGGCGACCCGCTTGCGGATGATCCCCATGTCGTAGTCGGCGGGGAGGGTGATCTCGTACTGCATGGCGTGCACGGGTGGTCTCCCTGAATCGTGGCTCCGGGCCGGGCGCTTCAGCCGGTGCGGCGGCCCGCTTCAGGCGGGCTTCAGCCGATCCGGCGGGCGGCGGGTCCTTCAGGCGGGTGCTTCAGCCGGCCCGGTGGGCGGCGAGCAGGCCGAGGGCGCCGCGGACGGCCTGCTCGAACGGCTCGGCGGTGCCGGCGGCGCGGGCGAGCACGTACCCGCCCTGGACGACGGCGACCACGGCGGCGGCGGTGTCGGCCGGGTCGGCGGCGGGGGTGAGTTCACCGGCGGCCTGTCCCTCCGCGACCACCTCGGCGAGACGGCCGCGCAGCCAGTCGAAGGTCTCCTCGACGGGTGCGCGCAGCTGCGGGTCGGCGATGACGTCCGGGTCCTGGGCCATCCGCCCCATCCGGCAGCCGCGCAGCACCTCGCGTTCGCGGTGCAGGTAGGCGGCGATCCGGTCGTAGGCGGTGCCGGGGCCGGCCAGGTCGGCCTCGGCGATGGCGCGCATCTGCGCGGCGCTGCGGCGCAGGGCTGCGGCGGCAAGGTCGGGTTTGCCGGTGAAGTGGTGGTACATGCTGCCCTGGCCGACGCCGGCGCGCTGCTGGATGGCCTTGGGGCTGGTGCCGACGTAGCCGCGTTCCCAGAGGAGTTCCTGGGTGGTCTCGATGAGGCGGTCCTGGGTTGCTGCCATGCGGATCACTGTACATACCTGTAGGTACAGTGTCCATACCAGTAGGTACAGAAATCCCCGGGAGTGTGTGAACCGCAGACGGGCCGTGGGCCGCCCCCCGGCGGTCCACGACCCTGTGCGGTCACCGTCCCCCGGAACGGAGCGCGGCATTCACCGCGCGGTGGTGGCGCGCGTCACCCCGGGGGAACGGTCGGGGCGGCGGCCGCCCGGACAGCATCCCGGCCACCTCTGCCTGTACGTCAGGCCTCCTTTCGGTCATGGAAGTTGACGGCGAATCACCGGCGCGACCTCGCTCGCGAACAGCTCCAGCTGCTCGTGCTGCACCTCCTCGGTGAGCGAGTCCACGCCGATGCCGACCACCTCGTTGCCGAAGGCCTCGTAGTAGCGGTGGATCTTCTCGATCACCTGCTGCGGGCTGCCGACCAGCGCCGAACCGCGCTCCAGCGCGTCCTCCAGCGATGTGAACGGCGAGTTGTTGTGCTTGCCCGCCGCGGATTTGAACAGCGCGTCCCAGTACGGACGGAAGCCCTCGACGGCATCCTGCGAGCGCCTGGCGACGAACAGGCCGCCGAAACCGGTGCCGACCCTGGCGTCCTTCGGATCGTGGCCGTAGTGCTCCCAGCGCTCGCGGTAGTGGTCGACCAGCGCCTTGTACTTCGCCAGTGGATGAAAGGAGTTGGCAGAGAACAGCGGATCACCGTAGCGGGCGGCGAGATCGGTGGACTGCTCGCTGGTCGCGCTGCCGTGCCAGACCGGGATCGGCTCCTGGCACGGGCGCGGCGAGGTGGTCACCTCCTTGAGCGGCGGCCGGGTCGACCCCTCCCAGCTGACCTTCTCCTCACGCCAGAGCCGGTGCAGCAGGCCGTAGTTCTCGGCCAGCGCATCCCACTGGCGCTCCTCCGGCAGGCCGAACAGGTCGAAGTGGCGTGGGTCATTGCCCTTGCCGATGATCAATTCGAGGCGGCCGCCGGAGAGTTGGTCGAGCACCGCGTAGTCCTCGGCGACCCGGACCGGGTCCAGGATGCTGAGCACCGTGACGGTGGTGAAGAGCCTGATGGTGGACGTGCGGGCGGCGATGGCGCTGAGCAGCACGGGCGGCGCCGGGGAGAGGAACGGCTCACCGTGCCGCTCCCCCACCCCGTAGCCGTCGAAGCCGAGCCGCTCGGCGGTGACGGCCTGGTCGATGACGTTGTGCAGCTTCTCGTACGGGGTGCGCTGCACGCCGGTGACGGGGTCGGGTCCGTTGGAGACGAGGGACGAGACGGTGAACCGCATGGCGGCCTCCTTGTGGGGCGTTCGGTGGCCTGGACGACCACTTGGCGGCCCGCAGGGCCTTCGATGGCCTTCGAGGGCATTTGAGGGCATTCGGTGGCCTGCGAGGCGCTCGGAGATCGGCTCCGCCGGGATACGGCGGGGCCCGGGGCTTCGGTGACGGCCCGGCAGGGCGCCCGGCAGACGGCTGCGCTCGCACGGGGGCAGCACCGGGGCGGGATCGCGCGGGGGTCGGCTCTCGGGCGGTGTCAGCGCGCGGCGGGGCGCAGGCCGCGGGGATTGCCGAGGCCGCTCGGGCCGCTGGGGCTGCTGGGGCGACAACAGCGCAGGGGCGCGGCACGGTCGGACATCCCCGCTCCCCCTTCGCCTCGCACACACACGATCCACCGCGAGCATATGCACCGGCCAGGAGCGGGGCAAGAGCTTGATCCCGGCCGCCGGACTGGCAGGATGTCCGCCATGACCTATCTCGCCGCGGATGACCGCTATGCCTCGATGACCTACCGCCGGGCCGGCCGCAGTGGCGTCCAGCTGCCCGCCGTCTCGCTGGGTCTGTGGCACAACTTCGGTGACACCCAGCCGCTGGACGTGCAGCGGGCGGTACTGCGCCGCGCGTTCGACCGGGGCATCACCCACTTCGACCTGGCGAACAACTACGGTCCGCCGTACGGCAGTGCCGAGCGCAACTTCGGCCACCTGTTCGCGCAGGACTTCCGCCCGTACCGGGACGAGCTGTTCATCGCGAGCAAGGCGGGCTGGGACATGTGGCCGGGCCCGTACGGTGACGGCGGCAGCCGCAAGTACCTGCTGGCCAGTCTGGACCAGTCGCTGGGCCGGATGGGCCTGGACTACGTGGACGTCTTCTACTCGCACCGCCACGACCCGGACACTCCGCTGGAGGAGACGATGGGGGCGCTGGACTCGGCGGTGCGCTCGGGCAAGGCCCTGTACGCGGGCATCTCCAACTACCCGGCGGAGCAGCACCGGGAGGCGGTGGCGATCCTGCGCGAGCTGGGCACGCCGGTGCTGATGAACCAGTCCGCGTACTCGATCCTCAACCGGTACGTGGAGGACGACGTCCTCGACGCGGTCGGCGAGACGCAGACCAGCCTGATCGCCTACTCGCCGCTCGCGCAGGGCCTGCTGACCGATCGCTACCTCTCCGGCGAGGTGCCGGCGGGCTCGCGGATGTCGGTCGGGCACTTCCTCAAGGAGGAGGCACTGACCGGCGCGAAGCTGGAGCAGCTGCGGGCGCTGAACAAGGTGGCCGAACGGCGCGGCCAGACCCTCGCCCAGCTGGCGCTCTCGTGGGTGCTGCGGGACGAGCGGGTGGTCTCGGTGATCATCGGCGCCAGCAGCGTCGCCCAGCTGGACCAGAACATCGACGCGCTGAACGGCGGCCCGCTGACCGCCGAGGAGCTCGCGGAGATCGACGCGCTGAGCCGCTGAGACCGCCGGCTGCCGCACGGCACGTCGTGGCGCGGCCTCGCGGGACGCGGCGTCGCGCGGTGTGGCCCGAGACGGCTCGGCCCACACCGTCGCCGTGACCTGCGGGGGTTTCGGGGCGTTGTACCGTCCGCACACGTCCTTCGAGACCCCGGGAGTCCCCGTGCGGACGATCCTCCTGCGCACCCTGGCCCGCTTCGCCCGCCGGCTGGCACTGACCTCCCCCGTGCCGTTCCCCGTCCTTCCCGGCACCCTGCCGCGCGCTACCGGCGATTGATCCCCAGCGCGGGCAACACCGTCTCGGCCACCCGGTGGGCCTCCTCCAGCAGCGGGTTCCCGGAGAGGATGAAGGTGTCGACACCGAGCGACTCGAACTCCTGGAGGCGCTCGATCACCTGCGCGGTGGAGCCGACCACCGCGGTGCCCGGTCCGGGACGGAACAGGCTCATTCCGGGCCAGAGATTCGGGGAACTCTCCAACTCCCGGGCCCGCGCGGGGACTTTGCCGCAGTGCTGGCGGAACTGCCCCTGCCAGCCGACCCCGCCGCCGCGCCGCCGGGCGGAGGGCCGGGACGTCCACCAACTCGGCGTCCTCCAGGGTGAGTCCGGCGAGCGACAGGGCACTGTGCAGGCCGGCCAGTGCCATCGCCCGCCGGAAATCGATGCCGATCCCATGACGTGGGACGGCGAGCCGAAGGCCGCGCAGCTGCCCGGGCGCGGTGATCCCGCTGCCGGAGCGGACCAGGACGACCTGGCGCTCCTCGATCCAGGTGAGGCCGACCAGCCGGGTCTGCTCGCCGCGCGAACGGGCGCAGAGCGCCGGCACGTTGCCGCCCTCGCGGAACAGCCCGGTGAGCGCGTGGGTGTAGTGGTGGTCGGCGGCGACCTCGGGCGGGGCGCCCTGGAGCGAGCGGACTGCGATGCCGTCGGCGGCGAACTCCCGGGCGAGCCAACCCTGGTCGGCGGCGCCTGGCGGGCGCTCCGGGCGGGGCCGTCCGGTGCGATGTGCCGAGCGTTCCACGGCGCGGAGCACGAGGCAAGCTTTGCCACATGATGGGATCACTTGTTCATGAACGCCATTCCATTGCAACGCCATCGACACAATCCCGAAGCATCGGCTGCCCTAGTCTGGAACCGACTTCGGTGAACCGGCCGGAGCACCGGACAGAACACGAGGTGCCATGGCCGAGGCCGCCACCGCCGTCCAGAGCCCGCCGGCCGGCGCACAGGCCGTCCAGCGGGCCCTGGGGCTGCTGCACTGTTTCCACGACAACGGCCCCGACCTGAGCGCCTCGGACCTGGCCCGCCGGATGGGACTGTCGGTCTCCACCGCGCACCGGCTGGCCCGCACGCTGGTGAGCGCCGCGTTCCTGGACCAGGACGAGCAGACCGCCCGGTACCGGCTCGGCCCGGCCGTCGCCGAACTCGGCCAACTCAGCTTCCACCAGCGCGGACTGCACCTCGCCGCGCCCGAACTCGACCTGCTCGCCAGGCGCACCGGCGCCACCGCGGACCTGGCGATACGCAGCGGTCCGCACGCGGTGATCCTGGTCGGCGCCTCGGTCCGCCCGGACACCGGGCTCGGGCTGCGCCGGCCGCTGCACTCGACGGCGCTGGGCAAGGTGCTGCTGGCCTGGCCGCGACCCGGCGACGCGGGGGCGGCGGCGATCGGCCCGCTGCAGCCGTTCACCCACCGGACGATCACCGAACCGGGGCTGTTGGCCGAGGAGTTGGTGAAGGTCCGCGCCGCGGGCTTCGCGCTCAACGACGGCGAGTCGGCCACCGGGGTCCGGACCGTGGCGGTGCCGGTGCTCGACAGTGGCGGGCAGGCCCGGTTCGCGCTGGCCGTCCGCTCGACGCCCGCGCACCTCACCGACGACCGGCTGGACTGGTTCCTCGGGCACGCGCGGACCTGCGCGGGCGCACTGGCCGTCCTGCTGCTGCCACCGGACCAGCGCGCCTGAACAGCACCCGATCGGCGGGGCAATCGGCGCACAATCGGCCGGCCGGGCCGACACGCCGGTGGGGGGGGGGGGGGGGGGGGGGGGGGGGGGGGGAGAAGCAAACGGAGTAACGAGGCGTCCCCCGTGCTTTGTGTCCTCTTTTCGT